>DAIDHH010000062.1 GCA_027452045.1 Gammaproteobacteria bacterium
TAGACTTTTCCGGCCTCAGATCCGGGTTCGCCCCCACTCTGATCAGGACCGCCTCCGTATTCCCGTGGCTTCCCGGATACGGAGAATTGAACAGCTCCGCCTGACTGGCACCGTACAACTCATAGAAGTTCGGGGCCCGGAATGACGAACTGACCGTGCCCCGAAATCGCAGACCGCGTGCCGGTTGCCATGCCAATCCGGCCATGGGATTCAATGATGACCCGAAATCGCTGTAATGCTCGTATCTGCCTGCGAGATCCGCGCTGAGCAGGGGGCCGCGGCTCGGATCCTGTCGCCCGGCCCAGAGCGGTATTCTTGATTCGACATATATTGCGTCGACCGTCCGTTTTTCGTCGAGGTTGCTCTCGGAGACGAACACCCCTGTGTAGCGGCTGGAAAATGACTCGCGACGCACCTCGGCGCCTATTGCGCCGCGGGCGACTCCAGATCTCAGACGGAGAATGGGCCCGTCCGCACCGACCGATGCAGTCAGCAATCGTGAGCGCCCGCGTTCTGTGCCGAACACGTCATCGAGTGCATCACGGCTTTCCCCATATCGGAGCCGCATGTGCCCGTGCCATTGGGTCCCCAGCGCACTGGCTGCCTCGATTCCGGCAGAGTATTCGCGCGAATGGGCATCAGAGCCGACCAGAATTCCGGCGTAGGGGAATGCGTTGTGGGTCCGCCGCTGCTCATAGAACAGATCGCCCTCCAGGCTGGCATTAACGCCGATGTTCTGCGTGGCCGTCACATAGAGGTTGTTTTGCGTCGAATCCGGCAGCAGCGAATATGGCCCGGCGGAACTGCTGAAATTCCGATCGCCTGCGGACAGCGCAGTGCGCTTGTGAAACTCGTACGCGGCGAACAGATCTCCACCAGTCCAGCTCATGCCGACGGACTGGGCGGCCCGGTAGTCCTTGAGACCACCCCGGGTCACCGACCCATATTCCAGGGATGTTTCGGCACCCTGCTCGTGCGATCGAAGGACGTAGTTCACGACACCGCCGATCGCATCCGCGCCGTAGATGGCCGAAGCACCGCCCGTCAGCACATCGATTCGCCTGATCGCGCTGATCGGAATGACTGAGATGTCCGTGAACGCCCCTCGCGTCCCACTGGGCGCGAGGCGATGCCCGTTCACCAGCACGAGGGTGGAGTCGAATCCCAGTCCGTCCAGGTCCACCGCGGCGCCGTTGGAAATGTTTCCCGAGTCATTTTCAGCGCCGAGATCGTAGGCTTGGCCCGACCCCACCGACGCGAAGTTCTCTGGCAGCGCATCCATCACCTGCTCAACGGACTGATAGCCGGATGCTTCGATGTCCCGGCGCGTGATGGTGATGATGGGAGCCGAGGGAGGCGGTCCGCCACGGATGTGAGAGCCGGTCACCACCACTTCCTGCAGGGCTATTGCCTGAATGGGGCGGTGCGGGCGCGCGGACTCGTGGCCCGTCGGACCGGAATCGCCTGCGGCGTGCTCCTTCAGAGGCACGATTTTCACGCCATCGCGCTGCCGGATGAATCCCAGACCCGAGTTCTCGAGAAGCTCGTGGAGGGCTTCGTGCTCGGTCATTTTCCCGTGCAGACCGGGAGTGCTCAGGTGCCGCGTCAGGGACGCGGAGAACATGATCTGTACATGGGCCTGCAGGGCGAACTGCAGGAGCGCATGGCTTAGAGGCTGTGCGGGGATGTCGAACCGGATGACCGGACTCAGATCATGCGCCAGGACGCGGTGACACGGCATCCAGCCGGCGAGCGCAAGAAGGGCGATGCACGCCGCGCGAGCCTGTAGTAGCGGACGTCTTCGATCTCTACGGGATCCTCGCCGAGCGTTGCCGACAGATGTCATACCCATACCCCCCGTTGTTCCTGGACGAACGACACACCGCGCGAACGCGGGTCGAGTTGGTGTTTCAATGCAATCGAGTCGATCAGAGCTCGATCTGATTGGAAGACGGTTCGCGATGGGAGACGTGAAGCAGTTGGCGTCAGAACCTGACGTGCGCGATCCACGCAAGAGGTGACGTGACGCTTGAGGTTCGTGAAAGCACTCGCCCGCTCGGTCAGCGGAGGAGTCCCGGACGTGGTGCCTGGTTGGGCCGCGGGGCGTTCGGAGCACGACTGTGGATGCCGATGGAGGAGCCGGCTTCCGCGACCGCAACCGGGAAGATGGTGCTCAAGCCGTTCAGCCAGTCCTGGATTCCGTTCTCGTAGATGAGGCCGCTGAACCGCAGCCGCCCCGCCCGGGGGCCGATGGTGATGCGCCGGGACCAGTAGCGTCCGATGTTCTCGACGACGTAGCGCAGAGGCACCCCGTTGAAGATCAGCTGCCCGTGCGCCCAAGCGGTGGCCGCCTGAGCGCTCACATGGGTGACGGGGCCGATATTGCCGAGGTCGGAATAGCTGAGCGCCTCTCCCCGTACCATGCGTACGGCGGGCGGATGTCGTGTCCTTGTTCCCGGATGGACGGTCCGCCTCGGCGCGGCATCAGGCATGGCCGAGACTTCCACCGTGCCGCCGATCACGGTGACGACGACCCGATCGGAATCCCGATCCACGACGAAGGAAGTCCCGAGAGCGGTGATCGTGCCGTGCCCGGCTTTCACGCTGAACGGCTGACTCGCAATGTCCGTGTCGCGGAACCACGCCTCTCCGTGGAGCAGTCGCAGGGCGCGACGATGGGCGGTGAGCTCGGCGGTCAACCGGGTCCGGGCGCCGAGCGTCACCGTCGATCCGTCGCTCAGATGGATGGTTTCCAGCTGTCCGACAGCGGTCTCGTACACCATCGCCCGCGGCCCGGCCGCTCGCGTCCCTGCCCAGCGCACTCGAAGCGCGAGCACCGCGCATGCCAGGGCGGCGCCGGCGAGCAGCACGCCCGCCGCTGCCTTGATCCATCCGAAGGGGGGTGAGCGGGCTCTCCCGGCGCCTGGGTCGCCGGGATCGGCGTCGGCGTCCTTCGGGCGCCCGTGCCGTTGGCAATAGGCGTCCCGGTCCTCGAGCAGCTGGCTGATCTGCTCGAAGATCCTGCGATTCTTCGGCTGCGAATACCACCGCCGCCACTCGGACAGCCTGGCGTCCGTCCATTCCATGTCGGAGCCCTCGTGCAGTGTTGCGTGCCACTCGAGCGCCTCCAGCCAAAGGCCGGCGCACGGCCATTGCGCCAAGTCCTCGCTCACCGGCGGCTCCCCGGTGCATCGGCCGCATCGAGACAGCTCTGCAGGTATTGCAGAGCGCGCGCGACGTAGGTCTTGGCCATTCGGTCGCTGATGCGCATCTCGCGGCCCACTTCTTCGAACCGCAGACCCTCCAGCACTCGAAGTCGGAACGCATCGAGGCACCGGGGCGGCAGCTCATCGATGGCGCGTTCCACGATGGCCAGCCGCTGACGCGCCTCGACCACCCGCTCCGCCGAGGGCTCGAGCCCCTCACCGAGACCCTCGACGCCGGCGAATCGGTCACGGACCGCGCGACGACGCCTGCCGTCGATCGCCAGATTGGCGGCGACGCGCCAAAGGTAGCCGGCGAGAAAGCTGATCGGCCCCTGGGTGTCGAGCGCCAGGAGCTTGGCGTAGGCCTCCTGCGCGACTTCCCGGGCTTCCTCCTGCGATCCGGTGCGGGCCATCAGGAATCGCACGAGCGCCGCGTGATGGTTCCGCGCGATATCGGCCAGCGCCTGGGCGCGGCCCTCATTCGGCGTCACGGCACCCACGTCCGGCGTCGGCGGCTCGCAGATCGCCGGTATGCTCTCGCGCTCGGCGCTGGAGTCAGCGTTGCGCACGCCCTTCCCACCGCCGCACAGGAGAACGGCCCGGACGTCCCGTCGCATGGCGCTCCGCCATCGCCCCCCGATCCCTCTGCATCACCGATACCCTTCCTCGGCCTCTCGAAGAATCACCCACAGCGGTTCCTTCAATCCCTTGGCCACCCGCTCGAGTGTCGTCAGCCGCAAGTCCCTGCGCCCTCGCTCGATGAACCCATACTGTGCGCGGTGCATTCCGATGTGATCCGCGAATGTTTCCTGACTGAAGCGGGTCGCCTCGCGGTGACGCCGGATGACCTCAGCGAGACGCATCTGCAGCCGGGCGCGGTTGCCTTCCATAATACGACTCTGACAGCAGCCCGTTTCCGTGACCATGCTCAAGTTGGCAGGCGCAAACGGCATCGCCTACTTTCTTTTCTCCTGACGGACATGCGGCACGACCGACGATCCTCCACCGCTCTTCATCTATCAACGGTATACAACTTGACCAACAGACTCAACACTCACGCTGAAATCATTGCTGATCTACGGACGTGAACGACACGCTGCGCCGACCTCGGATCGCTCGCGAGCGGCGCCAAAGGCGTTGACAGCCTCAACCCTCGACGTAGTGAGATCACGGACACGAAGACCCCGCGAGGCACAAAACGACCCCCCGGTCAAGCCGCAAAATGACGCAAATTGGTCACATATGCAGGGTTATTTCCCGGCCTGAGTCGATCTACACTCGCCCCGGACCTGCTTCAGGGGCTGATGTTGTGCGGTCAAACTGCGATCATCGGCATGTAGGGCATTCACATGGGATGGGAAACATGAGCAAGAGGCGACGCGGGCACATTCTCGATCTCCCCGAGTGGGAGTTGCCACGGCTGGATGACATCGAATACGAGCTGATCGAGAAGCTCGCGGCCATTGCGCGCCGAAAGGGCACCGAATCGGAATCCCTCGAGGATGGGTTCTCGTTTTACCTCCACGGCCGTCTGCGCAAAGTGGTGGAGTCCGCCGTGAACGAGACCATCGAGTACTGGCTGAAGGGGTTCGGCGACGGGCACAACGGCGATTGGCCGCAACTGTGCGTGGAGCTCCCCTACCTCGAGCGCGGGGAGAAGACCGAGCCGCTCACGCTCACCTACTGCGTGCAGAGCCGCCAGGACACGCGCACGGAGCTGAACCGCACGACGCTCGAAGACGTATTGTCCCGGATCCTGGAGGACGTGAGGCCCGAGGACCGGCTGGCGTCCCGCGCAAGAACCGTCGCGGCCCGATTGCACGAGCTCGCCGACCGGATCGAAGCGCTCTAGCAGGACCGCGCACCGATCAGCTCGGCGTTCGTGTATACATCGCACACGTCATCGAGCTCGGTCAGCGCTTCGACGAGCGACACCATGTGACGGGCCGCCTCGCCGCCCAAGGTCGCAGTGATGGCGGCGCGCTCGGTCACCTCGGCGTTGAGCGGCGCGAAGCCCGCTCGTCGCAGCTCGGCGCAGACGGCATCGAAGTCCCGCGGATCGGTCAGTACCTCGATCGAGCACTCTCGACCGATCACGGCTTCCGCGCCGGCCGAGAGCGCCGCCGTGGTGAGCCATTGCGGACTCGGTCCCGCGCGATAGCGCAACACGCCGACGTGATCGAAAAGGTAGCCCACCGAGCCCTCGGCCCCCAGATACCCGCCGTGCTCACGGAATGAGCGCCTCAGACGCGCCCGGGTGTCCTCGGGGTCGTCCGTACGGCAGTCGACGAGCAGCGCCGACCCGCCTGGGCCATAGCCCTCGTAGCGCACGCACCTCGAGCGCTCATCGCAAGGCACCCCGGCGCGCAAGCCCTTGACGTGCTGAACATTCGCCCACTGTGGATCGCTGGTCATCTCAGGCGAGTCGCCGCCAAACTCGCGCTCCCGCGCTGGAAACGACCGGTATGATAGCCGTAAGGCGCCCTTTGAGACATTAGATTAATCAGGCACTTAGCCCGTGGAGACGACGCAGCGCTGTCCCCCAGAGCTTCTCGAGGCGATCTCGGCGGCCCGGCGCGAGATCCTGGACGGCGCTGCGCTGGCGCCTGAAGGGCTTGCCGAAGCCGCCGAGGCGGCCGAAATCCTGGGGGCACTCACCGGGGATGTGGATCTCGCCAAGGCTGTGCTGGTTCAGGCCGCCCTCGCCCAGGGCGTCAGCGCCGAGTCCCTCGCCTCCAGGGTGGGCCCCGCGGCGAGTGAGATTGCCGCGGCGCTCTCGAGACTCGGGGAGATCGGCCTCGGTCCGCATTGGTCGCCCGCGCAAGGCCTGTCAGCGCGCCAGGCCGAGACGCTGCGCAAGATGCTGCTTGCGGTCGTGAGCGATCCAAGGCTGATCCTCGCCAGGCTGGCCGAGCAGTTGGTGAGCCTGCGCCATGCCCGCGAGGCATCGCCCGAGACGCGCGAGCGGCTCGCGCTCGAGGCGCGAGCGATCTTTGGACCGCTCGCCAACCGCTTGGGCGTCTGGCAGCTGAAGTGGGAAATCGAGGATCTGTCCTTCCGCTACCTAGAGCCCGAGGACTATCGGCGCATCGCCACCGCGCTCAACGAGCGGCGCAGCGATCGTGAGCGCTACATCGAGGCGCTCTGCCACGCCGTGCGCAGCGAGCTCGAGAAGGCCGGCATCAGGGCCCAGGTGACCGGGCGTCCCAAGCACATGTACAGCATCTACAGGAAGATGCAGCGCAAGCACCTCGAGTTCGAGCAGCTCTTCGATGTGCGCGCGGTGCGCATCATCGTCGAGTCGATCCCCGATTGCTACGCAGCGCTCGGGGTGGTGCACGGCCTGTGGACCTATCTCCCCGGCGAGTTCGATGACTACATCGCCACGCCCAAGGGCAACTTCTACCGCTCCATCCACACGGCGGTGATCGGACCGGAGGGCAAGAGCGTTGAGGTTCAGATCCGCACCCGCGAGATGCATGAGCACGCCGAGCTCGGCGTGGCCGCGCACTGGACATACAAGGAAGGCGGCGCCGCGGATACGCAGTACCAGCGCAAGATCGAGTGGGTGCGCCGCCTGCTCGAGCCGAGCCGCGAGGGTCCGGATGCGGATCGCGAGTTCCTCGAGCAGGTGAGCGCGGAGCTCTTCCAGGACCGCGTGTACGTGCTGACTCCCAAGGGCGAGGTCATCGACCTGCCCCATGACGCGACACCACTCGATTTCGCCTACACCCTGCACACCTCGCTCGGCCATCGCTGCCGGGGCGCTAAGGCGAATGGCCGCATCGTGCCCCTCACCCACGTCCTCGCCAACGGCGAGGTGGTCGAGATCATCACCGCCAAGCAGGAGGCGCCGAGCCGCGACTGGCTCGCCCCCGAGCTCGGCTTCCTCGTCTCCGGGCGCAATCGCGCCAAGGTGCGCGCGTGGTTTCGCAAGCTCGATGCGGCCGACAACCGCGGCGCGGGACGGCTCATCGCGGAGCGGGAGCTCGGCAAGCTCGGGGTTGGAGCGCAACAGCTGCCTCGGCTCATCGAGGAGCTCAAGGCGCACGATGCGGATCATTTCCACCAGCTGCTCGGAGAGGGCGAGATCACGGTGGCGCAGCTCACGCATGCCGCGGAAAGGCTGCTGGGCTCTCTGAGGCAGCCCCAGGCGCCCGCCCCGAAGCGCACGCGCGGCGCACGAGCAGGCTCACCGGTAGAGATCGAAGGCGTCGGGGACCTGCCGATCACGCTTGCTCGGTGCTGCTCGCCGTTGCGGCCGCAGCCCATCGTCGGTTATGTCACCGTGGGACGCGGAGTGACCATCCACCGCGCCAACTGCCCGGGCTTTGTCCGGATGCGCTCGGTCAGGCCAGAGCGCGTGCTGAAGGTCGAGTGGAGCGTCCATGAGGCGCAGCAGCTGCCCGTCGAGATCTCCGTCCAGGCCTACGACCGCCGCGGACTCATCCGCGATCTGACCGATGTGCTCGCCATGGAGCGGCTGAGCATCCAGGCCATGAACACCACGACCGATCCTGCCGCTGGAGTCGCAAACGTGCACCTCACGGTGGGGATCGGCGATCAGGAGCAGCTTGCTCGGGTGCTACAGCGTCTCGCGGCGGTGCCGAACGTGACGGCGGCTCAACGGGTCCGTTAGGCAATTGACAGCACCCGACGGTATGACTGGCCCGCGCGGGCGCGGGCTCGGATTCACTTCGAGCCCGCGTGTGCAGACGAACCGATAGGCGTGCCCGCTCGCCGCCCCGGGAGCGGCCGCGAGGCAATCAGCGATTCAAGGAATCGATCGCGCGCTTGTCGGCGGCGAGCGCAGCCTCGTGCACCGCCTCGGACAACGTCGGATGCGCGTGGATGGTGCGTTGCAGGTCCTCGCTGCTCGCCGAGTACTCCATGGCGAGCACCGCTTCGGCGATCAGCTCCCCGGCCATGGGACCGACGATGTGCACGCCGAGGATCTCGTCATCATCCTGCGCGGCGATGACCTTGGCGAAGCCCTGTGCCTGTTCCATCGCGCGAGCGCGGCCGCTCGCGAGGAACGGGAATACGCCCGTCTTGTAGGCGCGGCCGCTCGCCTTGACCTGCTCCTCGGTCGCGCCTACCCAGGCGATCTCGGGAGCGGTATAGATGACCGAGGGAATGGTCTTGTAGTTGACCTCGCCGTAACGCCCGGCGATGAGGTCGGCCACCATGACCCCTTCCTCCTTGCCCTTGTGCGCGAGCATGGGGCCGCGCACGCAGTCCCCCACCGCCCAGACGCCCTCGGCGCCTGTGCGACACTGATGGTCTACCTTGATGAAACCGCGCTCATCGAGTTCGACGCCGGTGCCGTTCGCGAGCAGCTCGCGCGTGTAGGGCCGGCGCCCGGCTGCGACGACCAGGCGATCGACCGTGAGACCGTGGGTACCCTTGGCATCCTCGTAGCTCACCTCGACGGCATCACCGACGACCTTGGCACCGGTGACCTTGGCGCCCAGGCGAATGTCGAGCCCTTGCTTCTTGAAATGACGCGCAGCCTCCTTGGCGAGCTGCTGGTCGGCCACGCCCAGGAACTCAGGCAGCGCCTCGAGTACCGTCACCTCGCTCCCCAGGCGTCGCCAGACGCTTCCGAGCTCGAGTCCGATCACGCCCGCGCCGATCACGCCGAGGCGCTTCGGCACCGAATCGAACTCGAGCGCGCCCTGGGAGTCGACGATGTGCGGGCTCTGGAATGCCGCGGATTTGAGCTCCACCGGCACCGAGCCGGAGGCCAGGATCACCTGCTTGGCGCTCAACTCGCGCGTGGCGCCATCGGCTCCCGTGAACGCGACGCGCCTGCCCGGCAGGAGTTTGCCGTGACCCTGGAGCGGGGTGACACCGGCCCCCTTGAACAGCGCCAGGATCCCCTGGGTGCTGGTCTTGACGATGCCGGCCTTGCGCTTTTGCATCTGCGCCACATCGAAGCTGACGCCGCTCACCTTGATGCCGTGCACCGCGAACTCCTCGCGGGTGCGGTGGTAGAGCTCGCTCGATTCGAGCAGCGCCTTGGAAGGGATGCATCCGGCATTCAGGCACGTGCCGCCGAAGGCGTAGCTGCCATCGCGATTGCGCCACTCGTCGATGCAGGCGACGGAGAGTTTGTTCTGACCGGCGCGGATGGCGGCGGGATAGCCGGCGGGCCCCCCGCCGATGACGATGACATCGAAGGAATCAGCCATGGTATGCCCTTATCAAATTCCCAACAGCATGCGGCCCGGATCCTCCAGGCACTCCTTGACGGTCACCAGGAACTGCACCGCTTCGCGCCCGTCGATGATGCGGTGATCGTAGGTGATCGCGATGTACATCATGGGACGGATCCGGATCTCCCCGCCGACCACCATCGGGCGCTCCTGGATCTTGTGCATGCCGAGAATGGCGCTCTGCGGGGCGTTCACGATGGGGGTCGACATGAGCGAGCCGAACACCCCGCCGTTGGTGATCGTGAACGTGCCGCCCGTCAGGTCCTCGATGGCAAGCGAGCCCGAGCGCGCCTTCTTCGCGTACTCGCCGATCTCCTTCTCGATGGCGCCGAATCCCTTCATGTCCGCATCCCGCACGACCGGCACGACCAGGCCGCGGTCGGTCGAGACCGCCACCCCGATGTCGTAGAACTCGTGATAGATGATGTCGCTCCCGTCGACCGAGGCGTTCACCACGGGGAACTTCTTCAACGCCTCGATGGAGGCTTTTACGAAGAACGACATGAAGCCGAGCTTCACGCCGTTCTCTTTCTCGAAGCGATCCTTGTAGCGGGCCCGCAGCTCGTTCACCGCGGTCAGATCGACTTCGTTGAACGAGGTGAGCAGTGCCTGGGTCGACTGGGCCTCGACCATGCGCTGCGCGATGCGCTGGCGGAGCCGGGTCATCGGCACGCGCTGCTCGGCTCGGGCGCCAGCGGGCAGGGCTGGTTTGGCGGCCGCGGCGGGCTTGACCGCCGCCGGCGCGGGGGCCGGCGCGGGCTGCTTGCCGAGGAAGCCCACGACATCGGACTTGGTGAGGCGTCCATCGCGGCCGCTAGCGGGAATCGCTCCCGGATCGAGGCGGTTCTCCTCCACCAGGCGGCGCACCGAGGGGCTCAACTTGTCCTTCGACGCCTCCCCTTCGGCCCTGGCTTCGCTCTTCGCCTCCGCCGCGGCGGGGGCGGCCTTGGGGGCCGCAGCCGCCTGGGCGCCCGCTTCAATCACGGCGAGCACCTGCCCGCTCCTCACCACGGCGCCGCTCTCGACCTTCAGCTCCCGCAGCACCCCATCGGCGGGGGCCGGCACCTCGAGCACCACTTTGTCGGTCTCGAGGGCGGCCAGATTCTCATCGCGCTTCACGGCATCGCCCGGCCGCTTGTGCCAGGCGACGAGGGTGGCGTCGGTCACGGACTCCGGAAGTTGAGGGACTTTGATTTCGGTCGTCATTAAGAGCTCTTTCTGATGGGAGTCGCGGCGGTCTTGCGGCCGCGCGAGGCGGAAGCGCTGCCCGAGAGGCGGCTCGTCTGTCGCGCGGACTTCTCGGCCACCGTGGAATGCAGCGCCGCATCGACCAGCGCGAGCTGCTCGGCGTCGTGGATCTTGCCGATGCCCGTGGCGGGCGCCGCGGCGGGCGCACGGCCGGCGTACAGCACCGTGAGGCGGTTCTCGAGCGGCTCCTGCAGCCGGTGACGGATCTGGTACCAGGCGCCCTGGTTCTGCGGCTCCTCCTGACACCAGACCACTTCGCGAAGACTCCGGTAGCGGCCGAGGATCGCCTCGTACTCCTCCGAGGGGAATGGATAGAGCTGCTCGATACGCACCAGCGCCACATCGCGCAGGCCATCCTTGCGGCGCCCCTTGAGCAGGTCGAAGTAGACCTTGCCGCTGCAGAACACGACGCGGCGCACCTCGTCCGGCTCGATCTCGTCGGTCTCATCGATGATGCGCGCGAATCCACCGTGGGTGAGATCCTCGAGCTTCGACACCGACAGATCGTGGCGCAGCAGGCTCTTTGGCGTCATGACGATGAGCGGCTTGCGGAACGATTGCAGCATCTGCCGGCGCAGCATGTGGAACATCTGCGCCGGGGTCGACGGCACGCACACCTGCATGTTGTTTTCGGCGCACAGCTGCAGGTAGCGCTCGAGGCGCGCCGAGGAGTGTTCGGGCCCCTGACCCTCGTAGCCGTGTGGCAGGAAGAGCGCGAGGCCGCAGTAACGCTCCCACTTCGCCTCGCCCGAGCTGATGAACTGGTCGATGATCACCTGGGCGCCGTTGGCGAAGTCCCCGAACTGGCCCTCCCAGATGGTCAGGCACTTCGGCTCCGTGGTCGAGTAGCCGTACTCGAAGCCCATCACCGCCTCCTCGGAGAGCACCGAGTCGATGATCTGCACCCGTGGCTGACCCTCGGCAAGGTGCTGCAGCGGCAGATAGACCCGCGGGGAGTCCTGATCGTGCAACACCGCGTGCCGGTGGAAGAAGGTGCCGCGGCCGCTGTCCTGCCCGGAAACGCGAATCGAGTAGCCGTCCTCGATGAGCGCGGCGTAGGCAAGCGTCTCGGCGCAGCCCCAGTCGAGCGGCATCTGCCCGGCGAGCATCTTGGCGCGGTTGGCCATCACCTGCGCAACGCGCGGATGCAGCTTCAAGTCCGCGGGAAGCCGTCCCAGGCGCTCGCCGAGGGACTGCAAGCGCGCAAGCTCGACCCCTGTGGTCACCTGCTCGCTCCAGTCCGCCTGCGCGAAGTGCGTCCAGTCGACGGTGTACTGGTTGCCGATCAGGCCGAGCGCGGCGCGCGCGAGCGGCTTGCCCTGATCGAGTCCATCGCGGTAGCGATCCACGAGGGCTGAGGGCTCCGTTTCTGGGATGACCCCTTCGGCCACCAGACGCTCGGCGTAGAGCTTGCGCGTGGTGGGGTGCTGGCGGATCACCTGATACATCTGCGGCTGGGTCGCCGCCGGCTCGTCGGCCTCGTTGTGGCCGAGACGCCGATAGCAGACGAGGTCGATCACGACGTCCTTGTGAAAGCGCTCGCGGTACTCGAGCGCGAGGCGCATGACCAACACCGCCGCCTCCGGATCGTCGCCATTGACGTGGAAGATCGGAGCTTCCAGCATCTTGGCGACGTCGCTGCAATAGAGCGTCGAACGGGCGTCGTTCACCGCGGAGGTGGTGAAGCCGATCTGGTTGTTGATGACGAGGTGCAGCGTGCCGCCGGTGTAGTAGCCACGGGCCTGCGAGAGCTGCATCGTTTCCATCACGACGCCCTGGCCGGCGAATGCCGCATCGCCGTGCACCAGGACCGGCAGCACGTGCTCGCCCCTCGCATCGTTGCGCCGCTCCTGGCGCGCACGCACCGAGCCCTCCACCACCGGGTTCACCACCTCGAGGTGCGAAGGGTTGAAGGCGAGAACGGCATGCACATTGCCGGCCGGCGTGCGCAGGTCCGCGGAGAAGCCCTTGTGGTACTTCACATCGCCCGAGCCCCTCAGGTGACTCAGGTCGTAGTTGCCCTCGAACTCCGAGAAAAGGAGCGAGGGGGGCTTGCCGAGCAGGTTCACCAGCACATTCAGTCGCCCGCGATGGGCCATGCCGATGACCACTTCCTCGACCGATGAGGGCCCGCAGCACTGGATCAGGTCATCGAGCATGGGGATCAGGGTCTCCCCGCCCTCGAGCGAGAAGCGCTTCTGGCCGACGAACCGTGTATGCAGGTAGCGCTCGAGTCCCTCGGCGGCGGTGAGCTGCCAGAGGATGTTGCGCTTCTCCTCGACGCTGAAGCGCTGGCGCAGCCGGCCCTCCTGGAAGCGGTCCTGCAGCCACAGGCGCTCCTCGGAATTCGACACGTGGGTGAACTCCGCCCCGACCGTGCCGGAGTAGATCGCCTCGAGCTGGCTCAGGATGTCGCGCAGCTTCATGCGCTGCGGCACCGCCTCGGTACGGCTGCCGGTGAAATACTCCGCCTCGAGGTCCGCACTCGAGAGGCCGTAGTAGGCGAGATCGAGCACGTGCGGCCGCGGGCGCGGAGTGAGTCCGAGCGGATCGAGCTTGGCGATGAGGTGTCCGCGATTGGTCCAGATCTGGATCAGGCGCGAGACGGCCGCTTGGCGGGCGTCCCCCGAAGCCGCCGGCGCTGCCGCGAGCGCGCGGGGCTGCCTGGCTCGCTCGGCGATCCCGGCCTCGATCGGGCCCGGCGCCGTCTCGTGGCCCGTCGGGCCCGGCAGCTGCTCGAAGTAGTTGCGCCAGCGTTCCTCTACGCTCGCTGGATCGCGGAGATATTGCTCGTAGAGAGTTTCCAGGAAGGCGGCGTTGCCGCCAAAAAGGGGTGTAGGTTGAAGCATGCTGGAGTAGGAAGCGCGAGCCGGTAGTGTAACGGAAAGGGGCGAGGCGCGAAATATTCAATTCGCGCATCAAGCGTTGAAAATTAACGGGAATTCAGTTTGGCGGCCTCACACGCTCTCTCCAATGGCATATGCGAGGCTCTCACAGCAGAGCGAGAAGCTTCAGCTCATAGGCGATAAGTACGACGTATCCGATCAGTACCGCGTAAAAGAGCGCTCTTGCCGGAAGGCGCCCGAATGCCTTTACTCTGGCGAGCAGCGTCAGAAAGACGATGCCGACACCGGTGAGACCAACCTTCACCAGGATGAATGCGACGGGTGAGTCTCTCACGAGCGGTGCGAGCAGCGGGTTGATCTCGAAGGCGCCGCGGCCGATCAACACCAGGG
The DNA here is from genome assembly GCA_027452045.1 of Gammaproteobacteria bacterium. Lineage (GTDB taxonomy): Bacteria > Pseudomonadota > Gammaproteobacteria > Steroidobacterales > Steroidobacteraceae > 13-2-20CM-66-19. The sequence goes on from DAIDHH010000062.1 coordinate 13,909, forward strand.
TGAGCGCCGCATCTGCGCACGAGAGGAGCAGGATGAGGATCGCGAGCGCGAGCCACCAGGGGTGGTGCCAGTCGAAGGCGCCCAGCCGATGCTCACCGGCGCGCCGAGGCCCCTGGCGCCGCGGACGAAAGCTGCCATAGAGCAGCGCCCTGGCGGTGCTTGCGCGCCGGTCGGGCCCGAGCCGGCGCTCCGGGCCCTGGGGCGGGCTCGCGGAGCGGCGTGATCGGCGAAAGAGCTGGGGCACGGTGCGGGGCTTCGGCTGTGGCGGCACGGGGATTGTAGGGCCGCGCCCGAGCACGACCCGACCGGCACGGGTGGAACTGTGATGCCCTTCGCAGCGGCGTACCCGGTCCTCGGGGCCGGAGCCGGCTACGCCGGCTCCGGCCCCGAGAATAGCGCGTCCCGCCTGCCCGGGTGAGGCGGGCTGCAGAGCCCTCAGCGCAACGGTTCGCCCGTCTTCTCATCGAGGAAGAGCTTCGGATCGGGGCGATGGCCCTTGGAGAAATCGAAGAGGCTGCGGATGCTGCCGGCCGTGGCATCGAAGGAGCCGCCTCCCAGGCGCTCACCGTGCAGCCAGTTGTCCTCGATGAAGCGCACCACCGAGGCCTGGGAGATGCGTGCGTGGCTCACGTAATTGACCCTGGCGTAGGGGGAGATGACGAAGAACGGAATGCGCGTCCCCGGTCCGCAGCGGCCGTTCACCGGCCGGCCCTTGAGCCCCACCCGGGGTGTGCCCGTACCGCATACCCCGATGCCATTCAGACGGTCTGCCTGCTTGTCGTACGAGGAATTGCTCGGGGTGGCAAAGGCATGATCGTACCAGCCGTCCGAGTCGTCCCAGGCGATGATCACGGCCGTATCGCGCCACTGCGGCTGGCGCTCGAGGAAGTTGATCACGCGGGTGAGCCAGGCCTGCTCATCGAGCGGGTCGGAGTTGCCGGCGTGGCCGTCCTGGTAGGCGCGCGCTTTGAGATAGCTCACCGCCGGGAAATCGCCCGCCTTCACCGCGGCATAGAAATCCCTGAGGCCGTACTCGTGGTTGGCCGGATCGCGCCTGCCGTCGGCATCGAAGCTGTGGCCGATGGCCGCGATCGAGGCCGGGCGCGCATGGGTCGGATTGGCCGTGGACTTGAAGTACTGGAACCAGTTGTGGTGCGGGGCGTAGTCGCGCACCCGGGCCGCAACCACCCTCGAGTAGATATCGCGCTGACAGCCAGTGGTGCCGTTGCGGTTGGTGTGCTCGAGATCGAATCCCCCCATGAACCCGCCCCAGCTCACCCGGTGCGCGGTGAGCAGGTCGCCGATGTTGCGCCCGAGCATGCGCACCTGGTAGCGCGAGTTCGAGCACACATCGTAGGCCGGGTCGATGTCGCTGATGAGGGTGTAGCCGCCGGCGCCATCGCGGATGATCTGTTTCGAGACCTGCGGCCCCTTCACCGCGAGAACGCCATTGGTCTGCCCCGAGACCACCTCGAGCGCCCCCGGCGTCGAGGGTCCGTATGTGTCGGTGTACGCGTCGTCGCTCATCGCAAAGTGTTGCGCGTAGTTCCAGAGCGCGGTGACCGTGTTGCCGTCGAAATAGCCCATGACCTGGCCCGGGGTCCCGAAGGTGCCCGCGCCTCCCGGGGTGCCGGCCCCGGTGTAGCGCGGAAACAGATCCGCCCTGCCGTGGTCATAGGCCTGCTGCTCGGGCGTGTAGCCGTGGTTCTGATCGGCCGTGTTCGCCTGCGTGCGATCGAGACGGAAGGGGTTGGCCGCCCCGGAGCCGTTCAGGCGGTTGGTGAAGTTCGGATTGTGGGTCAGAAGGCGCGAGTTGAGGAGGTTGTTCACCCGAGGCGTACCGGGCGCGGCGATGAAGCGGGGCTCGCCCGCGACGTTGGCCGCATGCGGGTAGGTGGCGAAGTAGTGATCGAAGGAGACGTTCTCGTCGTAGATCACCACCAGGTGCTTGATGGGCGTGGCGGTGGGCAGCTCATCGGCACGAGGGCTGCGGCCATGGGCCTGCGCAGGCACGGTGCAGGTGGCGAGGACGGTGGCGCACAGGGCCAGCGGCAAAACGATACGCATGCGATCTCCCCTGGGTCATATGGCAGATGGCCGTGACGTGCGCGTCGGGACCCTCCCGTGGCGCTCACCGCGGTCGCAGCCGATCATTGTAAAGGGGCTTCTGTGGCACCGCGATGACAGCAGCGCGCGCTGGACTCATCGGGCCCGGGCATGCGCGGGACGCCCCGCGCCGTCTCCACCACGCACGACCGTGGCATCATAGCCGCGGCCCGCGCGGCGTCCTTACGGCCCTCTACACGCGCTCCCGGCCAGCGCCCTACCCACTGTTTGACGATAACGAGCTCGAGACCCATCTCGAGGTCGATTTCAGCGGCGTGATCCTGCTCTCGCAGATCCTCAATTTCGACGACATGACCGGGCTCGCCTCCTTCGAACCCGGCATCGATCTGCCCTCGCTCAGGCAGGTGCACGACCACATCGCCGCATTCATCCCCGCGACCCATCAACAGAGGTAGAGCAGCCCGGCCGTGGAGCGCTCGCCCCACCCAGGGGCTGGCCTCGCCCGGGCTGCGGACCGGGTGGCGATGCCCGCATCGCCCGCAGCCACTTGAGCTCGACGGCGGACGGAGCATCGGGCAACGGCGATCGATCTGCACCTCGCCCGCCTCGAGGAAAGCGCCATAAGTCTTTGTTTTATTGGCGCCCCCGGCCGGAGTTGAACCGACGACCTACCGCTTAGGAGGCGGTCGCTCTATCCACTGAGCTACGGGGGCGCCGAGGGCGGCAAGTGTACCGATCCGAGGCGCCCGGTGCTCGGCCGTTTCGCCGCATTCCCCCGGGCCCCGAGTACCCATGCGGCGCATTCGGAGTATGCTCGATTGCGCCACGGTGGCCGGCAAGGGGCCCGGGCGCACCCTCAGAGCGCAGGCGGGCCAATCTGGCCGGCAGGGTCGCGGCGCACCGCGCGGGAGTCGCTCATGAGCACATCCATCACCCTCGGAAAGCATCGCTTTCTTCATATCGAGCTGCACTCGGTCCCGATGAGACGGCCTCTCGTGTGGCTGCGGCGCGGCTGGGACGATCTGTGGAGCCGGCCGGCCGCGAGTCTCGCCCACGGCGTGCTGATCTCGGCGCTTGGCGCGGTGCTGCTCGCCATCGGCAGTACGCACCCTTACTTCGTGGCCGCCGCCGTGAGCGGGTATCTGCTGGTCGGACCGTTGATGACCACGGGGGCGTGCGAGCTCTCCCGGCGGCGCGCCGCGCGCGAGCCGCGCGGGTTCGATGAATCCCTCTCGGCCGTCAGCCGCAATCCCGAGGGGCTGATGCAGTTCGGCGCCATCCTCGCGATGGTAGCGGCGCTGTGGTTCCTCGTCTCGATGGCGCTGCTCAGCTCGACGCTGCACCTGAGAATCCCCTCGCTCGCGGTCGCCATGTGGGGCGGCGCGGGCAACTTCGCGGACCTGCGCGAGGTCGTGGCGTATTTCTCCTCCGGCGCCGTATTCGCCGTCGTCGCCTTCCTCATGTCCATCGTCTCGGTGCCGCTCATCATCGACCGGCACGCGACAGCGACGGAGGCGATCGGCATCAGCGTGCGGGCCTGCCTGCACAACATCCCGGCCATGATTCTCTGGGCCGCGCTGATCTGCGCGCTCACCGCGCTAGGCTTCCTCACCGCGCTCATCGGCATGGTCGTGGTCGCACCGCTCCTCGGACATGCGACCTGGCACGCGTACCGGGACTTGATCCGCTAGAGCCTGATCCACTTGAGAAGGGCCGCGCCCGGCGGGCGCCTCAAACCGGGCGGCGCAGCGCCGCGAGCTCGAAGGGGCTCGGCTCCGGCAGCGGATTGGCGCTGCGGACTTCCACTCTGCCGCGGCCCGCGTTCTTCGCGGCATAGCACGCCGCGTCCGCCACCCGCAGGAGCGCTGCGGCATCGGCCTCGCCGGCCTGCGCACACGCCACTCCGATGCTCGCTCCGACGCGGAAATAGTACCCCCCCTCCCAGTGCAGCACGAAATCCTGGATCGCTCGGAGCACGCTCTGCGCCACCCCCTCGGCGCGCTCGCGCGGACAGCCCGGCAACAGGATGGCGAACTCGTCTCCGCCGAGTCGCGCCGCGGTGTCGCTCGAGCGCACGTGCTCCTTCAGGATCAGGCTGACGCGCCGCAGCGCCTCATCCCCGGCCGCGTGTCCGCCCTGATCGTTCACCTCCTTGAACCGGTCGAGGTCGATGAAGATGAGCGCACAGGGCTCATGGGCCGTCACGGCGCGATCGGCCACATCGGCGAGCCGCGTGTTGAACTCGCGATGATTGACCAGATCAACGAGCGAATCGTGGGTCGCCTGGTACTGCAGCGCCCGGGTGAGCTTGGCGTTCTCGGCGGTGATCTCGAGCGCGCTGCCCACGGTGCGATCGGTCTTGAACGCCGAGTAAATGACGACACTCACGAACAGCGCATTGACGAGCGCCAGGGGGTAATGGAGCGGCGTGCGCTCGAGCAACAGTCGCAATTCGACCAGAGCCTCGAAAGGTAGCAGGAACGTCATGTAGGCGCGCCACATCACCCCGTAGGAGGTCATCGCGCCGGCGGCGACTCCGGAGAATACGAGCACCGTGAACAGCTGATGCGCCAGATCGTCGGAAGCGAGGAACACGATCCCGCCGATGCCCCAGATAAGCCCCGCCACGGTAGTGCCGACCTGCAGCCGCCGGCTCCACGCGCGCGCCTCCCGCTGCGACGGCGCGCGCTGAAAAGCCCGCCACTCGAGCAGGCGCAGCACCGAGGCCGCCAATAGAAGGAAAAGCCATCCGAACAGTTTGGCGAGCGAGACCTCCCCGTAAAGGAGCGCCACGAGGACACAGGCCGCCGTGTTGCTGCCGGCCAGCATGAGCGGAAAGTTGCCGTAGACGAGCCGCAGCCGTTCGATATCGGCCGCGCTGTAGGCGGGTTCGGGCGTGCAGTCCGGCATTCAGGTGTGACCGGTGTCTCAGAGCAACAACACTCAGCCCTCATCGGCTGAACACGTCATCTTAGCCCCAATGCACCTCAAGTCCATGCGTCGCGCTTCGCGCTCAGGGCACCTTCGGAGCTATACCTTGACCGCTGCCATGATGTGCCTCCGGCAATCCAGCCCCCACGAAACGCGTGCCGCTCGGAGCTCCCGTGGACTTCGGCCCCGGCGCGCACACGCGAGCGGCAGAGATTAGGCCCGCGCCTCAGCGTGCGAGCGCCGACAATTCGCCCTTGGCGAACACGCCCGTCACCATGAGCCGATACTCGCTGTCGTCCACCAGCTCGATGCGGTTGCGGCCCTTTGACTTGGCGCGATAGAGCGCCTCATCGGCGAGCTGCAGCGCGCCAAGGGCGTTGCGCCCCGCGGTCGGTGAAACCACGGCCACTCCGACACTGATCGTCACCACATTGCCGGATGCCGACTCCCGATGTTCGATCCCGAGCTCCTCGACCGCCCGCCGCATCCGCTCCGCCGTGCCGCCTGCGCCTGCCGCATCGGTATCGTAGAGAATCACCGCGAATTCCTCGCCCCCGTAACGCGCAACGAGATCGAAGGGCCGGCGCGCCTGTTGCTGGATGGCGAGCGCAACGCGGCGCAGCACCGCATCGCCGGCCTGGTGGCCGTATCGATCGTTGTAGGGCTTGAACTGATCGACGTCGAGCACCAGAACCGCGAGCAATCGCTCATCGCTCACGGCCTGGCGCCACAGCCGCGGCAGATACTCATCGAATACCCGCCGGTTCTTGGTCCAGGTGAGGGCGTCCTGCTGTGCGAGCTCGGCCACGACACGGTTTTCGAGAAACGCCTGACGCAGGCGCTTCTCGATGTGCCGGGCGGCGATTGCCAGCACTACGGTTGAGACGATGAGCACCGTACCGCCGCGCATGGCGATGGAGAACGGCAGGGGAAACGCGATATCCGCCCCCACCAGGCTCGCAAGCGTGCACACGGCCGACAGGAGCGAGCTGCGATACTTCAATCCCAGGAAGTAGAACGGTCCGATGAGCAGCATCGGCAGAATCAAGAGGACGTCGTACGCCCCCGCCGCGGCGACGTGGATGACCTGGATCGCGACCAGGGAGTTGCGGACGGGCACCAGCACGGTGGCCCAGGGCAGGTAGCGCTGCTCGTAGGAGCGGCTCCAGGCAAGCCAGGCCAGCACGATGCTGCCGATGAGCACGACCGAGAACACGGACAGCTCGCTCGGTGAGCGCAGCGCGCTCAGGAGGGATTCCGACCCTCGCAAGGCCATCAGCAGCAGTGCCAGGGTGCACGTGAAGCGCACCAGCGCACGTTCCTCACGCAGCCTGGTGCGCAGGTATTCGCTTTCGAGCGCAGCGGCAAAGCGCGCCCCCGCGGGCTGCTTGCGCAGCTCCGCCGCATAGGGCGAGTCGGGCAGCGCTTCGAGGCTCGGCCAAAGCGAAATCATGATTAACAATAATGGGCGGCGCCGACCCGCTGCTGTGACCGGGCGCAAGAAATACCACAACGGGGTTGCGACCGCTGCGCAGTTCGACGATGCGCCGGCCGGTGGAGCCGGCCTCCCCCGTCAATAGGTCGCGACCTCGATGTGCTCGACGATGAACGGCGAACGGGTCTCGCCGGAGCGCGTGCGAAAGGCCAGGTACTGCGAGACCGCGGCGGCGCCGGCGCGTCGGACTTCATCGGGAACCCTGGGAAGGCGTCTGCGGCTCGACAGGCGCGATTCGATCACCACCGTGTCATCGAGCGTAATCTCCACCGTTCGTGTCGTTCCGAGCATCACAGTCAGTATTCTCCGAGTTGCCCCAGGGCCGCCGTGCGGCGCATCGGCCTTTCAAACCCCGTACCCCCGTCTTAACGGTCCGGTATCGGTCAACTTGAAGCTCGAGTCGAAAAATGCGCACGCTCCCGCACGCCCGGCAATGTCTTGCCGCGGCACGCGGCTGCCCCGTGCCGCCGCCCAGGCGTGCGCAGCCACGCTCAGGGCAGCAGCTGACCGCGGATCTCCCCGGCCGGATGCTTCAGGCTGTGCACGTTGATGTACAGCTCTCCCGCCTGGAAGCTCTTGTACTGCGCCGGTGTGAGCTTCGCGCCCGAAGGCACCACCCAGGTGTCATGCGGACCGCGCTTCAGCCAGATGATGGGCGGGCCGTTCGAGTCGACCGGCCCGATGTGGATGTGCGCCATGGTCACCTTGAGCCCGTAGGTGGTGATCGCCCCGCTCACCTTGCCGTTGGATTCGACCCTGACCACTCCCGTGCCGCGGGCCAAGGTCTGCACCGGGGGCACCTCGTGTGCCCCGGTCAACACCACGTGCACGGTGGTGGCATTTGCCAGGCCGAGACTCCCGGCGAGCAGCGTCGCAACCATGCCTTGCCTGAGGGAAGAATTCATGCTCCGTGCCCTCCTTTGATCGATCAGTGGCTTAACCCTAGCACCGGTCGGCGCAAGGCGTCACCTTGACGCCACGCGGCGACAAGCACCCGGCAATCGATCCGGCCAACACCGCTTCGCCCCGAGCGCCTCCCTCAGGAACTCGCGGGCGGCAGTGAAGGCGCTGCGCGCAGCCGCACCGGCCCCCCCGTTGGCAACGTGCTCACGCCTGCGGCATAGGCGGCGGCATTCCAGGCCTTCACCCGCGCGACCACCTGCCCGTTGTAATGCGCCAGCAGCCGCTCGACCTCGGCGCGGTAGGCCGAGCTCAGGGACAGCAGCTGCGCATCGGGCTTCGCTCCCCACAGATCCGAAGCGAATTGATACAGCGTGTCCACGTGTTGGTGCAGACGGCTGAAGTGGCGCAGGAAGTCCTCCTCGGCATGGTGCTGTGTATGCGGATTCCACAGCACGTCCTCGTAGGCGGCAAGCACCTTGTCGAGCGCCTTGCCCTGGTTCACCAGGGACGCGTGCCGCTTCGCCCACCGCGCATCGCTGCGGCCACGCGCGAGCACGCCGCCGAGCGCCTTGCGCATCGCGGCGACATGATCGAGCAGGCGGTTCATCGCCGAGAGCTCGGTGCGCGCGCTCAGTCCCGCCTGCGTATCGGCGCGATAGACCGGCTGCGGCACGCTGTAGCGGGGATCGGCCTGCGCGCGCACTGTCACCTTCCCGGCATCCGCTCCGGCGTGTACCGTCGCGGTATACGTGCCCGGGACCACGCTAGGGCCAGGCTCGCGCCCGGCGTGTCCGGGTTTGCCGAGCGGCGGTTCGAGTCTCGCGGGACCGCTGTAGCTCAGGTCCCACGCCACTTCATTGATGCCCGCCTTGCCGGGGGCATGGATCGTGTCGACTATCGTACCGGCGGCATCGCGGATCACGATGCGCACCGGCCCGTGGTGCGCCGCCTTCTCGGCCGGGGTCGCCTTGATGGCCTTCGCCAGACGGTAGCTGATCAGTGCGCCAAGGGGCGCATTGGCGGCCACGAAGGCCCCGGGGCCGACTCCATTGGTGTTGCGGGTGTAGAGCAGCACCCCGGGAGAGGCGCTGAACACGTGCAGCGGCGCACGCGCCACCGCGGCGTCGTATTGCTCCAGGGGTCGAAGATTGTCGAGCGCCCAGATGCCGCGGCCGTGCGTGGCGAGCAGCAGTCCGCGCTGATCCGGCGCAAAGGTGAGGTCCCACACCGACAGTCCGCGGGGCAGGTTCGCGTGCAGCGCCTGCCAGTGCGCACCCGCATCGAGGGAGACATACACGCCCGCGGACAGTGTGCCGGCAAAGAGGAGTCCGGCGCGGTTGGGATCCTCCCGGACCACTTCGACGCTGCTCAGCGGCAGGCCTTGGGTGATGCGCGTCCAGCGCTTTCCGTAGTCGGTGGTCCGATAGAGGTAGGGGCGCTCATCGCCGAGTTCATGCGCATCGAACGCCGCGTAAGCGGTGCCGGCGGCAAATGGCGAAGGGGTCACGTGGTAGACACGGGCCCATTGCGGAGCGCCTCGCGGTGTCACCTTGCGCCAGTGCGCACCGCCGTCGCGGCTCACCCACACCCAGCCGTCATCGGTCCCCACCCAGATGACGCGCGGGTCGCTCGGCGCGAGCGAGAGAGACTGGATGGTGTCGTAGGTCTCCGCGCCGCTCATGTCGCGGTTGATCGGTCCGCCGCTCGGCTGCTGCTTCGCCTTGACGTTGCGCGTCAGGTCGGGACTGATGACCCTCCAGTGCCGGCCGCCGTCGCCGCTGTGGAATACGACGTCGGCCCCGAGATACACATCGTCCGGGTCGCTCGCGGACACCGCCACCGGCGTCGTCCAGTCGAACCGGTACTTCTGCTTGGCCATCGGCTTGCCGGTAAAGAGCAGGCCCGCCAGCACATCGCGCAGGTACGGATTGATGAGCCGCTTGCGACCGCTCGCGAGATCGATCCGCTCGGCGTAACCGTCATCGGTGGTGGAGTAGATCACCTGGGCGTTGCCCGGGGCCGGCACCACGTATTGCCCATCGCCGCCGGCGAGATCCTGCCAGTCCTGGTAACCGGTCACGCCGCCGCGCTCGTAGTCGCTGCTCGCGCCGCACCAGGAATCGTTGTCCTGAAGGCCACCGCACACCCGGTACGGCCAGGGATCGTTGGATGCGCTCGCGGCCACCTGGTAGAACTGCTCGATCGGCAGGTTGTTGAGATAACGCCAGTGTTTGCCCGCATCGAGCGACAGGTAGACGCCGCCATCGTTGCCCTGGATGATGCGCCGAGGGTCTTTCGGATCTATCCAGATCGCGTGATGATCGACGTGCACGCCCTTGTCGGCGTAAAACATGTGGCTGCCGCCGTCCCTGCTCTCCATCATCTGCATCGAGAGCAGAAAGAGCCTGCGCGGATCGTTCGGCATGACCGCGAGCTGGGTGAAGTAGAACGGCCGCACGTCGCCGCTGTGATTGTTGCTCACCTTCGACCAGTGGCCGCCCAGGTCGTGCGACACCCACAGCACTCCGCCCTTCGCCTGCAGGACCGCGTACACCGTCTCGGGCTCACTCGGGGCGAAGGCGACCGCGCTGCGCCCGATGTCGCCCTTCGGCAGTCCGTGCTTCAGGCGCCGCCAGTGCCGGCCGCCGTCGGTCGAGCGATACAGCCCCCCGGATTTGCCGCCGCTCGTGAGCATCCAGGGCCGCCGCTGCAGCGGCCACATTCCAGCGATCAGCACCTTGGGATTGCCCGGCTCGAAGGCGATGGTGCTGCAGCCGGTATGATCGTTCAGATACAGCACGCGACTCCAGTGCGCGCCGTTGTCCGTGCTCATGAATACCCCGCGCCGCGTGCCTCGCTTCCAGACATCGCCCTCGGCGCAGACGAACACGGTGTTGCTGTCACTCGGATCGACCGCGATGGCGGCGATCTGTCCGGCCCGGTGCAGACCCTTGTCGACCCAGGTCTTGCCCCCATCCGGGGTGAAATAGACCCCATCGCCATCGAGGATGTCGTTGCGCGGATTGCCCTCGCCCGTGCCCACCCACAGCCAGTTCGCGTTGCCGCCGGCCAGGGCGAGCGCTCCGATCGACTGGGTGGGCTCGTGGGTGAAGATCGCCTTCCACGTCGCACCGCCGTCCTCAGTCTTCCACACGCCGCCTCCGGCGCTGCCGATGTAGTAAAGGCGCGCATCGCCCGCCACGCCGAGCACGCTCGTCACTCGCCCGCCCGCAACCGCCGGCCCGAGCTCGCGGAACTTGAGGCCATGAAACGGACCGTGAGCGGCCGGTTTGGCGGGCATTGCCGCCGGTTTGGCGGGCGTTGCGGCCGGGGCGGCAGGCGCCATCAGGGGAATGCTGAGCAATACCGATGCGGTGAAAGCGGGCAAGAGACGCATTGCAGTCCTCTGGACAAGGGCACGGGGCGATAACCGCCTAGTCTGCGCTCGATCGAACCCGGCGCCATGCGCTTGAGCGAGCATTACGGTCGCCTCGTCGCGGCGCGCTTCCCCGCGCCGGGTCGTCGACCCGAAGTGACGGGCTATGGCGAGACGGGCTCGATCAGTCGGGCATCGTCGGAGGTGCTTCGCGCATACAAGCCCCGGCCGACCTGCCAGGCCCGCATCCCCTCGGCCTCATAAGGCCTCAGTGCCGCGAGCGCTTCCGCGGGTTGGCCGGTGAGCCACGCGGAATGATCCTCTTCGCGCAGCACCGCCGGCATCCTCGGCTTTTCGTTGTGCACTTCGGCGAGCAGGCGGTTCGGCGGCGTCGTGATGAGCGCGCAGGAGAGCACCTCGGCGCCGTCCTCGGCGCGCCTTCGCTCCCAGATGCCCGCGACGCCGAAGATCGGCCGATCGGTGAGGCGCACGACAAAGGGCTCCTTGCGACCGCCGGGGAAGACGTGCGGCTCGTAGAAGCCGGCCATGACGAGCAGGCACCGTTGTCCCTGCTCCCAGGGATGGCGCCAGCCGTACCAGCTCTCGAGCTTCTCGACCGTGGCATTGATCAGTGGGTAGCGGATCTCGCCGCGCTGCGGAATGAGTCCCCAGCGCATCATCCGCCCCGTCACCGCGCCGTCGATGGCAAGCACCACGGGAACCCGTTGGGTCGGCAGCACACGCCAGCTCGCCTGGAAGTGCCAGAGCGGGGAGATGGTCCGCCAGTAGCGCTCGGCGGCGGCCTGCTCGGGAGTCAGGTAGCGGGCACACATGCGCCATACAGTACCCGATGCGCCCCGGCCCTGCATGGACAGCCGCGGCGATCGCATCAGATCATCATCTGCATGTCCCCACGAAAGCCGCGCCTCGGTATCGGGATCCGCACGGGCAATGCGAACGATCCGCTGCGAGACTACCTGGCGCTCTATCGCCTCACCGCCCGTTGTCGCCGCCCCGGCTGCCTGCACCGGCGGGAGCTGCACACGGAGTTGCTGTTGCGTGTGTTTGGCGCCGAGGCCAGTCTCGGGAGCATCGCCGCGCGTCTGCGTTGCCATCGCTGCGGCATGCGCGGCGCGCGTATCGAGGCGACATACATCGGACCGGTCGAGGAGCTGCGCTGAAGACCTCCGGGGCCCGCGGGGTGTGCCAGGCAACTGTGACATGTTTCAAAGGTGTTACAGTGGGCGAGCAAAGGATATGCCAAGAAAACCGCGCAACACGCCTGCCCTGAAAATAAAAATTGCACCGATGAATCTTACCCTGGCAACACTCGCCCCGGCCCTCGAAGTTAGGTACAATCCCGAACAGCAAGCTCGGATCATAAGCCTATAGACTACGAGCTTCGTGTCGCAGCGCGCCAAGGGGGGGGCATGTCTCGGGGCGTGATCGTTCTGCAGGCGGCCGAGTCGGTTCCCGATCTCGGCCTTTTGCTTGCGGCCCATCACTGGCGGGTACGGCGGGCGACCCGGTCGGAGCAGGTTCACGAGGCGCTGCTGCGGGGCGACTGCAACGTCGGCGTCGCGGTATTCGACGAGGCGCTCGAGTGCTCACCGGAGAGCCTTGCCCAGCTCGCCGAGAACTCCGGCACCGAGTGGATCGCCGTGCTGCCGCGCGACTGCGCCCGCGACCGCCTCACGGCGCGCGCGCTCGCATCGAGCTACTTCGATTACCACACGCTGCCGGTGGACGATGCGCGACTGCTGTACTCGATCGGCCACGCCTACGGCAAGGCTGTGTTGCGTCACACCGCCCTCGCACCCGCGGAGTCCAGCCAAGGCCGCTTCGGGATGATCGGCGAGAGCCCCGCCATGATCACCTTGCACGCCCGGCTCGAGAGGGTGATGCGCGCCAATGCCCCGTTGCTGCTCACCGGGGAGAGCGGGGTCGGTAAGGAGCTCGCCGCGCGCGCCGTGCATCTTGGCTCCAGCCGCTCGAGCGCGCCGTTCGTGCCGGTCAACTGCGGCGCCCTCCCCCAGGCACTCATCGAGAGCCTGCTGTTCGGTCACGAGAAGGGCGCATTCACCGGTGCCCACGAGCGGCAGATCGGTTCGATCGAAGCGGCCCACCGGGGCACCATCTTCCTCGATGAGATCGGCGATCTGCCGCGCTCGGCACAGGCGAGCCTGCTGCGCTTCCTGCAGGAGTCGACCGTCATGCGTGTCGGCTCCACGCGCGAGATCCGGATCGATGCGCGCGTCATCGCCGCTACCCACATGGACCTGCGACAGGCGGTGCGCATGGGGCGCTTCCGCGAAGACCTGTTCTACCGTCTCAATGTGCTCAGCATCGACATACCGCCGCTGCGGGCCCGAGGCAATGACAGCGTGCTCCTCGCCCAGCACTTTTTCCGCCACTGCGCCAATGGCCGCGCGCCCGGGGTGCGCGGCTTCTCGCACAATGCGCTCGCCGCCATCGAGCGCTACGGCTGGCCGGGTAACGTGCGGGAACTCCTGAACCGCGTACAGCACGCCACGGTCATGTGCGATGGCCCGCTCATCACGGCCGCCGATCTGCAGCTCTGCGGCCCCATCGCCGCCCGGCCCAACGGCTCTCTGGCGCTGGCCCGCGCCGGCACGGAACGCGGACTCATCGAAGCGACGCTCGAGCGGACCGGCAACAACATCGCCGCCACGGCTCGCGAGCTGTCGGTCTCTCGGGTCACCCTCTACCGACGGCTCAAGCGGCTCGGCATCACCCCCCGCGGCCCGCCTTCCGCCTACCTGCAGCCGGAGATAGAAAAATGAATGCGCCACGAAGCCTCCCGGCACTTGCACTCGCCTCGACTCTTCTAGGGGGGACGGTCTGCGCCTCGGCCGCGCAGACGCAGACCACCCCTCCTCCGGCACCGGTCGGACAGGCGCCCGAGGCGCCAAAGGCGCCCGCCCCGGCTGCGCAGATTTTCGCCGAGCCGACGGTGCTCACGCCCCGCGGCACCCTCGTGCTCGAGCCCGATGCCCAGTATGTGCACTCGACCAACAACCAGGTCGCGCTGGTCGGCTATACGGTGCTCCCGGCGATCACCATCGGGCTCATCGACATCCAGAGAATCGAGAGCAATCTCTCCACGTTCAGCCTGACGGCCCGCTACGGACTCTTCTCGCGTCTCGAGATCGAGGCGCGCGTGCCCTACGTCGTGGAAAATACGACCACCGAGACCCGGCCGCTCGCGACCGCCGCGACCACCAACTCCTTCTTCGATTCCTCCGGCAACGGCCTGGGGGATGCCGAACTCGCGCTACGCGCGCAGCTCAACCAGTTCCGCGGCAACAACATGGTCTGGATCGGCTCGCTGCTCTTGAAGTCGCGCACCGGGACCGATGTCTTTCAGGAGCCCATCGATGCGAACACGGGTCTGCAGACCCGGCTCGCGACCGGCTCGGGCTTCTACGCCGTGCAGCCGGGCATCACCTTTCTCCTGCCCTCGGACCCGGCGGTGTTCTTCGGCGGCGCCGACTACACCTACAGCTTCGCCCGCAACGTGGGTTACGGTTACGGCCACATCCACCCGGGCGGCATCCTCGATCTGACCCTCGGTGTGGGCCTGTCGCTCAATTCGCGCGCCTCATTGAGCATCGGCTATCAGCACAGCGTGGTCGAGCAGACCACGCAGGCGGCCACCGCCACCGGGCGGGCGCTTGCGCGCCTGGGAACCCTGCAGCTCGGCACTCTGCGCTTCGGCGTGACCTACCAGGTAAACCCCAGAACGCTGCTCAACGTGACCATCGGGATCGGCGTCACCCGCGACACGCCGGATCTCGAGGCTACCGTCCGGCTGCCTCTCACCCTCTAACCGGCTCCCGCGACATTCAGCGACCCACGGCGCTCGCCACCTGTGCCTGGATTGCGCTCGCGAGGGCTAGCGAGTTGACGACCGGAATACTGTTCAGCGTCGCCGAGATGGTCGTCTGAGTCTGGATGGCGGTCCCGCGCACCTCGTTCTGCACCGCGGTCGTGATCGCAGTCGCGTTAGGCAGGTTGCTCACGACGATGATCGGAGTCGAGACTACCGCCGCGGTGTTGGCCGCCGGGGCCGGCACGCTCGCGGCGTTCGCAGCCGAACCGGCCAAAGCAGACGGCGCGCTCGAGTTCGGCTGCGCGACGGGCTGGACGCTCGCGAGCGACGCCGCAGAGGCGGACGGTGTCTCAGCGGTCGCATTGTCCGCGCCCGTTGCGGAGGTCGCACCCGCCGCCGCTGCGACGGCGCTCGAGAGCGCACTGCCAAACTGAGTCATGGACCCGCTCTGGGTCCCGCCAGATGAAATCGTCCCATTGGCCTGTGGGCCGACGCCCGTGGGTGTCGCAGCGGAACTGTGAGTCGTCGCGACGGCAGGTGTGGCGGGCGCGCTCACAGGAGCGCTCGAGGCGATTTGCGCGGTCACCGGCGCGGCACTCGAGGCCGCTGGCACCGCACTCGAGGCCGCTGACGCCGCACTCGAGGCCACCGGCACCGCACTCGAGGCGACTGGGGCACTCGGGATCCCTCCTCCATTCATGATCTGAACCACCTGCGCGAGGGGCCCTGAGACGGTGATCGTCGGCAGGCCCCCCGAGGCGAGCCGATCGAGATTGGAGATCACGATCTCCGCCCTGGCCACCACCTCACCGTCCACCTCGACGATGCGCTCAATCGCGAAGTACGCCACGAGGTTGCTGAGATCGATCCCACCTCGCAGCCGCCCGAGGACCGCATCCGGCACCACCGGCCAAGAAGCCACCGCGCGCTCGTCCGTGGGTGAGCTCGGCGCCGCCACGGCCGCTGCGGTTGCGACCGTCAGGCAGAAGCCGAGCATCATGGGTTTCAGGGTGTGCATCTGGCTCTCCTAACACTCAGAAGACGCTCGCATTCGGAATTTCGAGCAACTCCGCCGCGAGTGAATTGCGATTGACGCCCGCGAACATCGGCGGTGCGGTGGGACTTCCCCAATCGGCCGCCAGGTTGAAGCGCGCCGCATGCAAATCGCTGCGGATGACGAAGAACAGGTTGCCGACGCGCGCAGCCTCGAACGCCCGCCGCGAGAGCACACGGCGTCCGAGCGCCGGATCGCCGATCACCACCTGGGTTGCATCGGCGCCCTTGACCACCACGAAATGGCGGTAGCCGCGGTCGGTGATGAGGGCGATCGCGGGAACCCCGACCTTGATGAGCGTGTTGAGCGACACGCGTACGCCGTCCGCCGTGTAACCGAGGCTCTGGAGGTAACGCTTCATGTCGAGCAGCGAGAAACCCTTGGCCCGGATCTGAGCCTGATTACCGACGGCATACATCGCCCGGAACACGGCCATCTCGCTCGTCGGGCGGCCGTACTGGTAAGTAAGGAGAGTCGCCACCGCGGCCGAGCCGCAACTGAAGTCGAACTGCTGATGGATGGTGCGCCTGAAGGCCTGCTCGAGCTTCATCTCCTTGAGCGAGCGCACCTGAATCGACAGCGACTCGCTCGCACTCGTCTGGGCCACGGCCGTGGCGCTCCGGGCGCACGGCACGCCCGCGGCCGTCACCGCGAGCCACAGCAGCAGCATGCTGAAGAGTCTGCGGGTCATGGCCCTAGTGGGGGTTCGTCAGCTGCAGGTTGAGGATGGTGGAATTCTGGATGAGTACGTTGTTCCCCGTGTTCTGGATCACGATCGGAATCCCGGAGGAATTCGCGAAGGACCCCTGGCTGATGGTATTCGAGCCGGTCGTGAGCTGCGAGGCGACGTTGCCGCTCACCGCGCCGGTGGCGTTGCTCGAATTGCTGGTGTTGGTGCCGCCCCGGTCGCCGGCGAGCTCCCGATCGCTGATGACCGCCGCGCTCAGCAGATCCTCAGATTTGCCGTGGCGATCGGACACCAATCGTTTCGGCCGAGCACGCGCGGCTCCCGCCGCGCTTCGCTGCGCCGCCACCGGCAGGCTGCGCTTCTGCGGGACAGCCCGAGATGCGCCGGGCGTCGCGGTTTTCTCGATCTTCGCAACGTGCGAGTCGCGAGGTGGCGTGGCCGCAGCACGTCCCCCGGCACTCAGCGCACCCAAGGCAAAGAGAAACACGGCAAAGGCACCGCGTGAGTTCATATCGGCCTCCCGGAACGTCCGGAGCGGGCGCGATGGCGCGCCTCGCCCCGGACTGTGCCTTGTGCTAGTGCCCTGTCGCCGACAACGACAGATTCGCCTGCACGTTGACGCTCTGCTGGACCAGGGACGAGATGCCGGTGTTCTGGCTCGCAACCGTGATACCGGCGCCGTTGGTGAAGGCGGCGCTGATGTTGTTCGCCATGTCGAAAGTTCCGGCCGTGACGGTGTTCGCACCGCCCGCGCCACCGGCACCCCCGGCACCACCTACCGCACCATTGCCTACGCCACCGGTCCCGGTGGTGGTGTTTTGGCTTCCTCCAGTGCCCGCGCCGCCACTGCCGCCATTGCCACCGCTCCCGCCTCCTCCGCCGCTGCCGAGGGAGGCCGTGGCGCTGCCGTTGCTCGCACTGCCGTTGGTGGCCGAGCCGCCCGCGCCCGTCGTGCCGCCGGCATTGGAGGCCAGCCCGCCCGCCCCGCCACTGGCAGCACCGCCATTGCCGCCGGTGCCTTGGTTGGGTGTGAACGTACCGCCCGAGCCGCCCGAGCCACCTGCGCCTCCGGATCCGCCACCACCGCCCGAGCCGCCATTACCCGCGGTCGAGCTGCCATTTGAGGCACCGCCGTTGGTCGCGCTTCCGTTGGTGGCCGAGCCACCCGCACCGCCCGCGCCACCGGTCGTGGTGCTCGCGACCGAGTTCGCCGCACCACCGCCGGTACCACTGCCGGCGGTCGAGCCACCACCGGTGCCGCTGCTCCCACCTGCACCGCCGCCACCACCGGTGCCGGTTGACCCGTTCGAGCCGCCTGCGCCACTGCCGCTTGCGCTACCCGAGCCACCCGAACCACCACCGGCGGCCGCACTGAGTCCACCAAGCGACGCGCCTCCCTTGCCCGATCCGCCGCCACCGCCAATGGTCTTCACGAGACCGGCGTCGCCACCGGAACCGCCATTGCCGGCGCTCGCGCTGCCATTGCTCGCGCTACCGTTGGTCGCGCCACCGTTCGCGGCGTCACCACCGGTCGCGCCCACGGCGCCCATGCCGCCGTCGGCCGTCGCGCCCGCGCCACCGTAGCCGGTGTTGTAGGAATCCCCGGCGTTGCCACCATTTGCATGGCCACCGCGCCCACCGTTGCCGCCGCTCGCCCCAGTGGCATTGGCGCCATCGCCGCCGTTGCCCGCGCTAGCGCTGCCGTTGCTCGCGCTGCCATTGCTCGTATCGCCATTGCTCACCGAGCCGCCCGGCGCCCCGACCGCGCCATTGGCGCCGTTACCGCCGCTCGTATCCATGCTCGCGGACGAACTGCCGCTCGCCCCGCCGTAGCCGGCGCCACCTTTGCCGCCGTTCCCGCCCGCCGCGGCATTGGCATTTCCCGCGTTCCAGGCGACGTTCCCGATGCCGGAAATCGTATTTCCAGAGACCGTCCCGCTGAGATTCGACGTCGCGGCAACCGTGGTGTTCCACGTATCGGTGGTTGCAGTATTGGTCGTGGTGTTGGTCGTGGTATTGGCTGTCGTGTTCGTCGTGTTCGTCGTATCCGTCGGAGTGATGGTCTTGGTGATGGTCACCGTCGGGTTGTAGCTGTTCGTGTTAGTGCTGGTGTTCGTGCTGGTGTCTGTGCTGGTGCTCGTATTGGTCTTGTTCGTCGTTGCCGTCTGCGACTGGTTTGGAGAGCCGCTGCCGCTGTTACTGAGAGTCCCGGTTCCGTTGCTGGCGATGGCCAGTCCGGACGCCGAGGCCAGCGCCAGGGCGACCGCCATGGCTATCAAGCGATTGGTCGTCATGGAAAATACCTCCGCAATTGGATAGTTGAACGCAGCGCTGCGCGGCAGGACCACTCACCGATGCGTGGCGCCGGTTCCTGGCTGCGCATCCGGGGATGCAATGACCGCGCCACCCGGCTGCGGCTGCGCAAGCGTATGATTTGCGGAGAAAGCGATGCGCCCGCGGCGCGCGGCGGACTGCAACAGTTTCGAAACATGTTTCGTGAACGTACGGGCCGTCGAGCCACCCCGGCGCTCGCCCGAGCGGCGAGGCCGGGTGCTACACTCGCGGCGATACCCGCCAGGATCGGACCTCGTCCATGCAGATCGACCTCGCGAACACGAACGCACTCGTCACGGGCGCGAGCCGCGGCATAGGCGCAGCCATCGCCCGCGCAATGGGCAGGGCCGGCGCGCGGGTCGCGGTGCACTACCACAGCCAACGAGACCAGGCGGACACCCTGGCGGCGGAAATCGGGCAGCGCGCGCAGACGTTTCAGGCGGACCTCGGCGATGCCGATGCCTGTGTCTCGCTATGGAAGGCCGTGACGGAGCGCTTCGGACGGATTCACACGCTGGTCAACAACGCCGGAATCGCCCTCTCCTGCCCGCCCGAGGGCGACATCACCGGCTGGGTGCGGGGATGGGACGCGACGATGGCAGTGAATCTGCGCGCCCCGGGCATTCTCTCGAAGCTTGCCGTCCAGCACTTCATCGAGCACGGCGGCGGCCGGATCATCAACATCTCTTCGCGCGCGGCCTTTCGCGGCGATCAGCCACCCTACCTCGCCTATGCCGCATCGAAGGCGGGACTCGTGGCGCTGACGCGATCCCTGGCCCGCGGCTTCGGCAAATCCGGCGTGCTCGCCTTCAATGTGGCGCCCGGATTTACGCGCACGGAAATGGCGGAGGATTTTATCCGCCAGTATGGAGAGGATTACGCCTGCGGCGACATCGCGCTCTCGCGCCTGACGGAGCCGGCGGATATCGCCCCGATCGTCACGTTCCTCGCGAGCGGCCTTGCCGATCACGCAACCGGCTGCACCATCGATGTGAACGCGGGCTCCTACGTACACTGATCGGGATGACGAGGGCGCAAGCCATCGTCACTCGATTGTGCCCATCGTCTCGATTGGATTGGTCGGGGCGCCGAGATTTGAACTCGGGACCCCTTGCACCCCATGCAAGTGCGCTACCAGGCTGCGCCACGCCCCGACCCTGAGCCTTTCGGCCGATTGACTGACTGACGCGAGT
>DAIDHH010000063.1 GCA_027452045.1 Gammaproteobacteria bacterium
AATCGCGTCTCTCACGCGAACAACAAGAAGCGCCGCCGCTTCCTGCCCAATCTGCACACCCAGCGATTCTGGCTGGAGACCGAGAAGCGCTGGGTCAGCCTGCGCATCTCGGCCAATGGCCTGCGCACCATCGAGAAGAAGGGCATCGACCAGGTCGTGGCCTCCTTGCGCGCCCAGGGCATGAAGATCTGACAGGAGCTCACCCATGCGCGAGAAGATCAAGCTGCTCTCCTCGGCCGGTACCGGCCACTTCTACGTGACCACCAAGAACAAGCGCCTGCATCCCGACAAGCTGGAAGTGCGCAAGTTCGACCCGATGGCGCGTAAGCACGTCTCCTACAAAGAGACCAAGATCAAGTGATCCGGAGCCGCGCGCAGCGCGCGGCATCGGCAATCAGTCGCTGACGGAAGCTCGGGCCGACCCTCAGGCCCGCGGCTCGATGCGGCGCAGATGATGGTGCGCGGAAATCCACGCCCCCAGCCAGCCCAGCACCACCCCGCCGCCGAACAGCACTCCACACTGGCGCGCAGCGAGTCCCGTCGGGACGAAGGCGCTGCCATAGAGCTGCGCGAGCCTCGCCACGGGGCCAGTCAGCCCGATCACCACGGCCTCGAGAATCATCCAGGCGAGCACCGCCCCGCCGAGCCCGTAGAGCATCCCGGTGTACAGGAACGGCCGGCGGACGAAGGCATTCGAGCCGCCGACGAGCTTCGTCACCTCGATCTCGGCATGGCGGTTGAGGATCTCGAGCCGGATCGTGTTGCCGATGACCGCGAGCACGCCTGCGCCGAACAGCACCGCCGCGGTGAGCACGAGGCGCCGCAGCACCCCAAGCATGGCATTGAAGCGCAGCACCCATTGCGCATCGAGCTGCACCACGTCCACCTCGGGCCAGGCACCGATATCCAGGCGCAGCCGCTCGAGATCGGCAGCAGAGCTCGCCTCGGCGCGCGGAACGATGCGCAGCACGTTCGGCAAGGGGTTGCTGGTGAGGGCATCGAGCGCCGCGCCGAACCCCGAGTACTTGCGGAAGTCCCGCAGCCCCTGTGCGGCGGAAATCACTGTGACGTTCGCCACGCCGGGCATGGTGCGCACGCGACGGGCAAGCCGCTGCGCCTGCTGCAGCGTCTCTCCCGACTTCAGGTACACCGACATGTCCACCGCCTGACTGAAGCCGCCGGTGGCGACTTCCGCGTTGGTCACGAGCAGACCCAGGGCCGCCGGCAAGGCGAGCGCGAGACCGATGACCAGGAGCGTGAGTATCGTGGCGAGCGGCGCCCTCGCGAGGCGCCCCAGGGCGCCCATCAGGGCCTGCGCATGACGTGTGGCGAGTGTGGCCGGATTCATGGGGGGCGTCAGCGGGTCGCCACCAGCGACGGCAGGGGATCGGGGTCGCCGCCGCGAACCTCGCCGCTCTCGAGCACGATCTCGCGGCTACCGAACTCGCGTACGATATGTTGGTCGTGGGTGGCCACGAGTACGGTCACGCCGACGTCGCTGAAGCGCTTGAACAGCCGCATCACTTCGACCGCCAGCTCCGGATCGAGGTTGCCCGTCGGCTCATCGGCCACGATGAGCGCCGGTTTGCCGGCCACGGCGCGCGCAATGCCGACACGCTGCTGCTCGCCCACGGAGAGTTCCACGGGCACCATGCGCTCCTTGCCGAGCAGACCTACCTGATCGAGCGCGGCGCGCACGCGTTTGTCGATCTCCTTGAGCGGGGCGCCCGCGACCACCAGGGGCAGTGCCACGTTGTCGAACACGGGCCGGTCCGCGAGCAGCTTGTGATCCTGGAACACCACGCCGATCTGGCGCCGGAACGCCGGGATATGACGCACCTTGAGCGTGCCGGTGTTGCGGCCATTGACGGTCATCGTGCCGCGCGTCGGCCGCTCGAGCAGCGCGATCAGCTTCAGGAGCGTGCTCTTGCCCGCGCCCGAGCGGCCGGTGACGAACACCATCTCGCCGCGATCGACGAAGAAACTGACATTGGTGAGGGCCTCCCGCCCATTCGGGTAGCGCTTGGTCACCCTCTCCAGCTGGATCATGCGCCTGCTCCGGCGCCCTCGCCCGCATCCCCGACGAGCGCGGCGGCGAAGGCCCGGGCATCGAACTCGCCGAAGTCCCCGGCCTGCTCGCCGATGCCGATGAAACGGATCGGCAGTCCCAGCCGGCGCGCGATGGCGATCACGATCCCGCCCTTGGCGGTGCCGTCGAGCTTGGTGATGGCGAGACCGGTGACCCCGACCGCCTCGTGGAACTGGACCGCCTGCGCGAGCGCGTTCTGTCCCTGGTTGGCATCGAGCACCAGCAGCACCTCGTGGGGCGCCGAAGGGTCGACGCGCTGCATCACGCGCTTGACCTTCTTCAACTCATCCATGAGGTGCGACTGACTGTGCAGGCGTCCGGCGGTGTCAGCCAGCAGCACATCCACGCCGCGTGCGCGCGCGGACTGCGCCGCATCGAAGATCACGGCGCCGGGGTCCGCCCCGGCGTGCTGCGCAATGCAGTCTGCGCCCGTGCGCGCGGCCCATACCGAGAGCTGCTCGATGGCGGCGGCGCGGAAGGTGTCGCCCGCGGCGAGCATGACGCTGCGGCCCTCGTCCGCGAGACGCCGGGCGAGCTTGCCGATGGTGGTGGTCTTGCCGGAACCGTTGACGCCCACCACCAGGATGGTGAAGGGCTTGCGGGCAGGATCGATGACGAGCGGCCGCGCGCACGGTTCGAGAATACCGACGATCGCCTCGCGAAGCGCCGCGACCAACGCCTCGACGTCGGCGAGCTCCTTTCTGGCAACCTGCTTGTGCAGCCCCGAGAGGATGTGCTCCGTGGCCTCGACGCCCACGTCCGCGGTCAACAGCCGCGTCTCGAGCTCCTCGAGGATCTCGGCATCGATGCGCCGTCCCCGGAAGAGAGTGGGAAGATCGAAGCCGAGTCGGCCGCCACGGCTCAGCCGCTGGGCGAGCCGCTTGAAAAATCCCTGGCGCTCTCCGTTACGGGGCGTCCGCTCTTTGGAATCGAAGTCAGGCATGCGTGCGCGCTAGTGTATCGTACTCAGTGTGAGCGGCCTGCGACAGACACATCACCGCGGCGAGTCCACGCGGGTGCTGCGAATCATCGGCGGCACATGGCGCGGCCGCCGGCTGCGCTTTCCTCCCTCGCCCGACATCCGTCCGACGCCCGACCGCGTCCGCGAGACGCTGTTCAACTGGCTCGCGCCGCGCATGCCGGGCGCACGCTGCCTCGATCTGTTCGCCGGCAGCGGCGCACTCGGCCTCGAAGCGCTCTCGCGTGGCGCCTCGCACGTGACTTTCGTCGAGCGCGACGCGCAGGCCGCGCGGGCCATCGAGACCTGCCTGACCCAATGGGATCCCGGCCACGCCCACGACTGGATGCTCATCGAGGCCGATGCGCGGGCATTCCTCGACGGCGCGGTCCGGCCTTTCGACATCGTGTTTCTCGATCCGCCGTTCGGCTCGGGGCTCATCGAGATGGCCTGCGCGCGCCTCGAGCATGCCGGCTGGCTCGCCCCGGACGCCCGAGTCTACCTCGAGTGCCCCGCCAGCACCTCGCCCGCGGTGCCGCAGGGCTGGAAGCGCGCGAAGGCCAAGCAAGCCGGCCAGGTCGGGTATCATCTGTACCAAAGGGGGATCAGCAGCGAATGAACCGTGACGCCGTCTATCCGGGCACCTTCGACCCGTTCACCAACGGACACCAGGATCTGGTGCGCCGGGCCGCGAGCATTTTCGACCGGGTGATCGTCGCCATCGCCGCCAATCCCAACAAGGCGCCCCTGATCCCGCTCGAAACGCGCGTCGATCTGGCGCGGCGCGTGCTGGGCGATCTGCCCAACGTGGAAGTGGCCGGGTATTCGGGGCTGACGGTGGAGTTCGCGCGCCAGCGGGGCGCCTCGGTCATCATCCGAGGCCTGCGCGCCGTGTCGGATTTCGAGTTCGAATTCCAGCTGGCCAACATGAGCCGGCATCTCGAGCGGGACATCGAGACGGTCTTCCTCACGCCGCAGGAGCAGTTCACCTTCATCTCCTCCACGCTGGTGCGCGAGATCGCGGTGCTCGGCGGCGACGTGAGCGAGTTCGTGCACCCGATCGTCGAAGCCGAGCTCAAGAAGCGCCGCAAGGTCTAACCATCACTTCTGGCAGGTCGGGCAGTAGTAGGTCGAGCGCCCCTGCTGGGTGATCTGCCGGATCGCCGCGCGGCACACCCGGCAGGGCTTACCCGCCCGCTCGTACACGTACAGACGCTGCCGGAAATATCCCGGCGACCCATCGGCGCCCACGTAATCCCGCAGGGTCGTGCCGCCCACCCGGATGGCCTGCGCCAGCACCCCGCGCACCGCCCGCACCAGCCGCGCCGCCTCGGCGCGCGAGAGGCTTCGGGCCTGGCGCCCGGGCCGGATCCGTGCCCGAAACAGCGCCTCGCTCGCATAGATGTTGCCCACGCCGACGACCAGGCGGCTGTTCATCAGCAGCTGCTTGATCGTCAGCCGGCGCCTGCGAGTCACCCTCCAGAGGTAGGCCGCGTCGAACGCGGCGTCGAAAGGCTCCGGTGCGAGGTGCTCGAGCAACCGGTGCCGCGCGGGGTCCTGGGCAGTGAAGTGGAGGCTCCCGAAGCGGCGAGGGTCGTTGAAGCGAAGGATCCGTCCCGAATCCAGCCGCAAGTCGAACTGATCGTGCGCGATCCGTGGGGTATCCGCGGACAACACGCGCAGCGAGCCAGACATGCCGAGATGCACCAGCAGCGTGCCGGACTCCAGGCCGATCAGCAGGTACTTGGCCCGCCGTCCGGTCGTCGTGATGCGCTGTCCCGCGACGCGCGCCGGGAGAGAGGATGGCACCGGCCAGCGCAGACGAGCTTCGTACACCTGCAGCGCCACGATCCGGCGGCCGAGGGCATGTGGCTCGATGCCGCGGCGCGTGGTCTCGACTTCGGGAAGCTCTGGCATGGCCTCCGTTTTACCTTAATCCGCTCACACCTTGCGCCTTCCGGGCAGCATGCGGCGCAGCACCGAGTCCCGCAGGAGGTAGTGGTGCGCAAGAGCCGCCGAGGCGTGCAGGCCCGCCACGATGACCACGATGTCCGCAAGATCACCGTGCAGTCCCCCGATCGTCCGCGTCAGCTTCCAGGTGCTGAAGGCGGGCTTGGGAAACGCGAACCAGTGAAATACGCTGTTACCGTGCAGCCATACCCGGGACAGGCCGAGGGCCACCGTCGCGAGCAGCAGCACATAGAGCCCGTGGTGGACGTTCTGGGCCAGGCGACCCTGCCACCCGGCATCGGCCGGCGGCAGGCGGCGGCCAGCGCTCGAGCGCCACGCGATGCGCACGAGCAGGACGGCGCCGACCGTGATCCCGAGCAGGATGTGCACCGAAAGCGCCGCCTCGCGGGGTGCGCCCTTCGGGAAATAGCTCAAGGTCTGGCCAAGCGTCCACAGGCTGACCACGAGGAGCGCCGTGAGCCAATGGAGAAGGATGCTGAGCCCGTCATAGTTCTGATGGGCGGCCCGGGGGGCGGAGATCGGGCGGAGAGAGGGGCCGTGCATTTGAGGGTACCTGTGAGGCGGTTGCGCCGCTGACGATAAAGGAAGACCCTGACGAAAACCTGAGCACTCTTTGAAGCAGTGGTCGCGGTTTAGTTCACGCTTTGCCTCCCTCCCTCTTTCGAGCCACCCCCAGGGAACCCGTCGGGCGGATTAGCACTCAAAGGCCATGAGTGCTAATATTTTGCACCATAGAGTCTCGGAGCACGCATGACCGCAAGCACAGCATTGATGGCGAGGCCCTGCGACCTGGCGCTCACCGGTCCGGTCGGCAGTGTCGATGCGTATATCGACCGGGTCAGCCGCATTCCGGTGTTGGACCGGGAGCAGGAGCGCGTGCTCGCCGAGCGCTACCGCAGCCAGGAGGACCTCGCATCCGCCCGCAAGCTGGTGCTCTCGCACCTGCGCTTCGTGGTGCACATCGCCCGAGGCTATCGGGGCTACGGCCTGCCGTTCGGAGACCTCATCCAGGAGGGCAATGTCGGGCTGATGAAGGCCGTGAAGCGGTTCGACCCGCAGCTGAACGTCCGCCTGGTGTCCTTCGCGGTGCACTGGATCCGCGCCGAGATTCATGAGTACGTGCTGCGCAACTGGCGCCTGGTCAAGATCGCCACCACCAAGGCTCAGCGCAAGCTCTTCTTCAACCTGCGCCGTCTGAAGAAGAACCTCGCCTGGCTGTCGGCCGAGGAGACCGCGGCGGTGGCCCGGGACCTGGGCGTGACGCCCGGGGAGGTGAACGAGATGGAAAAGCGCCTCGCGGCGCATGACCTGTCGTTCGATCCCGCGCCCGATGCGGACGAGGAGGAATCCTACAGTCCGGCGGCCTATCTGCCCGCCCCCGAGGCCGACCCGGCGGAGCAGGTCGAGAGTTCGGAATGGGAACACGAGTCCTCGACGCAGCTGCGCACGGCGCTCGATCGGCTCGACATGCGTAGCCGCGACATCCTGCAACGACGCTGGATGAGCGAGGACAAGGCGACGCTGCACGAGCTGGCCGACCAATACGGAGTATCCGCGGAGCGGATCCGCCAGATCGAAGCCAACGCCCTCGGGAAGCTGCGCGGCTTCCTCTCGCCCGAGCCTGCACCGGCCTGAACTGAGCGGCGCGAGCCCTCAGACGCGGCTAGCCCTTAAGGCTCGCGTTGCGTACAGCCGTGGCGACGTGCTCGTGCACGGCCTTGTCGAGCGGGTCGGGCACCAGCTCATCCCCCTGCGCCAGGTCCGCGATCGTCTGCGCCGCGGCCATCAGCATCGCATCCGTGAAGCGCGTCGCCCGGGCGCTGAGTGCGCCTTTGAACAGTCCGGGGAAGGCGAGCACGTTGTTGATGCCCTTGCCATCGGCGGCAAAGGCTGCGCCGCGTTCGCGC
Organism: Gammaproteobacteria bacterium; assembly: GCA_027452045.1. GTDB lineage: Bacteria > Pseudomonadota > Gammaproteobacteria > Steroidobacterales > Steroidobacteraceae > 13-2-20CM-66-19. The sequence continues at coordinate 6,926 of DAIDHH010000063.1, forward strand.
GCCACCATCGGCTCGATCTCAGGGTCCGGATTGGACAGCGCCAGGATGACCTGACCAGGCCGCACCCACTCCGGACGGATCAGGCCCTTGACTCCCGTGGTGGCCAGCACGATGTCGGCGGTCTGCATGATGGACTCGAGCGTCGCGCCCTCACCGCCGAGTGAGCGGAGGCGCTCGATGGCCGCCGCGTCGCGGTCGGCGCCAAGCACACGGTTCACACCGTAAGCGCGCAGCAGCCGCACGATCCCGGTGCCGGCGGCGCCGAGGCCAATCTGCCCGATCGTGCTCTGCGGCAGGCTCCTGCCGGCGCGCCGCGCCGCGTTGATGAGCGCGGCCAGCGCGACGACGGCAGTGCCATGTTGATCGTCGTGCAGCACCGGCTTGGCGAGGCGCTCCTGCAGGCGACGCTCGATCTCGAAGCACTCCGGTGCGGCGAAGTCCTCCAGCTGGATCGCGCCGAAGGACAGGTGGATGGAGGCGATCAGCTCGATGACCTTCTCGGGCCGCGTCTCCTCGATCAGGATGGGCACGCCGGAGAGCCCAGCGAGATCGGCGAACAGCGCCGCCTTGCCTTCCATCACCGGCAGCCCCGCGAGCGGCCCGATGTTGCCGAGGCCGAGTATCGCGGTGCCATTGGTGATCACGGCCACCGTGTGATCGATGCTGGTGTACTCGTGGGCGAGCGATGCATCCTGCTGGATGGCGAGGCACACCCGCGCCACCCCCGGTGTATAGACATCGCGCAGCACCTGCCGGGTGTTGATCGGCAGGCTGGCGACGGTGCGGATCTTGCCGCCGCGGTGACGGTTGAACACCCGGTCTGACTTGCCGATGAAGCGCGCGGTGGGCAGCTGGCCGATGCGATCGTAGAGGCTCCTGTCGGCCTCCTCGTCCATCTCCAGGGTGATTTCCCAGACCGTGCGCCCCTGACCGCGGCGCACCGCGGTCAGATGCTCGATGGTGAGCCCCGCCTCGGCGATCACCTGCAGCACCTTGGCGAGGCTCCCAGGCTGGTGAACCGTCTCTACGACGAGAATCTCGGGTATCTTCATGCGCCCAGGCAGTGGAACCGCCACTCCAAAAAATCCACTATAAGCCCACAACCTGAAAGATTGCTTAAACCTTACTAAGATGCCTCGATAGATGTCGTCCTGGCTCAAGATCCTCCTGCTCGCACTCATCGCGCTCGTGTTGCCGTGGGATGGCATCCGCTATGCGCGGCAGATGGAATCGGCGCTGCGCGCGAGCGAGCGGCACACCCTGAGCTCGGTCGCGAGGACACTGGCCGCATCGCTCCAGGGGCGCACCGCGCTCCTCTATCGCTATCCGGGTCCACCGACCCCCGGTCCCTACGATCTCACGCCCCTCCTCCTGCGCGCGCCGCTCTACGCCGATGGCTATCCCGAAGACTGGCTTCGCGTGCGACACGGGTGGCGTTATTACGGCAAGGCTCCCTATCGCTTCGGCATCCTCACCGGCGTGCAGGGCCGGATGCTCTTCGTGCTGCTGCGGGCGAAGGATCCGCGCCTCGTGTTCGATGCGCCGCTCGCCAATCCGCTGCGGCCCGCCGCGATAGGCGAGCGCATCTGGGTGGGATACGCGGATGCGCACGGGGCGCAGCACGCGGAGTTTTTCGCGCTCACGAGCCCGGGTCCCATCGTGGCGCGGCGCATCGAGACGGGCGAGTACGGCCGCAAAAGAGCGATCGTCGACCCGCGAATCGTCGGGGCACTGCAGCCTCGCTCCGGCGGCTACGACGTCGAGTTCTCCATGCCGCTTTCGCTCATCGATGGCCGCTTCGGCGTCCTCATCGACAATCGCGATTACCGTGGCGCCGCACCGGTCAGTTACGGCACCCTGCGCGCGAGCGATCTGCACACCCGCGGCCGGCTGATTCTCGCCTCGCCCGCGCTCGCGGGCTATCTCGCGCGGTTCGTGCGGCCGGGGCTGCGGCTCGTGGTGAGCACTCCGGGCGGCTCCACGCTGGCCGAGGCCGATGAGCTCACCGTGCCGCAGCTGCCCGCACCCGAACCCGGCATCCTCGCGCGGCTGTACCGGCGGCTCGTCGGACCGCATGGGGTACGGCTCACGCACGTGGAGGCGCCGATCCACGGTCTCGGATCCGCGACCGTGATCGCCACGCTTCGCGTCACTCAGTGGTCGAACCAAGGCGTGCGGCTGCGCAATCACACGCTCGAACGAATGCTGAATCTGACTCTGGCGACCAGTTGCGCCGCCTTCCTCGCGGCCATCGGCCTCGCCGCGCAGTTGACGATGCAGGTGCTGCGCGGCCGCCGGCGCCGGTCAGCTTCCGAGCAACCCGTGCGCCCCCGCGGGGCGCTCTAGTTGAACCGCGCGCGAAGTGTGAGTTCGATCATCCTGCCGAGGTAATCCGCGCCGTAGACCCACGGCTGCGGCGGCGCCTTGTCGAACACATCGCTCACGTGCAGACCCACCTCGAAGCGACGGCCGAGCCGATGCAGGACGTCGAGGTCGTGGATGGTGCTCGAGGGGATCGACAGCGGCAGCTGGTCGGCCGGGGTGTAGGTGAGATCGAAGTAGGACCGCGAGGAGTAGAGCGTCAGCCAGTGGATCGCCCACCGGCGCCGCCGGTAGCCGACATCGGACACGAAGCTCCAGCGTGGCGCACCGATCGTGCCGGCGAATTCGGTGACGTCGAACCCCCTGCCGGAGACCGAGCCGTTGTTCTCCCTCATGTCGAGCACGTCGGCCTCGATGTCGAGGGTTCCCGGGGCATTGAAGCGCTCGAGCCAGGGCAGCTGACCCAGGCGGCGCCGGTACCGCAGCCGATACTGAATGAGGCGCAGATGATTGTAGCCCGCGTTGATGAAGGTCTCACGGGCGCTCACGACCTGGCCGGTGCCCGGCTGGCGGGTGAAGTCGCCGCAGGTGGGGCCAGGATAGGCGGGCGCATCGTAACACTGCTCCATCAGGAGCCCGACGCCGGCGTATTCGATCGCCTGGCGGATGAGGATCTGGATGTAATCGGCGCTCACGGTGAGCCCCGGCACGGAGCGCGGCGTGAGCACCACGCCGAGATTCATCGAGTGGGCCACTTCGTCGGTGAGGGCCGTATTGCCGCCGCTTTGCACCGGGATGGTGAGATTCTGGACGTTGGAGCTGGTGAACTGCCCGAGATTGGCTCCCAACGCCGCGAAGGCCGCCGCGCAGTTGCGTTGGCGGACCGCCGGGTCGGGGCCCGAGGCGACATTGCCGGCCTGGCAGGGATCGAGGCCCGAATCGAAGGCGCTGGTTGCGGGCGAATACGCCTCCTGGAGCGAGGGCTCCCGATAGGTTCGCGCGCGGCCGACGCGCAGCGCGATGTCCCGGCTCGGTGCGTAGACGAGCCCGACATTCCAAGCGTTCGAGTACCCGGCAAGTGAGCTGTCAACGCGCCGGAAGGCGCCATCGGCGGTCAGCTGGTGAGCCCAGCGGCGACTGAAGGGCCCGCCGAAGAGGGGGATGCGCATCTCGGCATAGGCTTCGTGGGTCGCGAATCGGCCATGGGTCGGCGCGATCGGAACGCCGTAACCCAGCCCCTCGCGCGATGCGGTGGAGGGATCGAAGCTGCCGTATTCGTAGCGGCTCTCCGCGCCGATGGCCGCTCGCAAAGGTCCGGCGGGCAGCCTCGCGAGGGGCGCCTGGAGGTTCGTCTCGATGTCATCCTGCCAGTCGAGGGCCGTGTCGCCGAAGCGCGCGGTGACGTAATCGAGGGCCGCCGGGCTGTTGTTGCCGGCGCCGAAGGGATCGAACGGCACGCAGTTACGGATGTACGGATCGCTCGAGCCGGGATTCTCTGCCGTGATGCGGCACTGCGGCTTGCCGCCTGTGCCCATGATGGAATCGAGGGCGTAGCCGAGGACGTTCGGCACGTGATACGCGGGGTTGCCATAGAGAAAGCCGTACTGCGCGAAGCTGGAATGAGCCTGCCCGTGGGAATACGAGAGGTCCCAGTGCAGGCGGCGTCGCAGCCAGCGAAAGTGGCCGCGCAGCGTCGAATTGATGTTGAACGTGCGCACGAAGGAGGAGATGGGCGAGGGGGTTGCGTCGTAATTGCTGCGCGAGAGGTAGAAATCCCCGACCCCGGCCGCCGCGAGCACGGTGCGGGCCTGCGGGGTAAGAAACCCGTTCTGCGGGCTGATCAGCCAGGCCGCCCCGGGCAGAGGATCGTTGTAGGCGGGGGAGAGGCCGAAGGCCGTGTAGGCAAAGTTCGGCTGGTTGTCGGCGAGGCGCGAGCCCACGTAATCGAAGGCGACGGCCGTCTCGAGGCGCACCGCTTTGGAAAACGCGTAACTGCCGATACCGTAGAGCAGCATGCGTTTGTTCGGCGTGAGGAGCGGCGTCATGGGCGCCAGATCGAGCGAGTCGCCGCCGCTCGCCTGAGTAGGGCTGTAGACCGTGCCGGTGTTGAACGGAATGAGATCCCCGCTGGCGCCGAACTGCGCGGGCGTCGTGGTGCCGGGCAGATCGATCAGAGTCTGATCGGGCCGGTAGGGAAGACCGCCATTGGTCACCCCGTACAGCCGCAGGTTCCCGGCGACGATCTGCGCCGGCACCCCGCTCCCGGGTCCGGCGTAGGCGGGGTTCGGCACGAAGCCCTGTTGCAGCGCCGTCCAGGGTCTTTGCTGCTCGCTCACGGCGGTGGTCTGGTCGAACTCGGCGGCGAGCGCGAGATTCAGCCGGTGATGCAGGAAATCCCTCCCGACGGCGCCCTCCAGGTCGTACTCCCCCGCGTCCCAGCGGACGGAGTTGCCGACACTGGCGATGAGGCGTGCGCCGGTGAACCTCTTCTTCATGCGTATGTTCACCACCCCCGAGATGGCGTCGGCGCCATAGATCGCCGCCCCGGTCGCCGGCACGATGTCCACGCGGTCGAGGAAGATCGCCGGCAGGGCGTTCAGATCGAGCTGGGTGCCGCCGCTGTGAGCGAAGAGATTGGCGGGATTGTCGGACACGAAGCGCAGGCCGTTGACCAGCTCCAGGGTCCGGTTGGTCCCCAGGTTGTACAGATCGATGTAGTTGAACCCCACGCCGAAATCGGGCTGGGCGCCGAAGGGCGTGGCGCTGCCCTGCAGTTCCGGCAGCACATTGAGGGCATCGGCGATGTTGGTGTAGCCGTGAGCCCGCAGGAAGCCGGCGTCGACCAGGGTGTCGACCGGCACCGGCGTAACGACGTCGCTGCGGGTGAGCAGCCGCGAGCCGCTCACCACGATCGGATGAATGACCTCGCCCGTGCGGGGTGGGGGCGGGGCAGGCAAGCCGACGAACGCGCGGCCCTCGCGGGGGGGCGGACGCGGCAGAGTCCGGCGTCCGGGAGCGTACGGGAGGGCGCTGCCGCGCGAAGGAGCATCGATGCCGATGGTATCCGACCCGGCGAAGTGAAAGCTCAGACCCGTGCCACGCAGCAGCCGGGTGAGCGCCTCGGAGACCGGCAATGCTCCATGGACTCCCTTCGTCTCGAGATGCGCCACCGTGGTTGCGGGGGTGATCACCTGCATCCCCGACTGCTGGGAGAACGCGATGAGCGCGGCGGCAAGGGACTCGGGTCCGATGTCGAAGTCGGCGACCCGGCGCAGGTTACCCGGCGGGACTGCCGCCCCGGCCCCGCGGGCACCCCACGGCAAGAGGATGATCAGCATCAGGATCGCCGCGCGAGCGACGCGCGAGGCCTTCATGCGTGCACCTCGTCCCTGCCGGCCACGCAATGGGCGCTCAGGGTCGTTTGTCCGTCCGGCTCTCGAGCACCAGGGAGCGACCGGGACCCAAGACCAGGCGGACCGGGAATTCGCCCGGCAGCGCCCGCACCCATTGGTCCGCATAACGGGCGAAGACCGTTCCGGTGAAGGCGATACGCCCGGCGGCCTTGTCGCCGATCGCGACCGGCTGGCGCGCGTATCGGTCGACGTCGGCGATCACAGCCGAGAGCGGCTCGTCGATGTATTCCAGCCGGCCCTGGCGCCAGGCGAGGGCTCGCCCGGTGTTCGTCCGCTGCACCACCGGCCGGGTACGGCGCCCCCATCTCACCTCTTCTCCTGCGCTCACTCGCACGCCCGCGTGCCCTCGCGAAGCGGCACCGGAGCCCGGCGAAACCTCGATCTCTCCTCGCACCACGGTGACATTCGCCCGGCTGCCGGCTTTGCGCACATTGAACGCCGTTCCGACATCGCGCACGGTCAAACCGTTCACCGTGACGAGGAAGGGTCGGGACGGATCGTGATGCACGGTGAAGTACGCTTCACCGCCAAGCAGGGCAACCTGGCGCCGTGCGGCCGTATAGCGGACGACGATGCGCGTGCCGGGCGCAACCTCGATCGATGTGCCATCAGGCAAAGCCATCTGGCGCACGAGCGGCACGCCAGCGCCGCTCGCCGGCGGCCGCGCATGAAATACCCGATGCGACAGCCAGGCGACGCCCACTGTCGCCAAGGCAGCGCAAGCGGCCAGGGCGAGGCGCGGCCACGCATGACGGCCTCGCGCATCCGCCTCCCGCGGCGGCGCCAGCAGGCGCTCGATGCGCGCGCAGCCCTCGGGCCCCTCTGCCAGCGCGCCAGCCCCGATCCACAGCTGCCGCATCTGCTCGAAGGCCTGCTGGCGCCGCGCGTCCGCTTCGTACCACAAGGTCCACTCCACCAGGTCGCTGTCGCGGACCTGTGGCTCGTGCAGACGCACCAGCCAATCCATGGCCTCGTGCATGGCCTGAGTCTCCTCGGGGGAGGTTGAGGGCCGCAACGTCTCCCAGGGCGCACTCATGACGGCACCTGCGCCTTGGCTTGCGCTTGCGCTTGCGGCATGCCCATCAGCCGCAGCTTGCAGTACACGGCAGCCCGGGTGATGTAATTGCGCGCCGAGCGCTCCCGAACGCCGAGGTCGCGTGCGATCTCGGCCGTCGGCCAGTCCTCGAAGCGGTGCAGTACGAACGCCCGACGGTGGTTGTGCGGCAGTTCGAGCAGTGCCCGCTCGAGAACGTCGAGATCCTCGGTGGCCATGAGCCTGTGGTCCGGACTCAGGCGATCGACCGGCTCGCTCTGCGGCGCGATCTGATCGAGGCGCGCACGATTGACCTGCTGGCGGATCCGGTCCACCGCCAGATTGGCGGCGGTCTTGAACAGGTACGCCCTGAGGAAGCTTATCGTCCCGGGCCGATCCAACTGCAGCAGCCGCACGTAGGCCTCCTGCGCCACCTCGCGCGCCTCCTGCTCATTGCCGAGACGCGTCAGCAGGAACGAATGCAGGGTCCGGTTGTGCTCCTCGAAGAGCTTCGAGAGCGCATGGGAGTGCCTGCGGTCCTCGGCGGGAGCGGCACTCTCGGCGGTCTGGGTGGACATTGGCCCGAGCATCGCGGGAACTGACGTTGCGGTGGTTGACGCTCCCTATTAAACGACTGGTGGACGCCAAACGGCAACAGCCTTCGCACCGGCGCATTTTCCGCTTGCATCCACCCATCTTCTCGCGCACCATTCGCGCCGCGTCGCGGGGTGTGGTGCCGCCCGCAGCGCCCAGCGATGGCGGTCCGGACCTCGGGAGGTGTGACACAGGACATGAAGCAGCGCGCGAGCAGCCCCGATCCCCGTCCCGCCCTGTGCAGCGTCAATTCGTACCTCGAGAAGAACTTCCCCGACTTCTTTGCCGAAGCCCGTTTCCAGGTCGGCGACGACGATTACTTCCTCTACGCCCGCTTCGGCCAGTACCTGGCACGCACCATCGAGTTGAACCGCGCCTCGCGGGAGAAGATCAACCGCGGCTTCACCGTGCTCAACAAGATGGCCCGCGCCTCCGCGCATCACCCGCGCATCCGCCAGATGCTCGTCTCCGGCCCGCTCGAGTACATCATGGATGCACCGAAAGCCCGCGCACTCGCCCGCAAGCGCCTCTCGCCGGTCGCCCAAGGGTATCTCGAGAGTCTCTGCGAGTAGGCTGACATAACCCCCCCGCCCCGCAGCGCATCGATGGACGAGTCTCTCGAGGTGCGCCGGTTCTGGTTCGGCAAGGGGCCTCTCACCCTCGAATCCGTGGACGAGCGCCAGCGGCTCTGGTTCGGCGCCGGCGTCTCGCACGAAGAGCGGCGCGCACTCGATGGGCTCATCCGCACGCGCTTCGGTGCCCTCGTCGAGCGCGCCGCCTCGGGCTCCCTCGCCGCCTGGGCGGACAGCCCGCACCGGCGCTTGAGCCTGATCCTCCTGCTCGACCAGTTCCCGCGCCACCTCTACCGGGGCACGGCGCGCGCCTTCGCCACCGATGACGCGGCGCTCGCGCTCGCCCTCACGGGCATGCAGGCCGCCGCGGATGCAGCGCTCGCGCCAGTGGAGCGGATCTTCTTCTACATGCCGCTGCAGCACGCCGAGCGGCTCGATGCGCAGGACGAGTCGGTAGCCGCCTACCGCAGTCTCCTTGCCGAGGCCCCCGCTCCACGGCCGGTGTTCGTGGGCGCGCTCGAGTCCGCCGAGCGGCATCGCGACATCGTGCTGCGATTCGGCCGCTTTCCGCACCGCAACCTGGCGCTCGGGCGCGCGAACACCCCCGAAGAGGCGGCCTACCTGGCTCGAGGTGCGAGGCGCTTCGGTCAGTAATCGCAGACCGGCACGAAGGTGCGCCGCCACTTTCCACCCCTGCCGCGGCGCGCCAAGTTGGTGCATGGAAGCCACCGCCCGGTCCAACTCGATGCGCCGGCCGCGCCAGGGGACTGCCGCGATCGGTCGGATGGCCTCATTCGGGCGATGAGCCGTGGGGCACGGTTCTTGCAAATGAGCTTCGTGCCCCATGCTCGAGCCCTGTCACACCGCAATGATGCGTCTGTCCCGTCCGCCGCCGACCAGGAGCCTCAGGGTTTTCTGCGCCGCCGCCCGTCACCGCAGCTTCAAGGTCGCGGCCGACGAGCTGTACCTGACACCGTCCGCCGTCAGCCACCAGATGAAGGAGCTCGAGGAGGCGCTCGGCGTGCGCCTGTTCGAGCGCAAGCCACGCGCGCTCGAGCTGACTCACGCCGGCGCCGTGCTCCTCGATGAGATCGCCCCGCTCCTCGAGGCGCTCGACAAGAGTCTGACACAGCTCGCACGGCGCGGCGGCCGGCGTTCACTGCGAGTGCTGGCACCACCGTTCTTCGCGAGCGAGATGTTCATCCCCCGCCTCGCGGGCTTCTGCGCCGAGCACCCCGACATCGACATCCAGATCGACACGCACGAGCCGCGACCCGTGCAGCACCCCGCCAGTGCGGATGTCTCCATCCTGTTGTCCGATGAAGTGCCGCAGGGCGTGCAGGCCACTTCGCTGTTCGCGTTGACGCTGACTGCGGCCTGCGCGCCGCGGCATGTCGCGGCCGTGGCCCGCCTCGGGGGCGCCGTGTTCAAGGAGATGGCGCTCATCGTGCACAAGCCCTGGCCCAACGTGTGGGCGAACTGGGCGGAGGAGGTCGGCCTCGAGACGCCGGAGCCGAAAAACGTGCTCGAGCTCGACACCATGCATGCGGTGGTGCGCGCCGCCGAGCGCGGGATCGGCGTGGCGCTCGTACCGACCGCGCATTGCGAGTCCTGGTTCAGCACCGGCGCGCTGGTGCGGATCTTCGCCATCGAGCTGCCGACCGCGGACACCTATTACCTCGCCAGCCGGCCGAAGGATGCCGACAAACCCGACATCCGCGCATTCAACTCCTGGATGTTGACTCAGTTCAAGGACCCGCGCGGGGAGTGCCGGTCGCTCGGCCGGCCGGCCACAGGATGATGAGCCGCGCTCATGTCACGCCACAATTCTTTTCGTTTGTCGCCGTCACCGCCAGCTTCTATCGTGTCAACGCTCGCTCGACGAGCCACCGACCCCGGAACGCAATACGATAGGAGAGACCACATGTCACCACACAGACGCAACACCCTGGTGTTACCGCTCGCGCTGTGCGCAGGGCTGACACTCTCGATGGCGACGACCGCCTTCGCCGCTGAGCAAACCCACCCCTTCGTGCTCACCGCGTACCCGACCGCCATCGGCGGACACGCTCTGCTCGCCGGCCGGTATCCGACCGCGCTGCAACAGCTTCGCGGCCACGAGAGCCCGGCGGCGTTCGATGCGGCGGCCGTCAGCACCAACCGCTGCGTGGCGCTCTCGATGACCGCACAATGGCATGCGGCGCAAGCGGCCTGCGATACCGCGGTCCGCGAGGCCAGCCGGGCGCGCCTCGACAGCCCCAACTGGACTGTCTGGTCGAGCGTCGATAGTGATGAGAGGCTGGCCGCCGCCTACGCCGATCGCGGTGTGCTGCGCTGGCTCTCGCATGACCACAGCGGCGCGCAACAGGATTTCGCCAAGGCGCGGACGCTCTCCCCGGACTCGGGTTTCGTCACGCGCAACCTCACGGCGCTGAAATTCCACGGCACGGAGGTGCACCCACGGGGCAGTTGATCGACTGACCGGGTCCGGGAGGCGAAGCGGCCCAATCCCCCCCCTCATGGGCGCGCTTCGTCTCCCGGAACCCACTCCGTCCGGATCTGTCATAACAGGGACCCGCCCGCGCTGGGAAGCTAAAGGGTCCGGGAGACGGGGCGACTCATCCCCCCCTCGTGGTCGCTTCGTCTCCCGTCACCCGCGGCAGGAAATGAGGATCGGTGAGCGGCATCTCGATCACCGGTCCGAACTCCTCGAGCTGGCCGCGCACGTTCGCGGCATCTCCGATCGCCACGATGGACGCCGACTCCGCGCGCGGAAACGCCTCGGCGATCACGTCCCGGGCGGCCGCAGGATCGACCGCCGCGAGCTCGGCGGCGTACTCGTCGATGTAGCCCGTTCCGAGGCCATAGAGCTCGATCTCGGCGAGGGCGGCGGCCCAGTCCGTGGCAGTCTCGAGCCCGAGCGCATACTGACCGAGCGTGTAGGCCCGCGCGGAATCGAGCATGTCCGCGCTCACGCCTTCGCGTGTTAGCAGCGTCAGCGCAGACAGCACCATGCCCACACCCAACCCCGTCTTGTCCGCCTGGACGAAGGTGCGGATGGCGAACTCCCCCGGAACGCTGCCGCGGACGAATCCCGAACGCGCCCCGTAGGACAGTCCCGACTTGATGCGCAGCTCCGCGTTCAGGATCGAGGTGAACCGGCCGCCGAACAGGGTATTCACCAGATCAAGCGCTGCGTGGCGGCGGTAGCGCTTGTCGACCCCGATGCTGCCGATCCAGAAGTGAGTCTGGGTCGCGCCCGGGGAGTCCACCAGCAGGATGCGCCGGCCCGCGGCTGCGGGCCGCTCGAGGGGGCGCAATCGCCCGGGCGCCCTGCTCCAGTCCCCGAAGGCCGCGCGGGCCGCCGTCTCGATGCCCGTCAGGTCCAGATCGCCCGCGAGCACGAGGATCAGCCGGTCGGCGCCGAAGTGGTCGTGGTAGCTGTTGCGGGCGTGCGCGGGATCGATCGTCGCGAGCGAGGCTTCGCTGCCGAATACCGGCCGGCCGTAGGGATGCGAACCGAACAGGAGGGCGCGGCCATAGGCGTCGATGAGCTCGGCAGGCTCGGAGTCCTTCGCGGCCTTGATGAGCTCGATCTGCCGCTCGCGCAGGTGCTCGAACTCCTCAGGAGCCAGCCTCGGCGAGCGCAGCGCATCGGCCAGCAGCTCGAGCATCAGAGATTGATCGCGCGAGAGGAACTGCGCCCTGATGGTGAGGGTCTCGGCCCCGGCCCCGGCGCCGAATGCACCCCCGACGCCCTCGACGGCATCGGCGAACTCGTAGGCATCTCGCGCGCCCGCACCCTTTTCCAAAAGGCCCGCCACCAGGGAGGCGACCCCGGGAAGCCCTTGCGGATCGGTCAGCGCGCCGCCACGCATCACGGCGTGGCAGGCGACCAGCGGCACGTCCCGCCGCGGAATGAGGATGAGGGTAGCGCCGTTGTCCAATACGAGACGCGTATGCTCGGGCACGCGCACGCCCGTCATGCGCTCGCGCTCCCCGACTCCTCTTGAATCAACATGCCGACGGTGCGTCTCCTGCGGTCGAGGATCTCCGCGGCCACGGCGCGCAGCTGCGCGCGGGACACCTCGGCGAGGCGCGCCGGCGCCTCGAACAGCCTGGCCCAGCCCTCGTGAAACACCTCGTATTCGCCGAGGAGGTGCGCCTTGCCGTCGATGGTGGCCAGCTTCTTCCAGAAGCCGACGACGGCGAGGTTGCGCGCCCGCGCGAGCTCGGTCTCGGTGACGCCTTCGCGAGCGAGATCCGTCAGCTCCCGGTCGAGCGCCCCGAGCACCTCTTCGGGCGCGGCCTCTTCCGGCAGCGTCAGCGAGAGCCACAGCAGTCCCGGATCGAATCCCTCCTGCCAATGACCGCCCACCTCGATGGCGAGACGCTGGTCCTCGACCAGCGAGCGATGCAGACGCGAGGCATCGCCCTCCACCAGTACCGACATCAGCAGCTCCATGGCCGCGGCGCGCGAATCGGCGGCGGCGGGCGCCTTGTAGGCGCACTGCAGGAGCGGGGTCTGCACCTTGCGCCGGATGAGCACCCGCCGCTCGGCGATCTGTTCCGGTTCACGCGTCTCGATGGGCGCGGGCGGGGATTGAGCGGCAATGGGCTCGAAGTAGCGGCGCACCAGGGCCAGCGCGCGCTCGGGATCGAAGTCCCCGGCGAGCGTCAGCGTGAGATTGTTGGGCGCATAGTAGGTCCGGTAGAACGCCTGCAGGTCCTCAATCCGCCAGGACTGGATGTCCTCGGGCCAGCCGATGGTCGGGAAGCGGTAGGGATGCGCCAGGAAGGCGGCCGCCTGCACCTGCTCGGCGAGCAGGCCGTGGTTGTTGTCCTCGACGCGCAGCCGGCGCTCGGAGGTGACCACGCCGCGCTCGCTCTCGATCAGCTCGGGAGCAAAGGCGAGGTTCGCGACGCGATCCGATTCCAGATCGAGCACGAGCTCGAGGGCGTGCGAGGGAAACCAGTCCTGGTACACAGTGACGTCGTCGCTGGTGAAGGCATTGTTGGCCCCGCCCTGCGCCTCCATCAGCCGGTCGAATTCACCCGGGTGGCGCCGCACCGTGCCGTTGAACATCATGTGCTCGAAGAAATGCGCCAGGCCCGTGATGCCCGGGGCCTCGTTGCGGCTGCCGGCGCGCACCCAGAGGTTCAGGGCCACATTGGGAATGTGGTGCACCGGCCAGACGATGACCCTCAGGCCATTCGCCAGCGTCGTCGCGCGCACGGACTCCCGTCCCGCGAGCGCGGGAGCGCGGGCGGCCGGCGGGCGATCGACCAGGGCACGTCTTCGCATGGAGTCAGTGTACGCCCCGGGCGGGGCGGCCGAGGGTCAGCGTCAGGCGCCTGCGACGGAAGGAAGAGAGAGCGGTCCCTCGGAAGGGATCCTGAAGCGCGTAGGCTGCCGAGGTCGCGCTTACGCCACTTCTTCCGCGGGTTCCGCGGTGGACTCACGGGCCCCGGGTTCCTTGAGCGTTAGCTCTTCCACGACCAGGCGTTCGGCCCAGGTCGGACCGTTGAGCTGCTCGAGGAACCCGCAATGACCGCCCCGGCGGGTCACCACGATATCGAGGCATGACGGCCGCGCCAGGCGGGCGAGCCCCCCGGGCGGAATGATGGGATCGTCGAGCGCGGTGAGCAGGGTCGAGGGTACCTCGAGCCCTTCGAGCCGGTGGCCGGTGAGGGAGTAGCCGTCGAGGTATTCATCGAGGCTTGCGAAGCGGGTGTAGCGGCCGATGAGTTCGGAGGTCAGGCGGCGCAGGTCCCGGGTCCCGTGAAGGTCGCGGAAATCGTAGTCCTGCGGCCAGGCGGCTTGCTTTTTCCTGAGCGATCGCCACCATTTCCGTGCGAAATAGACGGAATAGCCGCGAAATCCCTTCTCGAGTGCGCTCAGGGTCTCATGCGGGTCGAGGACGGGCGACACGGCAATGATCCGGCCGAGGTCGAGACCGGCGGTACGCGCCTCCGCCCCGGCCCGCAGCAGGAAATTTCCTCCGAGCGAGAAGCCGACCAGTCTCAGCGGCTGACCCGTCAGCCGCTGCAGCGCCCGCAGCGCGCCCAGCACCTCGGGCAGGCGGCAGGAGTGAAAGAGTCCGCGGTTGAGCCCATGGGTCTCGCCGTGATCGCGCAGATTGAGGCGCAGCACGTCGAATCCGCGCTCGAAGAGCTGCTGTCCCAACGACAGCACGTACAGGGAATCCGCGCTGCCTTCCCAGCCGTGCAGCAGCACCACCGGCTCGCCCTGCCCGGCGCCGGAGCGGAAGCACTGCAGGCGAACCCCCTCACCACAGTCGAGCAGAAGCTCTCGCTGATCGGCCAGCAAGGGCGCGGCACGGCGCACGATGGGGCCCCGCCGCAAGCCGATGCTCGCCAGCATGGACTGCAGGTGGCGGTTGCGCAGCAGAAAAGGGGGCCGGAAACCCTCCTCCAGGGGCCAGGCGCGCGGAGCCTGCGGAACCGCTTCGCCTTCTTCGGCGTCCCACGCCTTGCTTACTGCCATGCTGCTGCTGCCGCCTCTGCCGGCCAACGGAATCAGGACGCCAGTTTAGCGTAGAGTGCCGCGAGTCGATGGCATCTTGCGCCGGCCCGGCCGCTGAGCGAGCCACGCGCCCTCGTCCCCCTCGAGCACATCACCCGCTCGATCCTCGTCCTGCGCGGCCAGCGCGTGATCCCCGATGCCGATCTCGCCGCGATCTACGGCGTCACGACCGGGCGGCTGAACGAGCAGGTCAAGGGCAACTCCAGGCGGTTTGCATCGGCCGCGAACCGAGCTGACCTCGCTCACCGGTGGAGCGCACCCGATCGGCAGCGGATATGACGGGGTAGGTCCTGCCCATTTTGCGAGGCAACAGACGGCCAGCCGGGCACGATTGCAGGATGCGGTGAAATTCCTCTCCCGCACCCAGCAGGCCTTGCCTCGGACTCAACCCTTGCGTCGGATGGAGTGATACAGCTCGCCGAGACGGCCGGCCATGGCCGAGGAGGACCAGCCGCGGGCGTAGGTGCGGCCCTGCTCCGAGAGGGTGCGGCGCAGGCTCTCATCGGTCAGCACGCGGATGACGCTGGCCGCGAAGGACTCCTCGCGCTCCTCCGCGACGATCGCACCGCAGGCCGGCGCGAGGATGGAGCGGGTCCCCAACTCGGCGGTGGACACCACGGGGGTGCCCTGCGCCATGGCCTCGAGCAGCACCAGACCCTGGGTCTCGGTGCGCGAGGCGAACACGAACACCGAGGCCGCCGCATAGCAATCCAACAGCGTGGTGTCGCGGTCGAGGTAACCGGCGAAGTGCACGTCCCGCTCGAGTCCGAGCGCCTGGACCTTCTGGCGCAGCCCCTCCCGGGCGGGTCCTTCGCCGGCGATCACCAGCAGCGCTTGCGGAACCGACTGGCGCACACGCACGAACG
>DAIDHH010000064.1 GCA_027452045.1 Gammaproteobacteria bacterium
GACGGTCAAGGACCGCGGGCGTCACTCGTTCATCGACAAGGTCAAAGTCCGGCTGGTCGACTCCGATTACTGGGCCGAGGTGACGAACTTCGGCCACAAGTTCGTGCACATCCCGGAACACTATGTCCGGGAGTACGAGCGCCTGGTCATGGGCGGAGTATGGGCGCAGGTGGACATGCGCTTCGAGTCCGACGAGGAATCGGGGGGCAAGAACCCCTTCTGGATCGAGAAGCTCACGCCGATCCAGATCGCCACTTTCGATCTCGAGGACTACCGCCGGGTCCGAAAGGAGTTCACGACCGACGAGTGGCTCGACTTCATGCTACGGAGCATGGGGTATGAGCCCGGTCAGATGCCGAGGCGCCTCAAGATGCTGTTTCTGCTGCGGCTGATTCCGCTTGCGGAGCGCAACTACAACCTGGTCGAGCTCGGTCCCCGTGGCACGGGCAAGAGCTACGTGATCCAGGAAATCTCGCCCTACGCCGCGCTGCTCACGGGCGGGACGACCGTTGCGAATCTGTTCGGACACATGTCCGGGCGGCAGAAGGGCATGGTGCAGATCTGGGACGTCGTCGGGTTCGATGAGGTCGCGGACCTGCAGAAGATGCCGAAGGAGGTGGTCACCACCATGAAGACCTTCTGTGAATCGGGCACTTTCCAGCGGGGACAGGAGGCGGTATCCGGGGATGCCAGCATCGCAATGTTCGGCAACACCAATCAGCCGATCGACGTCATGGTGCAGACCGGGCACCTGTTCGCACCCATGCCGGATGTCATCCGCGACGACATGGCGTTCATCGACCGCCTGCACTGCTATCTGCCGGGCTGGGAGATCCCGAAGATGCGCAATGATCTCTTCACGGATCATTACGGCTTCGTGGTCGACTACCTCGCCGAGGCGCTGCGCGAGATGCGCAGGCACAATTTCACCGAAATTATCGACCGGCATTTCTCGCTCGGCGCCCATCTGAACGCGCGCGACCGCAAGGCGGTGCGCAAAACCGTTTCAGGGCTGATGAAGATCCTCTTCCCGCACGGGGAGGTTTCGCAGGCGGACCTGGCGGAGATACTGGAGCTTGCCCTCGAGGGCCGCCGGCGTGTGAAGGAGCAGCTGAAGAAGATGGGCTCCTTCGAGTACTACCATACCTCCTTCAGCTACACATTGAACGACAGCGGCGAGGAGAAGTTCGTCGGCGTGCCGGAGCAGGGCGGGCGGGATCTCATCTCACAGGACCCGGTCGCACCGGGAACCGCCTACACGGCCGGAGTGACCGCCGATGGAACGGTGGGCCTCTATCGCCTGGAGGTCTCCGCTTCGAGCGGCACAGGCAAACTGAAACTCGCGGGCGGCATTGCGGGCGCCGCGAAGGAATCAGTCCAGCGGGCGTTCGGCTTCCTGCATGCAAAGAAGGCGGAGCTCGGCGTCGCTCGCGACTTGGACACATCCGATCTACACGTCGAGCTCATCGATCTGCTGGCGAACCGGGTGGAGGCAGAGATCGGCGTGGCTCTTTTCGTGGCCGCGTACTCCGCCCTACGCAAAGCGCCCGTCAGCCCCGCGTTGCTGATCCTGGGCGACATGAGCGTACAGGGCAACATCAAGCCTCTGCGCTCCCTCACCGAGCCCCTGCAAGTCGCCAAGGACAACGGCGCCAAGCGCGCGCTGATCCCGATCGAGAACAAACGTAATTTCCTCGATGTCAGCGCCGACATCATGGAGCACGTAGATCCGATCTTTTACGGCGATCCGAAGATGGCGGCGATGAAGGTGATGGGGGTCGTTTGACTACGGTTACGCGCCATCTTGTCGTAGAGCGAGGGTTCGCATGATCGAGCTTGGACATGCGCTCCCTGGCGGAGTGCGTCTGACAGGCGATAAAGGGGTGAACGAGACCTATCGCGGTGTTATCGAGGTCGGCTCAGCACGTCTGTCCGCGTACATCAAACTCCTGCCTGATCGTCAGCTTGTCAACGAAATGCTCGCATCCGTCTTGGGACGCATGGTTGATCTCCCAGTGCCGCGAGGATTTCTCGTCGAAATCCGAAGTGTGGATTACCCCGAGTCGCCGCTCATGAATGCTTCAGCGGCTTCCGTGGCGCCGGCATTCGCTGTGGAGGCGATTGCTTGCCCATCACTCCTCAGACGCCTGGACTTGCAGAGTCCAGCGGCTCGGGAAAGGCTGTTTCGCGCTTGGTCACATTGGTACTCCGCGGCGGCATTCGACGACTGGATTGCAAATGCCGATCGACATCCCGGCAATCTCCTCGTGGGCGGTCCCGGCGAGACCTGGTTGATTGACCATAGTCACGCGTTCACAGGAGACAAGTGGCAAGTCGCGAATTTGCGGCCCGACATGGTCACCAAGAATCAGCTTGGGCAGGCCATGGGAATATGGCTGAAGCCGCCCGAAAAGGCGCTTGCGATGCAGGCTTGTCATGCCGCCGTACAGCGCTTCGCGTCCATCGATACTGTACTGGCTACCCGGCTCGCGCATGTGGTGACACAATTGTCAGCCCCGGACCTCGATGCGCTCACAAAATTCGTGACGGAACGCGTGCATTCGGTTGCGCCTCGAATCGGGAACATTCTCGGATTCCAGGGGCTACCGCTAGGACCAGTTCCATGAGTGAAGTCGCCCAGCTGTTAGACCAAATGCCTAAGCGTCACAGCACTCATGCTGGGCGCTGGGTACCCATATATCTTGAGCCGCTGACGGGCTCGGGAGAGCGGATTTGCGTCGCGGTGGCAGCAGCGGATGATTCGTCCTTTGTGGTTGCCCCGGTAGCGGATCTCGGACGTTTCTCGTGTATCTACGGTGCCGCAGCCACCGCGCTCGCATGGTCTGCCGAATTGGTGGTGTCGGAAGCACAGCACGTCCTCTCCAAAACGGGGCTGGAAGGGCTGAGTGAGCTTGCGGACAGAATAGAGGGACTCGTGCTGGGTTCGGAACGTCGGGGTGCTGGAACGGGCCTCGCTGATCTTGCGCGTCTTGCACTTCAACAGGTCTCGGCGCTCAGCGCGGTCAACTTCATGCCGCCAACACAGTTGGCTACGGTAGCTGAGAATGCAGAAGGCGGTGGATGGCTGGAATCGAAAATTCTGCAACTGGTTGTCGGCCGTCAACCCGCGTTGCGCGACCGGTTCAGAAAGCAATTTCGACGGTCGCAATCCTCACGCCCATTGCGATATGGGTTCGTAGGGAAGTTTATCGTTGCCAATTTTGCGACCCTCGAGTCAAAATCGTCCAGCCAAGTGTCAGCACGAGTAGACCGCGCAAAGGCGCGGCTCTGGGACCTTCACCAGCTCGACGGAGGTGTTCTTGCCGATTCGCTCGAACTTCACGCTCCATCGATGTCCTACGAACTGCTTGTACATCGGCCCAATACGTTCGAGACCCAGGTAGACGGTCCGCTTAAGGCAGCGGTCAAAGCCGCTGAAGAGGAGTTGGAGGCGGAGGCAGACAAGCGCCACATACGCTTCCGCCCGATGCGTTCGGTGGACCAGATTGCCGACTATCTGATTGACCGCGAGGCTGCATGAGTGCAAGTCGAAAGGCGGCAACCGAACGCTCAGCCGATCGCACGTCGAATTTGTGCCCCCGATGTGCCCCAGGCGGCGCTTTCCGCCCCGGGAGCACGAACCGGTGCGCGCTAAATCTCTGTATTTATTGGTCGGGGTGACAGGATTTGAACCTGCGACACCTACGTCCCGAACGTAGTGCTCTACCAGGCTGAGCTACACCCCGAGATGACGGACCCGCGCCGGGAGCCGATGACGGCGCACGGGACGGGCCGCGCAGTGTACTGGAGCGCCCCCGCTGCTTCAATGGCGGGATTGCGGAACCTAAGTGGTGTGCTCCACCGCGAAGCGGGCGAGCGCCGCGAGGCCGCTCTTATAGGGCGTATCCGGCAGGGGCCTCAGGGACTCGAGCGCCTTCTCGGCGGATTCCTTCGCGAGGCGCGCGGCGTATTCGAGTCCTCCGGTGGACTCGATGGCCTCTATGATGGGCTCGAGCTCGGCGCTGCCGTGCTCGATGGCCGAGCGGATGGCGGTGCGTTGCGTCTCATTGCCGTGCCTCAGCGCGTAGATGAGCGGCAGGGTCGGCTTGCCTTCGGCCAGATCGTCGCCCAGGTTCTTGCCGCGCTCGGCCGGGTTCGAGCGGTAATCGAGCACGTCGTCCACGAGCTGATAGGCGGTGCCCAGGTGGCGTCCATAGGCGGCAAGCGCCGAGCGCACCGGCGGCTGGCCGCCTGCGAGCACCGCGGCGACCTCGGCGCCCGCCTCGAACAGCTTCGCGGTCTTGCGATAGATGACCTCGAGGTAGCGCTGCTCGGTGGTATCCGGGTCGTGGGCGTTCATCAGCTGCATCACTTCCCCCTCGGCGATCACGTTGGTCGCCTCCGCCATGATTTCCATGACGGGCTGGGAGGTGAGCGCCGCCATCATCTGGAAGGCGCGCGAGTAGACGAAATCGCCGACCAGGACGCTTGCCTGGTTTCCGAAGACCTCATTGGCGGTATACCGGCCCCGCCGTAGCGAGGAGCCGTCGACCACGTCATCGTGAAGCAAGGTCGCGGTATGGATGAACTCGATGAAGGCGGCAGCCTCGATGTGGGCCGGATGGTGCCCGCAGGCCCGGCCCGCCAGCACCACCAGCAGGGGGCGCAGCCGCTTGCCGCCGCCGGCGATGATGTGCTCGGCCACCTGATCCACCAGCGGAACGATGCTTTTCAGGCGCTGGCGGATGACCTCGTCGACGGCCGTGAGATCGGTGGCCACGAGCGCGCGGATTGCTTCCAGGCTCATGGAGGAGAGGGGCCTGGGGACAGGCGATTGAAGGGGCGCCGCGAGCACGTTGGGGGTATTCTGAGATTCCCTGGATACAGCCGCTCATCCTAGCGGAGCGGGCCGTCCGCTGCACGCAAAGATAAGGCCGCGTTTGACCGGCAAGGAGCCGGTCAGTAGAATGCCCGCCCTTTCGTCAAGACCCTCGATTCCAGCTTATGTACGCAGTGATCGCCACCGGTGGAAAACAGTATCGCGTGACCCAGGACGGGGTGCTGCGCATTGAGAAACTGGACGCAGAGCCCGGTGCCACGGTCGAGTTCGACCGGGTGCTGCTGGTCGGCGAGGGTGCCGAGGTCAAGCTCGGCAAGCCGCTCGTCGAGGGTGGCAAGGTCACCGCCACCGTGGTCCGCCACGGCAAGGGTCGCAAGGTCTCGGTGGTGAAGTTCAAGCGCCGCGCCCATTACCTGCGGCAGAAGACTCATCGTCAGCCCTTCACCGAGGTGAAGGTCACCGGCATCAGCGCCGGCTGAGCGTCATTCTGATCAGGAACCCCACATGGCACACAAAAAGGCAGGCGGCAGTACCAAGAACGGCCGCGAGTCCCATTCCAAACGGCTTGGCGTGAAACGCTTCGGCGGCGAGCACGTCATGGCTGGCAATATCATCGTCCGCCAGCGCGGTACGCCCATGCGCGCCGGCGCCAATGTCGGTGTCGGCACCGACCACACGCTGTTCGCCAAGGTGTCCGGTAAGGTCCTGTTCCAGCGCAAGGGCGCTGATCAGCGAACCTACGTCAGCATCGTGCCGGAGACGGTCGCGGCGCAAGCCTGATCCAGAGCGCTGCACCCGGTCCTGCCAGGGCAGTACCGGAGGCGATCTGGACGGCGCGAAGCACCCGCCCCGAACGGGGCGAGACCCAGAACGAGTCGAACAAACCCCCGGCCCCGAGCCGGGGGTTTCGTATCCAGGCCCCGTATGAAATTCGTTGATGAAGCGCGAGTCCGCGTGCAGGCCGGCAACGGCGGGCGCGGCAGCACCAGCTTCCGCCGGGAGAAGTTCGTTCCGTTCGGCGGACCCGATGGTGGCGATGGTGGCCATGGCGGAAGCGTCTTTCTGCGCGCCGCGGCCGGCATCAACACGCTGGCGGACTTCCGTATCGAGCGGATCTGGCGCGCCCAGCACGGCGAGCCGGGCTCCAGCCGGGATTGCACCGGCCGTGGGGGCGAGGACCTCTACATCCCGGTGCCGGTGGGAACGCTGGTTCGCGACGCCGATACGGGCGAGGCGCTGGGGGACCTCACGCACGAGGGAGACGTGCTACCGGTTGCCCGGGGCGGCAAGGGGGGCTGGGGCAACCAGCGCTTCAAGTCGAGCACCAATCGCGCGCCGAGGCAGTTCGGGCCCGGTCTGCCAGGCGAGAAACGCACGCTCGAGCTCGAGCTGAAGCTCATTGCCGACGTGGGGCTGCTGGGCCTGCCCAATGCGGGCAAGTCCACCCTCATCCGTGCGGTGTCGGCGGCACGCCCGAAAGTCGCCGACTATCCTTTCACCACGCTTCATCCGAATCTCGGCGTGATCAGCGTCAGCGAGCACCGCAGCTTCGTGATGGCGGACATCCCGGGGTTGATCGAGGGCGCCGCGGAAGGCGCCGGCCTCGGAATCCGATTCCTGAAGCACCTGCAGCGTACGCGACTGCTGCTGCACCTGGTGGATATCGTCCCGCCGGATCCGCAGGCGGATCCCGTCGCGGATGCGCGCGCCATCGTCAAGGAGCTCAAGAAATTCAGCCCGGATCTCGCGGTCAAGCCGCGCTGGCTGGTGCTCAACAAGAGCGACCTGCTGCCGGAGGCGGAGGCCGAGCAGCGTGCAAAGGAAATCGTTCGCCGCCTGCGCTATCGCGGACCGCGGTTTCTCATCTCGGGCGCCACGGGACGCGGCACGCGAGAGCTGTGCGAGGCGATTATGAGCTTTTTGGACGAGCAGGCCGCAGCTGCGCGCGAACTCGCATCTGCTCAAGAAGGTACGTCCGGCGAGCAGCCGGCTTGAGCTTGAGCGCCACCGGCATGGAAGCCGGTTTGGTGACGTGCACTTTGTTGACGTCAATCATCGCCCCACTCCTCACTGCATGGCGCGGATGCGCGCTGCCAGTCGGCTCTTGTGCCGGGCTGCCTTGTTGCGGTGAATGATGCGCTTGTTGACCAGGGTGTCGATGACGGGAATCGCGGTCTTGTACGTGGCCTGAGCGGCCGACTTGTCGCCGCTGACGATGGCGGTGCTCACGTCGCGCACCGCGGTTCGCATGCGCGAACGCAGCGCCACGTTGCGGGCACGATGTTTCTCAGCTTGGCGAGCCGCTTTTTCAGCGGACTTGGTGTTGGCCACAGGATCTCCGACTACCTAAACTCTGGGTCCCCGTAGGGGGCGGGTAGTCTGCTTACCCTCGTGGTCTTTGTCAATGGCCTGGTGCCGGCGGCGTGGCGGGGGGCGTCATCGCTCCCGTGCGGCGGAAGACCTCGTCCCCGCCGCAAATCCTGTATTCTTGACCATTCCTTGTATCAATCGGTGCACAGGTGGCGACTCGGGCGGCCGATGGAGCTCATTCGCGGACTCACTGGCTTAAGCGACCGCCGGCGCGGTAGCGTCGTCACCATCGGGACTTTCGACGGTCTGCACCTTGGGCATCAGGCACTGCTCGCGCGCCTGAGCGCGCACGGGGCGCGCCTCGGACGTGCCGCGATGGTGCTGACGTTCGAGCCCATGCCCCGTGAGTACCTCTCCCCGGGGGAAGGGCCGGCGCGGCTCACCTCGCTCCGCGAACGCTGGCGGGTGCTCGAGCGCCTGGGCGTCGAGGTGGTGTGGCTGCTGCGCTTCGGCGAGTCGCTGCGCAAGCTCTCGGGAGAAGATTTCACGCGCCTGCTGGCGCACGAGCTTCGCGCCCCCGTCGTGGTGGTGGGGCATGACTTTCGCTTCGGGCGCAATGGCGAGGCGACGGCCGAGACCTTGGCGCGAGCGGCCGGGCGCCTGGGAATCGAGGTGGACGTGGTTCCGCCCGTGACGCTCGATGGGCAGCGCGTGAGCAGCAGCGCAGTGCGCGCCGCGCTTGCCCGAGGGGATTTCGAGCACGCAAGGCGCTGGCTGGGGCGGCCCTATTCGATGATCGGACGGGTTGCGAGCGGCAATCGCCTCGGCAGGCAGCTCGGGTTCCCGACGGCAAACCTCAGACTCGAGCGGCGACGCTCGCCGGTGGAGGGCATATTCGCGGTGCGCGTACATGGCATCGCGGGCGAGCCGCTCCCGGGGGTGGCGAGCCTCGGGCGCCGGCCAACCGTGAGTGGCGGCGGGGAGATGCTGCTCGAGGTGCACGTGTTTGATTTTTCCGCCGACCTGTACGGCCGGCGGATCGAAGTGGAGTTCGTGGCGAAGCTGCGTGACGAGGAGCGCTTTGCCGACCTCGAGGCGCTGGTGGCGCAGATGCACCGCGACGCGAAGGCGGCGAGGGCCATACTGAAAGTCTGATTTCATGAGCGATTACAAACACACCATCAACCTGCCCGAGACCCGCTTCCCCATGAAGGCGGATCTCGCTCAGCGCGAGCCGGCCATGCTCGCGGCGTGGGAGGCGCGCGGCATCTACGGCAAACTGCGCGAGAACGCGCGGGGGCGGCCGAGTTTCGTGCTGCACGACGGCCCTCCGTATGCCAATGGGGCCATCCACATCGGACACGCCGTCAACAAGATCCTGAAGGACATCATCGTCAAGTCGCGCACCCTCGACGGGTTCGACGCGCCCTACATCCCGGGGTGGGACTGTCACGGGCTTCCGATCGAGCACCAGGTGGAGAAGAAGCACGGCCGGGCGGGTCAGAAGCTCGACGCGGCGGCATTTCGCGCCGCCTGCCGCGCCTTCGCCGCCGAGCAGGTCGATCTGCAGCGGCAGGACTTCAAGCGTCTCGGCGTGCTCGGGGACTGGGATCGCCCCTACCTCACCATGTCACCGCGCTATGAGGCGCAGCAGCTTCGGGCCTTCGGCCGGATCATTCGCAACGGGCATCTCTACAAGGGCGTGAAGCCCGTGCACTGGTGCCTGGACTGCCGCTCGGCGCTCGCCGAGGCCGAAGTCGAATACGCCGAAAAGACATCATCGGCGATCGACGTGGCGTTCCGGGTGGCGGAGCCGCGCGACCTCGAGAAGCGCTTCGGTCTAACGCCGGACGCTCTCGGGCAGACCCCGGCGGACCTCGTCATCTGGACCACTACGCCTTGGACGCTGCCCGCCAACCAGGCCGTTGCGCTTCGAGATGAGTTTCGCTACGCGCTGGTCGAGGCGCACCTTGCCGGCGGGCGGCGCAGGCTCATCCTCGCGACGGAGCTTCTGGAGGGCTGCCTGCAGCGCTACGGCGCCACCGGATACGAGCGCCTGGGCGAGGCCGAGGGGCGCGCGCTCGAGGGCCTGAAGCTCGAGCATCCCTTCCAGGAGCGGCAGGTGCCGGTGATTCTCGGTGAGCACGTGACCCTCGAGGCGGGCACCGGGGCCGTGCACACCGCCCCGGGGCACGGCCAGGAGGACTACGTCGTCGGCCAGCGCTACGGCCTGCCGGTGGTCAATCCCGTCGGCAACGATGGACGCTTCCTTGCCGATACGCCCATCGTGGCGGGCCTGAAGGTCGAGGAAGCCAACGCCGTGCTGCTCCAGGAACTCACCGGGCGCGGCCGTCTGCTGGCCCACCAGAAACTGCAGCACAGCTATCCGCACTGCTGGCGCCACAAGACCCCGGTCATCTTCCGCGCCACCCCGCAGTGGTTCATCGGGATGGAGCAGAATCACCTGCGCGAGCACGCGCTGAGGGACATCAAGAAGGTGAGCTGGACGCCCGAGTGGGGCGAGCAGCGCATCAGCGGCATGATCGAGGGCCGTCCGGACTGGTGCATCTCGCGCCAGCGCCTCTGGGGCGTGCCCATTCCGCTGTTCGTCCATGCCCGCAGCGGCGAGCTGCATCCGCGCACTCAGGAACTGATCGAAAAGGTCGCTCAACGCGTCGAGCGCGAGGGGATCGAGGCGTGGTTCTCGCTCGATCCCGCCGAACTGCTGGGTGCCGAGAGCGCCGACTACGAGAAAGTAACCGACGTCATGGACGTGTGGGCGGACTCGGGACTGTCGTTCGAGTGCGTGGGTGCCGAGCGCAGCGAAATCCGCGCGCCGGTGGATCTGTACCTGGAAGGCTCAGATCAGCATCGCGGCTGGTTCCACAGCTCGTTGCTGATGTCCGAGGCGCTCTACGAGCGCGCTCCCTACAAGGGAGTGCTGACCCACGGGTTCACGGTCGATGAGCAGGGGCGCAAGCAGTCGAAGTCCCTCGGCAACGTTGTGGCGCCGCAGAAGGTCATGAACAGCCTTGGGGCGGATGTGCTGCGGCTGTGGGTGTCGGCGACCGATTACGCCAACGAGATGAGCGTCTCGGATCAGATCCTCAAGCGCATGGCCGATTCGTACCGGCGCATGCGCAACACCGTGCGCTACCTGCTCGGCAACCTGAACGGCTTCGATCCGCAGCGGCATGCGCTTCCTCCCGCGACCCTGCTCGCGCTCGACCGCTGGGCGCTCGAGCGCGCGGCGGCCTTGCACCGCGAGATCGTGGAGGCGTACCGGCGTTACGCCTTCCATCTGATCTATCAGAAGGTGCACAACTTCTGCAGCGTGGACCTCGGCTCGTTCTACCTGGATGTGCTGAAGGACCGCATGTACACGCTGCCCACGGAGAGCCGTGCGCGCCGCTCGGCGCAAACCGCGATGTATCACATCGCCGAGAGCATGGTGCGCTGGATCGCGCCCATCCTCTCCTTCACCGCGGAGGAGATCTGGCAGTACCTGCCGGGAGAGCATGCCGAGTCGGTGTTCCTCGCCACCTGGCACGAGTTGCCGCCGGTGAGCGCCGCCGAGATCGACTGGCCGGCGCTGCTCGCGCTGCGCACCGATGTGACGCGCGAGCTCGAGAAGCTGCGCGATGCCGGCGCGATCGGCGCACCGCTCGATGCGGAGGTGGACATCTACTGCGCAGCGGGCGAATTCAATCGGCTCAATGTCCTCGGCGAGGAGCTGCGATTCTTCTTCATCACCTCGCATGCGCGGATGCATCGCATCGAGCATGAGCCGCCGGCCGGGGCCGCGCCGGCCGCGAACCTCGCCCGCAAAGGCGTCTGGGTCGCGGTCAAGCCCACGAAGGACCCCAAGTGCGTGCGCTGCTGGCAGCGCCGTCCGGAGGTCGGGACACATCCCGTGCATCCCGAGCTCTGCGGCCGCTGCGTCACCAACGTCGAGGGCCCGGGCGAGGAGCGGCGGTTCGTATGAGCGCGATTCGAGACAAGAGCGGCCTGTGGTGGCTGCCGGTGGCGCTCGCCGTGATCGGGCTCGACCAGTGGACCAAGGCGCTGGTGGTGCGGCACATCGGCTTTCAGACCGCAGTGCGCGTGCTCCCGGTCCTCGACCTGACGCTCACCTACAACAGCGGCGCCGCATTCAGCATGCTCGCCCGGGAGTCCGGCTGGCAACGCTGGCTGTTCACGCTGCTCGCGCTCGTGGTCGCGGTGCTGATCGCGCTGTATCTGCGCCAGCTCGAGGCGCGCCGCCAGGGGTTACAGTGTCTTGCCCTGTCGCTCATCATGGGTGGAGCGCTCGGCAACATGATCGACCGGCTGCGCATCGGAGACGTGGTGGACTTCGTGGCCGTCCATTGGCACGGCGCCTATTTCCCGGCATTCAACCTGGCGGACTCGGCGATCACAGTGGGCGCCGTGCTGCTCTTTATCGATCTCTGGCGGGGGCGTGGCGCCGCCGCCGGATAAGGAGGACGAGATGCAAGTACTGTTGGCCAATCCCCGCGGCTTCTGCGCCGGAGTAGACCGGGCCATCGACATCGTCGAGCGCGCGATCGACCTGTTCGGCGCGCCGATCTTCGTGCGCCACGAAGTGGTGCACAATCGTCACGTCGTCGACCGGCTGCGCGAGCGCGGCGCCGTGTTCGTCGAGGAGTTGCGCGAAGTGCCCGCCGGGGCCACGGTGATCTTCTCCGCCCACGGCGTATCGCACGCGGTGGAGAACGAGGCGCGGGAACGGGGCCTCAAGGTCTTCGATGCCACCTGTCCTCTGGTGACCAAGGTGCACATGGAGGTGCAGCGCTATGCCCGCGAGGGGCGCGAGGTGATCCTCATCGGCCATGCGGGCCACCCGGAAGTGGAAGGCACCATGGGTCGCTTCGACACTTCCTTCGGCGGAAAAATGGTGCTGGTCGGCAACGTCCAGGAGGCCGAGCGTCTCGAGGTGCGCGATCCAGCCAACCTGGCGTTCGTGACCCAGACGACGCTGTCGGTGGACGATACCGCGGAGATCGTCGAAACCCTGCGGCGCCGTTTCCCCTCGCTCGCCACGCCGCGCAAGGAGGACATCTGCTACGCCACCCAGAACCGTCAGGATGCGGTCAAGAAGCTGCTGAGCGATTGCGACATCCTCATCGTGGTCGGCTCACGCTCGAGCTCCAACTCCAACCGCCTGCGCGAGCTCGCCGAGCGCTCCGGTGTGCCGGGCTACCTGGTCGATGGACCGCAGGATCTCAGGCCCGAGTGGTTCGAGGGCAAGCGCAGCGTCGGCCTCACGGCCGGCGCATCGGCGCCGGAGGTGTTGGTGCGGGGCGTGCTCGAGCAGCTGCGCGCGTGGGGCGCGCAGGTGCCGCGCGAGGTGGCGGGCCGGGAAGAGAAGGTGACGTTCGGGTTGCCGAGGGAACTCAGGCGAGATGCGAGCGGCGCTGAGCAGACTCCCTAGGCGCGAGTGGCGCTGCCGCGGCCGGCGTAGACGGACTTCTTGAGCTTCCAGCGCTTGTGCGACCAGGGCCAGTCGGCGGGCGCATCGAGGATCTGCCGCTCCACCTGCCGCACGTAGCGCTCGGTGAGCGCCCCGGGCGGTAGTTGCTCGCCCGGTGCGCACAGCGGCACGAACTCCATTTCGTAGAAGCCGCGCCGCACCCGGCGCATCGCGATGAAGAACACCGGGAAGCGCGTGACGCGCGAGATCTCCTCGGGCCCCATGTAGAACGCCGTATCGCGGTTGAGGAACCGTGTCCAGTGCTTGTGCTCGCTGGTGGTCGGCTCCTGGTCGGCGACCATGGCCACCGCGCGCGCCACCTTGCCCCGCCTGATGATGTCGGCAAGCAGCTGCTTGGCCGGTATGAGCCGGCAGCCGAAGCGGCCGCGCACGAGCTTCATCTCGCGCTCGGCCCACGGGTCGACGAGCGGCTTGTAGGCCGCATCGAGCGGGTAGCCGAGCTCGAGGGAAAGCGCGAGCAGCATCCATTCCCAGTTGCACTGGTGGGCCGCGGCGAGCAGCACGGACTGTCCCTGCGAGAGATACGCGCGGGTCGCCTCGAGATTGAGGATGCGCACACGGCGCCGGATCTCATCCGCCGAGAGCGTCGCCGACTTGATCACCTCGACCAGCATGTCGGCGAAGCCTTGGTAGTAGCCACGGCGCACGGCCCGCATCCTTTGATCGTCCCAGTCGGGGAAGGAGCGGGACAGATTGCCGCGCACGACCTGGTCACGATAGGGAAAAACCCGGAAGGCGAGCCAGCCGAGCAGGTCCGCCAGTCGATAAAGGACCGCAAGCGGCGCGCGCGAGAGCAAGCGTACCCACCACGCCGGGCGCTCGGACGGTGCATCGGGAGCAGGGGAGGTCGGTTCGGACATCGCGGCATGGTAGCGGCCCCGGTCGCGCAGTCAATGACGCCGGCGCGACCACGCTTCCCGACCAAGGGAGATCGCTCCCACTGCGCGAGACCCGCGCTTCACGCGGGCCTGGTGTGGCCGCTCGCCCGGCGGTTGCGCGTCGCGATCCAGCCGGAACTTCGCCCGGGAGCTGGCTCCGAGCGCAGCCGCTGGAGGCCGGTGGCGGCCGCTGCCGGCTCCCTGCGCGAGAGTGTCTCGCCGTCCCCATGTGCGCCCGATCGGTCGTCGGGCAATGGGCTCATCAGAAATGCATGCGCCGATGTTGGCGATGTTGGCGAGAGTCTCCGGGACGGACCGCCAACCGTGGCCGCGACGACCGGCATGGTGTTATCTTTGCGGGCGCCGGCGCGGTTGGATGCGCGGCGCGGGCCGTTGGGTTGTCAGGCCCCGGGGGGCGTAAGGATCGGAGGCTCCCGGCGGCCGTGCCGCGCCACAGCTGACGCTATCTGGCGACGATGAGGCGATGTCGGGCGGCAATCGAACGGCGTAAGATGTCCGGCAGGGAAGGCGGGCGGAGGTCTGCTCAGACGCCCACTTCGGAATCGGGACAGGCATCATGGGTTCGTCGGGCTATTCTGGTCATCGTGCGCGCCACGCCGGGCGCGCCTCGCGCCGCATCGAGCTGTTGGATGATCAATTGCAGGACAGTCTGCGCCGGCTCGAGGCGGCGCGTCGGGACATCGAGGTGATGCGGGCCGGGTTGACTCATGTGCTGCGCAACCGGCTGCCGAGCGTCGAGCGCCTCGCGGGCCGGCTGCGCCACCGCGGCGCCGGGCCCACGCAAGCGGAGGACCCGGCCGATCTCAAGCGCGCGAGCGAGGAGCTGCGGCGGATCGGGCAACTCCTGGAGCGGCTGCTCGTCCTCGGCGACATCGATCGGCGGCACATCGCGCCGCAGCCGCTCGATCTGACGGCGCTTGCCTGGGCGGCCGTTGAGCGCCTGCGCACGCGCGAGCCCGGGCGCAGCCTCGATGTGTACGTGATGCCCGATCTTCGGGTCGAAGCCGACCCGGGCCTCCTCGAGCTGTTGTTGACGGTGCTGCTGGAGGACGCGTGGCGGCGCACTCGGCGTGCCGAGCAGCCCGGCATCCAGATCGGCCGCACTCCCATGGGGCCCGAGACCGTGTGCTTCGTCCGCGACAACGGCGTGGGGTTCGAGCCCGCGGCCGCAGGGCGGCAGGGCTCCGCCAGACATGCGCAGGACGGACCGCGCCGCCGGGACGGCCTCGGACTGATTCTCGCCCGCCGGATCATCGAGCGCCACGGCGGGCGCCTCTGGTGCGATGGCAGTCCCGGGACCGGTGCGACGATCCTGTTCACTCTGGCGCCGGCGGCGGAGCACGATGGCGCCCTCACGGCGCAGGATCATGTGTTGGCGCGGGGATAGGGGCGCGCAGGTAGAATTTGTTGTAGAGTTAGTCACCTAAAAAATGCGGTGCAACCCCAGAGGTTGCTGAAATGATGTCGCGGCGGCCGTCCCCTTCCGCCGATGAATTGCACGGTCTGCTCGGGGCGCTGCTGTGTCTCAGGATGGGCAATGGCAACCGCCTGCCGGGCTTCGCCGAGCCCATTCTGATCTTTCTCGGCACTCGGGCGGAGCAGCCGGTGAGGATGGGGGAGCTGCGCGAGCGGCTCGGCCTCGGCCAGTCGCGCGCGAGTCGGCTGTGCGCCGCGCTTAAGCGCGCCGGGCTGGTGGAGATCAGCACCGCCGCCGAGGATCGACGGGCATCCTGGGTACGTCTGTCCCCGGCAGGCTGGGAACTCATCGATGAATGCGCCAGTGCGCTGCGCGGGGAGCGGCCCCCGGCCTGATGCATCCGCAGGCAGCTGAATCCGGCGGCGGATGAGGCGCGGCCCGCGGACGGCGTACGCATGAATACCTATGGGCCGCCGCGAGCGAGGCGTGCCAAGCTCGAGCATTCATCATGCGCCAGGCCCATTTCTCCATCCGGCTGCTCGGGGGCTTCGAAGTCCTGCGCAATGGCCGGCGCCTCGCCGGACTCGGTCGCGGGAAGATCGGCGCGCTGCTCGCCTACCTCGCCGCGGAATCGGCGCAGACGCACACGCGCCAGGGGCTCGCGGGGCTGCTCTGGCCCGAGCGCGACGAGAATCATGCCCGCCAGAGCCTGCGACAGGCGCTCACGGCGCTGCGCGATGCGCTCGAGGACGAGGAGGGTCCTGGCGCGCTGCTTACGGTGAGCCGCGAGACCGTCGCCTTCAAGCGTGGCTCACATGACATCGACATCGCGGCATTCGACATCATCGAGCCGGCCGGCTGCGCGGAGGCGAGCCCACGGTCGTGGGCGGTATGCCGGAACTGCCACCTCGTGGCGGCGGGCCAGTACCGAGGCCCGTTCCTCGCCGGACTGTCGCTGCCCGATGCGCCGGAGTTCGAGAGCTGGCTCGAGCTGAAGCGTGAAGGCTTCGAGCGCCGCGCGTCGCAGATGTTCGGTCACCTGGCGGCCTGTCACGAGCAAAGCGGGGAATACGAGCTGGCGTTGCGCTACGCGCGTGCCCAGCTGCGAGTCGAGCCCTGGCATGAAGAGGCTCATCGGCAGGTGATCCGGGTGCTGGCGCTCGGCGGCTCGCGCAATGCCGCCCTCGCGCACTACCGGCGCATGCGCTCGGTGCTCGCCGAGGAGCTCGGCGTCGAACCCGAGGAGGCGAGCCGTGCGCTCTACGAGTCCATTCGCGCCGGACGAGGCAAGGCGGCCGGTGCGGCGAGCGGTGCCGCGGGCGGCCACTCGAGCCCATGGGATGCGCGAGTGTGCACGGCCGCTCCGCGCGGGCGCGCGGGGGAGCGGCGCTCGCTCACCGTGTTGTCGGCCGAGCTGCGCTGCCCCCCGACCGTCGACCCGGAGGAGATGTACGAGCGCTCCAAACGCTTCGCCGAGATCGGGGGCGAGCTGATGCGTCGCCACGGCGGGGCGGTGTGCCCGGGCGGGAGTCTCGATCTGACCGTCTACTTCGGCTACCCCGAGTCCTGCGACCAGGCCGCCTTGCAGGCCGTGAGAGCCGGTCTCGCATTGTGCGAGGCCCTGGAGGGACTTCGGCCCCGAGTGCGCATACACACGGGCGTGGTGTTCCTTCCGCCGCGCCAGCGCGGCCCATGCCTGCCGGACTTCGAGGTGGTCGGTCCGACGCCGCGGCTTGCGCGATCCCTGCACGCCGCCTCACCCGAGGTCGACGTGGCGCTCAGCGAGGCAACATTCGCGGCGGTGCGAGGTGCAGTGCACTGCCGTCCGCTTCCGGAGCATCGATTTGCGGACTCCAGCCAGGGGAGTCCGCTTTACGAGGTGATGCGGCCGGCCGGGCGAGCGGATCAGGGGCTCCCGGGCGAGCGCTGAGGCGCTTGCTCTCGCGCATGGCGCGCGAGGCGATCACCGCCAGAGCGATGGCGCTCATCATCCCCGGCGGCAGCCAGGTGTTGAGTCCTCCCAACTGCTGATCGACCAGCGGAGCGATGCTCGCCGCGCGCCCGCAAATCTCGAACGAGCGGTACAACAGGCCGTGGTGGAAGGTGATGTAGGCGCCGAGCAGCGACTGCGGGATCGTGATGGCGACCAGTATGGCCATGCGGGCGCCGTAGGAGAGGCGGACCGTGCGCCGCGGGTCCTCGGGCCCAACCATCAGCCACCAGAAGAGGATTCCGTCCACGAGCATCGAGGCGTTCATGAATCCATAGTCGCTGCGGCTCAACATGGTATCGAGCTGCACCGAGGGGATCAGCCAGAGGTAGATGAGTCCCACGAACAGCGTGCTGGCGAGAATCGGCTGCTGCACGGCGCGATACAGGGCGCGCACCACACGATTGGCGCCGAGCGGGGCGAGAACCCGCGCGCGGACCCAGCGCGGTACGCCCTGCTCGAGCAGCGGCAGCGGCGCGGCAAGTGCGATCAGGAAGGGCGCGAGGTGGTGCAGCACCAGGTGCTCGATGCGCTGCAGCCAGAACAGGTGCAGCGCGTAGAACTCCAGGTGCGTGTCGAGGA
>DAIDHH010000065.1 GCA_027452045.1 Gammaproteobacteria bacterium
AGCCGCTCGGCGAGGGCCGCGCCGACCCCGCGCAGCGCCGTGACCGGCCGCTGCTCGCTGACACCCGGCCTGCGCTCGGCTTCAGCCAAGGTGCAGAACGCACTCGGCCTCGACCCGCGAGCCCTTCGGCAGCTGCGCGACACCGACCGCCGCCCGCGCCGGATAAGGCTGCGGGAAGTACTGCGCCATGATCTCGTTGACTTTGGGGAAGTGGCCGAGATCGGTGAGGTAGATGTTGACCTTCACGGCCTGCGCCAGAGTCCCGCCCGCGGCCTCGGCCACCGCCTTGAGGTTCTCGAACACCTGGCGGATTTCCGCCTCGATGCCACCGCCGACGATTTCCATGGTGGCCGGGTCGAGCGGAATCTGGCCGGAGAGGAACACGGTGTCGCCCACGCGCACGGCCTGGGAGTAGGTTCCGATCGCCTGCGGCGCCTTGTCGGTGTGGATGATCGTGCGGCTCATGTGGGTCCTCATGGAGTTTCGGGATTCGAATCCTGCTCGTCGTAATCGTCCTCGGCGCGACCGCCACGCGCATGAGCGGCGATGGTCCGGCTGACGCGGGTCACGTCCGGCAGTCGGCGGATGACCCGCATCACGCGCGCCAGCTGCTTGCGGTCGCGGACTTTCATCTCGAAGGTGAGGATCGACGCATCGCCTTCCTGCTCCTCGATCGAGACATGATGGATGTTGGTGTCGGCGCTGGCAATGGCCGCGGCCACCCCGGCGAGCACGCCGGTGCGGTTGGCCACGTGCACGCGGATCTCCGAGGTGAAGAGCCGGTCCGGAACGCTCTGCCAGCTCACCGGCAGCCATTTCTCGGGGTGCTTGCGATAGTCTTCGACGTTGACGCAGCGGTCGCGATGGATGACCACGCCGCGCCCGGCCGAGAGGAACGCGAACACCGGGTCGTTGGGCAGGGGGAAGCAGCAGCGCGCATAGGTGACGAGCAGCCCCTCGGTGCCGGCGATCGCCAGCGGCGCCGGTTTGCTCGCGCCAGCTTCCACGGCGGCTGCGGGCAGGAGCCGGCGCGCCACGAGCGGCGCCAGGCGCTCGCCGAGCCCGATCTTCTCGTACAGCTCGTCGGAGTTCTTCATGCCGAACTCCCCGAGCATCGCCTCCCGGGTCTCGGGGCCGACCTCCTCGAGCGACAGATGAAACTCCGCGAGCGCCTGCGCGAGCAGCCGGTGGCCGAGATCGATCGCCTCGGTGCGCCGCAGACTCTTCAGATAGTGCCGTATGGCGCTGCGCGCCTTGGCGGTGACCACGAACCCCACCCACGCCGGATTGGGCACCGCGCCCTTGGCGGTGATGATCTCCACCGTCTGCCCATTGCGCAGCACGGTGCGCAGCGGCGTCAGTCGCCGGTCCACTTTGGCCGCGACGCAACGGTTGCCGACGTCGGTGTGCACGGCGTAGGCGAAATCGACCACCGTGGCCCCGCTCGGGAGCCTCAGGATCTTGCCCTTGGGCGTGAAGACGTACACTTTGTCCGGGAAGAGGTCGACCTTGACGCTCTCCAGGAACTCCTCCGAGCTCCCGTCCTCCTGCAGCTCCACCAGGCTCGAGAGCCACTCCCGCGCACGCTGCTGCTGCATCGAGTCGGCGCCGCCGCCGGATTTGTATTTCCAGTGGGCGGCGATGCCGGATTCGGCCACGCGGTGCATGTCTTCGGTACGGATCTGCACCTCGATGGGCACGGCGTTCGGGCCAAAGAGCGTCGTGTGGAGCGACTGGTAGCCGTTCACCCGGGGGATGGCGATGTAGTCCTTGAAGCGGCCGGGCATGGGCTTGAACACCGAGTGCACCACCCCGAGGGCCCGGTAGCAGGTGTCGAACTCATCGACCACGATGCGCAGCCCGTACACATCGACGATCTCCGAGAGCGAGGTGCGCTTGCGCAGCATCTTCTTGTAGATGCTGTAGATATGCTTCTCGCGGGTATCGACCCGCGCGGTGATGCCCCGCTTCTCGAGCGCCGCGGACAGCTGCTCCTCGATTTTCTTGAGGAACTCCTTCTGGTTGCCGCGCGCCTTGCGCAGGGCGTGTTCCAACACCCGGTAGCGCCTGGGATACAGCGCCTGGAACCCGAGTTCCTCGAGCTCGAGTTTCAGGTTGTAGAGGCCGAGCCGCTCTGCGATGGGTGCATAGATCTCGAGCGTCTCGCGCGCGATCGCGCGCCGCCGGTGCGGCGGCATCGCGTCGATGGTGCGCATGTTGTGCGTGCGGTCGGCGAGCTTCACCAGGATGACGCGCAGATCGCGCACCATCGCGAGCAGCATCTTGCGAAAGGACTCGGC
This sequence comes from Gammaproteobacteria bacterium, assembly GCA_027452045.1. GTDB lineage: Bacteria > Pseudomonadota > Gammaproteobacteria > Steroidobacterales > Steroidobacteraceae > 13-2-20CM-66-19. The sequence continues at coordinate 2,301 of DAIDHH010000065.1, forward strand.
CTGCGCCTCCTCGCGGCTCTTGAACTGGATGGCATCGAGCTTGGTCACCCCGTCCACGAGCTCCGCCACGTCGGCGCCGAAGCGCTCCGCCAATTGGTCCTTCGGCGTGCGCGTATCCTCGATGACGTCGTGGAGGATTGCGGCGATGAGGGTGTCAGGATCGAGGTGCAGATCGGCGAGAATCGCCGCCGTGGCGACCGGGTGGGCGATGAAGGGCTCGCCCGAGCGGCGCTTCTGCCCTTTGTGGGCCGAGGCGCCGAACTCCGCCGCCTCGCGGATGCGCTCCACCTGCTCGGGCTGCAGGTAGCGGCCGACCGAGGCGAGCAGATCCTTCAGCCCGGGTGTGCGCCTTCCGCCGGGAAGCAGTCCCAGGAGAGAAGACGCATAATCCATATGGAGTCAGGGAGAGCGCTGCCCCCTGGGCGTCATTCTCTCAGGCCGAACTGCGGGGCGCGGAAGGCGGACTGCATGTCCAGCTCCGGCACGGCGGGAGCGGCCTGCTCGGCCGGCGGCGGCTCGGGCTCGCGCAGCATCTCGACGGTGACGTTGCCCGCGGCAATCTCGCGCAGCGCCACCACGGTCGGCTTGTCGTTCTCCACGGGAACGGTCGGCTCGGCGCCATTGGCGATGCGCCGGGCGCGCTGGGCGGCCAGGATCACCAGCTGGAACAGGTTATCGACGTTTTGCAGACAGTCTTCGACGGTGATTCGAGCCATGGCGTGCGGGAACTCGGTGAACTCAAAGGGGCGCGGCCAGCGCGCAAGATAACCGGAGTATACGTCAAGCAGGCCTCATCAGGCCAGCAGCAGGCGCCGCAGCAGCGGCGCCAGATCTGGCCTGCCCGCCGCCAGCGTCTCGCCTTGTCCTTGGACGATTCGCATCAGGTCCGTGACCGCGCGCTCGAAATCGTCGTTCACCACGACGTAGTCGAATTCATTCCAGTGCGACATATCGCTCACCGCATCCCTCAGGCGGCGGGCGATCACCTCGGCCGCGTCCGTGGCGCGGCCTCGAAGCCGCTGTTCCAGGGCCTCTCGCGACGGGGGCAACACGAAAATCGTCCGGCAGGCGGGCAAGGCGGCGCGCACCTGCCGGGCGCCCTGCCAGTCGATCTCGAGCACCACGTCCCGGCCCTGCGCGAGCGTGCGCTCGACCGGCTCGCGGGCCGTCCCGTAGCAATTGTCGAACACGCGGGCGTGCTCGAGAAAACGGCCCTCGTCCACCATGCGCTGGAACTGCGCCACGGTCACGAAGTAGTACTCCCGGCCGTCGGTCTCGGTGGGACGGCGGGCACGAGTGGTGTGCGAGATCGACAGGCGCAGCTGCGGCATGCGCGTGAGCAGCTCCCGGACGAGCGAGGTCTTGCCTGCGCCCGAGGGCGCGGCGAGCACGTACAACCGGCCGTGGGCGCCGGCTGGGCCGGCTTGCGCGATCGAGGCGCCGAGCCAGTCGCCCACGCCCGCAACCAGTGCCCCAAGCGCCTGTCCCCGGTGGCTGCGGGCATTCTTGTCCGCCGCATCGAGCTCGGCCGCGGTGCGGCTCGATCCGGCGGGCAGGAAGATCGGGTCGTAGCCGAATCCGCCCGTGCCCCTCGGGGCCTCGGCGATGCGACCCTCCCACGTCCCGTGGGCAATGAGTGGTTCGGGATCGTCGTGTCGCCGCACGAGAGCGATCACGCACTGGTAGCGGGCCTGCCGCCGCGCCTCGGGCACCCCGGCGAGATCGGCGAGGAGCTTGCGCAGGTTGGCCTCGTCGCTGGCGCCTTCCCCGGCGAAACGGGCGGAGAAAACCCCGGGTCGGCCCTGCAGCGCGTCCACCTCGATCCCTGAATCATCCGCGAGTGCCGGAAGGCCCGAGATCTTCGAGGCAAACCGGGCCTTGAGGAGCGCGTTCTCGAGAAAGGTCGTCCCGGTCTCGGGCGGCGGCTCGATCCCGAAGGCGCTCTGCGGCACGACGCTGAGGCCCGTGGGACCGAGCAGCGCCCCAAGCTCGCGCAGCTTGCCGGGATTGCCGCTCGCCAGGACGATTTTCATGCGCCAGGACCGCCGATCGAGTCCGTCATGGATTCTCCAGGGCCTGAAGCTGCAGCGGGAATAGCCGCTCGATGCCGCCGGCCGCCAGCGCGAGCATGGCATCGAGCTCGTGCCGGCGGAACGCGTGCCCTTCGGCGGTGCCCTGCAGCTCGATGAAGGCGCCGCCATCATTCATCACCACGTTCATGTCGACCTCGGCCTGCGAGTCCTCGCGGTAATCGAGATCGAGCACCGGCTCGCCGCCCACGATCCCGACCGAGATGGCGGCCACTTGGCCGTGCAGCGGGTTGGCGGCGATCTGCCGCCGCTTGAGCAGCAGGCGGCATGCCTGGGCGAGCGCCACGTAGCCTCCCGCAATGGACGCGGTGCGCGTCCCCCCGTCGGCCTGCAGAACGTCGCAGTCCACGGTGATGGTGCGCTCGCCGAGCGCCTTGAGGTCGATGACCGCCCGGAGCGAGCGGCCGATGAGCCGCTGGATTTCGAGTGTGCGGCCGCCCTGCTTGCCGCGGGCCGCCTCGCGGGCCGAGCGCGTATGCGTGGCGCGGGGCAGCATGCCGTACTCGGCCGTGACCCAGCCCTGGCCTTTGCCCCGCAGGAAGGCCGGCACCGAGTCCTCGACGCTCGCGGTGCACAGCACCTGCGTGTCGCCGAACTCGACCACCACGGCGCCCTCGGCATGTTTGGCGAAGCGGCGCGTGAAGCTCACGGGCCGCATCTGATCGGAAGCGCGTCCGCTCGGTCGCATGTCTTTTCCAGTCTCTCTCAGGCTTCGGTCAATTCTGGTCCAGCCACCGCAATGCGGCGGCGGATGTGTTGTCGCTCGCGGCGCCGACGCGCTTCACCGCGCGCCGGGCCAGCTCGAGCACCGTCTCTCGCAGCGGCGTGCCCGAGCCGAGCGCGGCCACCAGCTCGCCCTCCTTGAGGCCACCCCACAGGCCATCGCTGCACACGAGCAGCGTGTCCCCCGGCTCGAGCGCGACACGGCGGGTGATCGCCATATCGGGCAGGATCGGAATGCCACCCAGGCAGCATTCCACATAATTGCGCATGGGATGGGCCTGCGCCTGCTCGGCGGTGATCAGCCCGTCGCGCAACAGTCCTTCCACGTGGCTGTGGTCACGGCTGCGCCCCGCAAGCTTGCCGCGCCGCACGTGGTAGATCCGGCTGTCGCCGACGTGCGCCCACCAGGACGCGCCCTGCTGCACGAGGCACAGCGCACAGGTGGCGCGCGGCCGCTGGTCAATCGGCAGCGACTCCCCGAGCTTGACCACCTCATCGTGAGCGCGCCCGAGGGTCAGGTGCAGGAACCCCATGGGATCGAAGATCGGCCGCGGCGCGTGCTTGAACGCCTCGAGCACGACCTGCCGTGTGATCTCGGCGGCGCGCGCGCCATTGGCGTATCCGCCCATGCCGTCGGCGACGAGCAGGAGCGAGGTCTGCTCGGTGACGACGGTGGCGACACGGTCCTGGTTCTCTGCGCGTCCGCCCAGCAGGCTGACGTCGGCATACTCGATCCGCAAGGAAGATCCGCGCATCTGTTAAGCTGTGGGGCCCGCTTTATATCATCACAGGACGCCGACAGCGTAGCGCTTCCCCATGATTTCCAGCATGACAGGTTTCGCACGCCGCGAGCTCTCGGGCCCCTGGGGCACGCTCGTGTGCGAGCTGCGCAGCGTCAATCACCGCTTCCTCGAGGCGGGCTTCCGCCTGCCGGAGGAGCTGCGCGCCCTGGAAGGGGAGTTCAGGACCCGCCTGGCGCGCGACATTCGCCGCGGCAAGGTCGACTGCACCATCTCCTACCGGATCGCGCACGCCTCGGCGGCCAGCCTCGAGGTGGACCCCCTGGTGCTCGAGCGCCTGACGGTCCGGCTCGATGAGCTGCAGCGAGTCATCCCGGTCGGCACGGCCAATCTGCTCGAGGTCCTGCGCTGGCCGGGCGTGCTCAAGGACGTGAGCCCGGGCGGAGAGGAGCTCCTCACGGCGGCGCGGTCACTATTCGATGGCGCGACGGATGAGCTCAAGGCCGCCCGGGCGCGCGAAGGCGAGAAGCTGCGCGAGGTGCTCGAGCAGCGCTGCGCCGGGCTCGAGGGCCTCGTGAAGCAGGTGCACTCGAGGCTACCCGAGATCCAGACGCGCCTCACCACGCGCGTGCGCGAGCGCGTCAAGGAGCTCGCCTCGGCGGCCGATCCGGACCGCCTGGAGCAGGAAATAGCGCTCCTCCTGCAGCGCCTCGATGTGGACGAGGAGCTCGAGCGTCTCACCGGCCACATCACGGAAGTCCGCCGCGTCATCGCCGCCGACGAGCCCGCCGGACGGCGTCTCGACTTTCTCATGCAGGAACTCAACCGCGAGGCCAACACGCTCTCCTCCAAGTCCCAGGACCTCGAGACCACCCGCACCGCCGTCGACATGAAGGTGATCATCGAGCAGATGCGCGAGCAGGTGCAGAACGCGGAGTAGCGTAGCTCGCTATGTAGCTGGCTTGCAGTCAAATCTGCAGCTGCGATTCGACACGCTCAAGGTGCACGCACCCACTTCAGCGAACGATCTCCTGCGCTTCGCCCGATGCACATTTGTCTTCGGCGTCCGATGGCGGATGGCGTCTACCAACCCCGCCGCCGATTTCTCACCGCGCCTCTTTTTTTTGGCTCGGCGAAGGCCCTCATGAGTTGTTCCGCCACGGGCCTCCTGAATGCCAGATCCCGAGCCGGCCCGAGCCCTGCCGCAAATCGTCGAGTATTGGGCACAGAAATCCCGACAGCACCTGACTACAGACTTCTGCAAAGTCCTCAGGCGCGCTGATGCGCGCACGCTTGGAGAAGGCACGCAATTGCGCGGGGCGAGACGGATTCGTCCAATACTCACGCGTCAGCGCAACAGGCACGTCGGGAGGTATCGGCGTACGGCGGCGATCGAACGTTTGGCGGATCGCCGCGCGCAGGGCGGCGCGGTCGAACTCGAAATGGCTGGCAAGGTAGTGAATATCGAAGAAGTCCTTGATGCGGCTATTGCGATCACCGAGGATGACCATCGCTTCGAATTTCTCAGCAATCACCGCCTCTCTCGGATAAGCGAGAATTTGTGGGGCAGGGAATTCAAGGAACGTCGGATAGTGGCATTTTCGCGGAACCGTCGAGAGCGCATCTCCAACGCCCATGTCGATCTGCAGGTTCACCCGCGCAGAGCCCAGGCGGGCGTTCAGCGTGGCACGCACACCGGCATACTCATCTTCGGCCCGAATGGCTTCTGTGTGGATGCTTTCCGCGTCGAAGCTCACACCGTCCGGGGAAACCACCGTCGAGACTATTGCCTCGATATCGCGGTGAATTTGCTCGGCGCCGGGATCGCCGCAGCGCAGCAGGTCGAGGTCTCGGGTCGCCCGGTAAGGTCTGTCCGACCACAGCCGCAGCAGCATTGCGCCCTTGAGGACAAAGCGCTCGCGAAGATCTGAGACGCCAAGACGATACAGAAATCTTTCCAGGATGTAGCTCGTCAACACCGTTTGGTAGTCGAGGCCGCTCTTAGCAGCGAGATTGAGCAGGCGGACAGAAACCGAGGCGCCGAGGTTGGCCTTGACAGTCACGCGATTGCGTCCAGGTACGGCTGCAGTACACGCGACACTCGGCAGATTTTCGCGCAGCGTGCAAGCTCCGTCGCACCGCCGCGATACCTGCGGCTGAAGTCGCGCAGCGCTTCCACTGCAACATCGATGCCGATCTTGTTTCTGTATTTGAAGCAGTCGGCTACCGTTTTGGCAGCCGAGTACACATGGATCACCACCCCCTCGACGGTGTGTTCCTCAATGCCCGTCGTGAGCGCCGGGCCTGAGAAGCGAGCGACGCGAAGTCGCGGTGAATCGAGGCGCGGACGACGAGCTTTCTCGGGTAGCGCAAGCCAGACTTCGGCCGGCGATTGCGTCGTCAGACCATGAAAACGCAGAGCGGTCAGCAGGCAGAACACCGCGTGTGGGACACGCTTGGCGACCTGAGCAAGCGTATGCGTCTCGGTGGGTGCGTGATTCGCGACCACATAGAGGCCGCGCGCCTCTCGAACCGCCAGATCCTCGTCGAGCAGACGAGCCAGAGTCGCACGGGAGATGCCGCGCGCAACGAGGTCCCTGGGACGCGCGATGCCTTGCGCCCGGATGATTCGAAGCGCTCGTTGCCGTTCGGATTTCGCCATTGACGGGGATGATACAAAATGTCGGGGCTTATGATCAAGTCCCGACGTTTTGATCGCACCCCAGAGCGTGAGCCGGTCCTATCGGAACGTATGGTGACGTCGGGGTCAGCGTTCGCTGGACGTCAGCGGCTTGGAATGAACGGTGTCGCCACCCTTGGGATAATCCCGTCCGACAAGCCACGCACGCAGCATCGCTGGCGCTACCTTCAGGTAGCGGGCAGCCTCGGCAAGGTGTACGTCGGCTGAGGGCGGATATCTGTGGTGTCGGGCTTGGCCATCGGGACGGCGAGTTCCTGGGGCGGATGAGAGCAGACTTCTTGCCCTCGGGTTAAGGCAAATACCCTGGGAAGGATACGGCGCGATGCCCTGAGCGGCGACCGCCGACGCTCAGGAGACATCGAGACTCGGATCAGCGCCTCGAGATGCCGCGCGCCATGCGCAGCACGTTCTCCCGATGAAATTCCAGAAACCGCCGCTGCCCTTCCGAGAAGGCGCCGACATTTGCGCGGGCATCGGGATCGATTCCCATCCGCCTGAGCGATACGGGGTCAGCCACCGGAGAGACGATGAGCTGCCCCGCGTCCTCGAAGGAAATGAATCCCTTGTCGAACAGGTGATCCACCGTCGGGGTCAGGAGCAGGCCATTTTCGCCATTGAGTCGCGCCTCATTGTCGCTGTCGCGCCAGGGCTGGATGTGGCTCGCGATCAGGTGCTCCATGCGCTCCACCCGGGTAATGCGGCAGGCGTGCTCGATCGAGCGTACGTTGTCCCGGAAGATCCCTTGGCCGCGGCGCGCCTGGACGAGCGCAGTTCTATCGGTCTGGGGGATCGTCGTACTGGTGTCGATGTCGACTTCGATGCGCCTCTCCCATTCCTCGATGTCCCGCTCCGATGCGGGCGAGTCGCGCTCGATCCGGCTGACTTCCCGCCCGGCGTCTGCCACCCGGCTGGCCTCGGCACCGATCAGAGCAAAGAGCTCCGCTGCCAGCACCCGACCGATTTCGGTCAGATAGATGCCCTGCAGGCCATTGCCGTCCTGCGTCAGCGGTGCGTACTGCCGTGGCAAGGCCGAGCGTAGCCGTCCAATATGATCCTTGGGGCGAATCGCATTCGAAAGGCGCTGCCAGCGAACGCCCACGCGCCAGCCGATCTGGCTCCAATGGGTGCCGGCGGTGCCGAATTCCTCTGGCTTCGGGCTCTCCCGGCAGTAGCCGGTGACGATGCCGAGGGCCGCGATGCGCGTGTCACAGAAGGAGAAGACGAGGTCGCCGGGGGCCACCTCACGCATGAACTCGTAGAAGGGATTGCGGTGGCCGTTCTTGTTGCGCTTGGGCGACCAGAGATAGCCTCCCTCGATCTCCTGGCGGAAGGTCTGGTTCTGGTTGACCCACCAGTAGCGCATCAGCTGCCGCCGGAGTCCGGGTCGATACCATAGAACCCGGTGGGCTCAGCGACTTTCGGCAAGCCCTCCGTGCGTTGCGA
>DAIDHH010000066.1 GCA_027452045.1 Gammaproteobacteria bacterium
CGCCGCAGTTCAACCGCTGGCTGGTCCCGCCGGCGGCGCTGTGCATCCACCTGTGCATCGGGATGGCCTATGGCTTCTCGGTGTTCTGGCTGCCGATGGCGCATCTCATCACCCACGCCAATCCGGCGGTGTGCGCCGCGCAGGGCTTCCTCGCCCAGCTCACCACGACACAGTGCAACTGGAGCGTCCCGACCGAGGCGCACATCTTTGAGACGTTCATTGCGGTCCTCGGCATCTCGGCGGCGATCTGGGGCGGCTGGCTCGAGCATGCCGGTCCACGCAAGGCGGGCTTCATCGCTGCATTGTGCTGGGGTGGGGGGCTCGTGGCCGGCGGCATCGGCGTTGCGCTGCACCAGCTGTGGATCGTCTACCTGGGGGCGGGCGTGCTCGGCGGCGTCGGCCAGGGGCTGGGCTACATCACGCCGGTGTCGACCCTGATCAAATGGTTCCCGGATCGACGGGGACTCGCGACCGGCTTTGCGATCATGGGCTACGGCGGCGGCGCCATGATCGGTGCGCCGCTGGCGGTGTGGCTGATGGCCCGCTTCGCCCACCACGGCGTGCAGGGGGTGTCGGCCTCGCTGGTCATTCTCGGGGTGATCTACTTCGTCGTGATGGCCGTGGGCGCATTTGGATTCCGGGTGCCGCCGGTCGGCTGGCACCCCGAGGGATACACCCCGACCGAAGCCGAGAGCGAGCGCTCGATGATCACCCGCCGCCACGTTCATCTCGGCCGCGCCCTGAGGACGCCGCAGTTCTGGCTGATCTGGCTCGTGTTGTGCCTGAACGTCACGGCTGGCATCGGGGTGATCTCGATGGCGAGCCCGATGCTGCAGGATGTCTTCGGAGCGAAGCTCATCCATCGGGTGGCGCTCTCGCCCGGCGCACAGGAGGCGGCGATTGTCGCCGCCGCTGCGGGACTGGTGGGGCTGATCAGTCTGTTCAACAGTCTGGGGCGCCTGTTCTGGGCCGCGTCCTCCGATTACATCGGCCGCAAGCGCACCTATTACACCTTCTTCGTGGTGGGAATTGTCCTTTACGTGCTGCTGCCGACCTGGGGCCGGCTCGGCGCCCCGGGATTGTTCGTCCTCAGCGTCTGCATCATCCTGACCATGTACGGCGGGGGGTTCTCGACGCTGCCGGCCTATCTCGCCGATATCTTCGGCACCCAGATGGTCGGGGCGATCCACGGACGGCTGATCACTGCCTGGTCGGTCGCCGGCATCGCAGGGCCTGCGCTCATTGCCAGCCTGCGCCAGTACGAGCTCGATCACGGCATTGCGCGTGCGCAGGTCTACAACCTGACGCTCTACATCATGGCGACGCTTCTGTTCGTCGGTCTGATCTGCAACGCATTCATCCGGCCGGTGGCCGACCGGCACTACATGTCGGAGGAGGAGCTGGCGCGCGAGCGCGCGCTGCAGAGTGAGCAGAGCAACGCCGAGCAGGCCGCCGCCGCGGCCCGCGGTAAGCCAGGATTCGGCACGGCGCTGGCCTGGCTCGGAGTGGGCGTGCCGTTTCTCATCGGGGTGTGGATCGCGCTCTCGAAGGGCCTGGCGCTGTTCTGATCGGGCGTGAGGGTTCCCACGCGCATCGCGCCGGGCGGCGCGCTCGCGAGCTAACGGCCGGCCCGCGATGCGGGTTGGGCCCCGGTGAGTGGAAGTGCACTCGAATAATCGAGCAGCTCGCCGTACCAGGGCGGGTCGGCCTTGTAGCGGGCCAGGCCCTAGCGCAGCGGCGGATCGCGCGCGAGCCGGTGCGCATCGCCGCTACGGGCGAGGGACCCGAAAGTGACGCGCGGGGAGTGGCCTGCGCGGCGCAAGCGGCACGGCCGGCAACGGTCGGGCGCTTCAGCGCCGCCCCACGGTGAACCGCGAACCGGCTCAACGGCCCGTCAGGGCCAAGCCCACTCGAGCGATGTCGGGAACACTGCGAAGGGTCGGTAGGGCCGGACTAACCGAGCTGGTCTGACCGCCGCAGCCGCGACTCTTGTCGCTGAATCCACAGTCACCGATCGTTATCAGACGAAGCTGCCCGACCCTATCCGCCGTGTGCTGAAGCTCGGCAAGCGCGACAAGCTGCGTTACTCCGTCCAGCCCGATGATACGGTGATCCTCGAGCGAGGGTCGCCGGAGGACGTGGAGGACCCTGTCCGCGGGGAATTTCTGGCCTTTCTGTCGCCGGACATCGAAGCACATCCCGATCGGTTGAAGGGCTTCGACGGGACTCTGCGCGAACGTATCCAGGCACTCGTGAGGCACGTCGACGTTGATCTCGACAAGCCGCTATCGCCGGACGATGACTGACGCCGCAGATCCCTCCGGCGCCGTCTGTCATCAACGGCTGGTCGGTCCTCGCGCAGCCGCTGTTACTTGAGCAGCTCGAGGCATTAATCCTCCAGGTGGAGACCCTTAAGCAGAAGGACCCGCGTGGCTTCGTTCAGAAAAATGCCAAGAAACGACTTGAGGCGATCTCCAAATTCGTATTCGAGAACATCCCTCGCGATCCCATCGCTGCTGAATTCCGGCCGGGCGACACACTTGGACCGAAATATAAACACTGGTTTCGGGAAAAGTTCTTCATGCGACATCGACGGTTCTTCAGGTTCCATGTCCAGAGCAAGGGCATCGCGCTGGGCTGGGTGAACGATGAAGGCACTAAGCGTGCCTACGGCGCAAAGGACGACGCGTATAGAGTTTTCTCCAAGTCGCTTGCCGCCGGGCACCCTCCCAACGACTGGAGCTCGCTGATCGAGGAATGTCAGGTAGCTTCGGTTGAACTACAGAGCTGAATGCTCTCCTGACCGAAAATCTGAAGTAACCGCTCTCCGGCCGCGGGGATCCCGGTGACAGGAGTGCGCAGTCGGCCCGAAGCGGTCTTTGCCCTCGGGAAGTGGAATGGGCAGAAAGCCGACACAGGGGGGTCGTGATTCGGGAGAATGAAATTGACACTTAGAGACGCACTGAAGGCCCCCCTGAGCCAGGGTCTTGGCCGAGCGTCCTCGCGCAGTGCAGGGAGCGGCGCCGCTTGGCGCCGTCCCTGCCTTGTCAAATGCTCTATGCCGCCTTGCCTGTGGCGAGAGCCTGTACGTCTGAAGTTCGAAGTGGCTTGCCGCCGATCGCCCAATCTCCACTGTGGAATTCGTTGATGCGAACCCAGGTAACTGGCCGCATGTTCTCCCCTTCCACTTCAATCATTGCCTCCGTCACTTTGGTGATGAGGTCCTTCTTCTGAGCCGGAGTAAAGACGTCCTTGATTACATCGATGGTAACGAGTGGCATCTTATGGTCCTCCAGAAGTTCGGCCGCGGACGATCCGAGACCGTACATGAACACTGGCACAGGCGTCCGCGTAAAGCTTGCAGGTTCGCTGGAGAAACCCTGGAGAATTGGCCAGGAGAGCCTGCCGGGACTATTCTAGAAGCCATGATCTACCGGTTCGGCCCATTCGAACTGGACTTGGCGACCGCCGAGTTGCGCGCCAGTGGTGTAGCTCACAGGCTTGAGCCTCAGGTCTTCGCGCTGATCGCACTGCTCGTCGAGAATCACGTCCGGCTTGTGTCCAAGGACGAAATTATCGAGAAGGTCTGGGAGGGTAGGGTGGTCTCGGATGCGGCGATAGCGAGCCGTGTGAAGTCGGCGCGTCAGGCGCTCGGCGATGATGGACTCGCCCAACGGCTCATCAAGACTGTTCACCGCAGGGGCTTTCGGTTTATCGCAGATGTCCAAGCCGTGCCGGGCTCGCCGCCGCGCTCCGTATCCGATCCTTGCGAGCTCGATGTCTCCCAGCAGGTCGCGGGGGTAGTTCGGCAACTGGAACGGATATCTCGGCCGTCGATCGCAGTTTTGCCGTTTCGCATGCTTGGGAGCCAAGGGCGCTATGCCGCGCTTGCAAGTGCCCTGCCGGACGAGCTGATCACAGAGTTGTCACGCCTGCGATGGCTATTCGTCACGGCTCGAGGATCCTCGTTCCGCGTACGCACCGAAAATGCCTCTTTCAGCGACATTGGGCGACTGCTCGGGGTGCGCTATTGCCTGTGGGGTACGCTCGACGTTTCGGCCAGCCGTCTGGTCGTCACTGTGGAACTCGTCGATGCTCACGACGAGGGCATCGTGTGGGTCGAGCGCTTTTCGGGGCGCATCGATGATGTGCACTGCATACGGGAGGAGATCCGGGCCAAGGTTCTGATGGCGCTCGATCTCCGTATTCCGATTCACGAAGCCGCGCAGGCGCGTCTTACGGTGCCCGATGATCTTGATAGCTGGTCGGCCTACCACTTGGGCCTACAGCACCTCTACCGCTTCAACCGCGCGGACAACGCAGCGGCCGTGCGCCTCTTCCAGCACGCTGTCGCGCTCGATCCGTGCTTCGCACGCGGCCACGCAGGATTATCATTCGCCCACTTCCAGACGGCCTTCATGCGATACACCGAGGATATCGCCGGGGAGAGCCGCGCGGCACGTCGGTCTGCAGAGCGTGCGTTGGAACTCGACGCCTTCGACCCGTTTGTGAATTTCACGATGGGACGCAGCTACTGGCTCGAGGGCGATCTTGACGGCAGCCTGAGTTGGCTTGAGCGTGCAACTAGTCTCAGTCCCAACTACGCGCAAGGGATCTATGCCCGTGCCTGGACCGAGGTTCTCTCAGGGTGCGCGACGGAAGGCCGGACGCACGTCGATCTTGCGATGCGCCTCAGTCCGATTGACCCGCTGTACTACGCGATGATGGCAACTCGGGCATTTACACATATGTTCGCGGGCGAAGACGTAGAGGCGGCCGACTGGGCCGAGCGTGGCGCGCGTTCGCCCGGTGCCCATGTTCTGATTGCAATGATCGCGGCCGCGGCACAAGCGCTTAAAGGTGATGCCGCACGCGCTGCCTGGTGGGCTGCAAACGTTCGCGAACGCAACAGCGCACTCGGCCGAGACGATTTCCTTTGTGCCTTTCCGATGAGATCTGACTCGATGAGATCGCGAGTTGTTCAGGCGCTCGACCGGCTGGGGTTTTGAGTCAACTCCGCATACGGCCAGATAGCACAGCATGATGTTGATCAGTGTCGCGCCAGACTCGGCAAGGGATCTCGAGGGGAACTGACGATCTAACGAGTGCGCCCCCGGGAAAGTTGCGATACGCCTGACGGGTTGCGGTGGCGGCAGCGACTTCGGCAGCAGCGACCAGTGGCCCGCGGTGCTCTGGCGGCGAGTCGTCTCGCTGCGCGGGAAGGGCTTCCCATTCCTCAAGGCCAAGATCAAAGAGGAGGCCCGGTCCGGCGTGGAGCGCGTCCCGATTTGAATTTCCCCCGCCCAGCCCCCATCAAGGCCTGCTAGGATGTCGCGGCGGCCCGATGAATAATTAAAGCAATGACCCGGCCGCAACCACATTCCGAAGCGAGCGCAAATGCCTCGGAACTCAATCAAGAAACGGGATTTAAGTTATTGGAAATCAAAGAAATTCTGGTGCCCGGGAGAGGACTCGAACCTCCACGGTGTTACCCGCTAGTACCTGAAACTAGTGCGTCTACCAATTCCGCCACCCGGGCTGGGAAGGCGAGGCGGCGAAATCTACGCACCGGACCGGGAACTGTCAATTGAAAGGTCGGGGAACAGGTCGGCGCACCCAATACGGGCGTCGCAACGGCCCCTCCGGGGCCCCTCAGGCCGGCAAGCAGGCCGGTGCGCCAGCGCGCCGTGGGCGTGCCGGCGGGGGCGAGGGACAGACGGGGCGGTCGCGCAAGTCGAGCGCCGAGGCGGGCCCGGCGGTGCGTGCCGGGGAGCTGGTCGAAGGGCAGGTGAGCGCGCATCGCGCCGGCTACGGCTTCCTTAAGGTCGAGGGATTGAAGGAAAGCGTCTTTCTGCCCCCGCCGCAGATGCGCGGCGTGATGCACGGGGACCGCCTGCGCGTGCGGCTCTCGCGCGATGCCGCCAACCGCTGGCTCGGCACCCTCGAGCAGGTGACCGAGCACGCCGTGCACGCCTTCCTCGGCACGGTCGAGATTGTCGGGCGCAGCGCCTGGGTCACCGGGGCGGATCGGCGGCTGCAGCTGCGCTGCGCGGTTGCGCACGAGGCGCTCGGCGGCGCGCGCCACGGGGACTGGGTCATTGCGCGCATCACACGCCGCGGCTCCGGCGATCACCCGGCGCACGCGCGCATCGAGCGGCGGCTCGATCCGGATCGCCCGGTGGAGCTGGCGAGCGAGAGCGCGATCGCGCGCTTCGGGCTGCCGTATGAATTTGTGCCCGAGGCGCTGCGCGAGGCGCAGGCCTGGGGCGATCGGGTCGACCCGGCCGAGGCGGCGCGCCGCGAGGACCTGCGCGGTCTGCCCCTCGTGACCATCGACGGGGAGGATGCGCGGGATTTCGATGACGCCGTGTACGCCGAGCGCCACCCGGCGGGCTTCCGGCTGATCGTGGCGATCGCCGATGTCAGTCATTACGTGCGTCCGGGCACGGCCCTCGATGCGCAGGCCATCGAGCGCGGCACCTCGGTGTACTTCCCGACGCGCGTCATTCCGATGCTGCCCACGGCGCTGTCGGATCACCTGTGCTCGCTCGCCCCGCGGGTTGACCGGCTGTGCTTCGCCGCCGACATGATCGTGAGCGCCGGCGGGCTGCTCAAGAGCGCCCGGTTCTATCCAGCGGTGATGCGCTCGGCGGCCCGTCTCACCTATACCCAGGCGCACGAGGCGCTGTTCGAGGGACGCCCCGCCGCGCGCTCAGCGCTCGGGCCGCTGCTCGAGCCGCTCGGGGTGCTGGTCGATGTGTACCGCGCGCTGCACAAGGCCCGCGCCCGGCGAGGCGCTCTGGATTTCGATGCCCCGGAGGCGCGGCTGGTGATCGACCCGGCCGAGCGGGTGAAGGCCGTCGAGCTGTACGCGCGCAACGATGCGCACCGGCTGATCGAGGAGTGCATGGTGCTGGCGAACGTGGCGGTCGCGCAGGCGCTCGACACAGCACGCACCCCGACGCTCTACCGCGTGCACGGTGAGCCGGAGCCGGAGAAGCTCGAGCGGCTGATCTCCACGCTCGCAGCGATCCAGATCGACGCCCACCTGCCCGAGCGCATCGCCACGCGCGATCTGCAGGCCATCGCGCGCCGCCTGGGGCACGCGCCCGAGCGGCCGTTCATCGAATCGCTCATCGTGCGAGCGATGCCGCAGGCGGTGTACCAGCCGGTGAACATCGGCCACTTCGGCCTCGCGCTCACCCACTACGCGCATTTCACCTCGCCCATCCGCCGCTATCCGGACCTGGTCGTGCACCGCACGCTCAAGGCGCAGCTCGGCGTGGACAGCCG
>DAIDHH010000067.1 GCA_027452045.1 Gammaproteobacteria bacterium
ACGCCATGAACTGACCGCCGTTCGTCTCGGCCATCACCTTCGTCAGCGCCGCCGTCAACGTCGTCTTCCCATGGTCAACGTGACCAATCGTCCCAACGTTCACATGCGGCTTACTGCGCTCGAATTTCTCTTTGGACATGGCTGCTTACCTTGAAAAAACTACTTCTTGATGATGCCGTCGGCGATATTCGGCGGCACTTCGAGGTACTTGGAAAATTCCATCGTGAAGGTCGCCCGACCCTGGCTCATCGAGCGCACAGTGGTCGCGTAACCGAACATCTCGGACAGGGGCACCTCGCCGGTGATCACCTTGCCCGCCGGGCCTTCGTCCATGCCCGTGATCTGCCCGCGCCGGCGGTTGAGATCGCCGATGACATCTCCGGAGTACTCCTCCGGGGTCACCACCTCGACCTTCATGATGGGCTCGAGCAGCACCGGCTTGGCGCGCCGGAAGCCTTCCTTGAAGCCCATAGAGCCAGCGATCTTGAACGCCATTTCGTTCGAGTCGACATCGTGATACGACCCGTCGAACAACGTCACTTTGACGTCCACGACCGGGTAGCCCGCGATGACGCCCGTCGCGACCGCCTCCGCGATTCCCTTGTCGACGGCGGGGATGTATTCGCGCGGCACGACGCCACCGACGATGCCGTTCACGAACTCGTATCCCTTGCCCTGCTCGTTCGGCTCGATCTTTAGCCACACGTGGCCGTACTGGCCACGCCCGCCCGACTGGCGCACGAACTTGCCTTCCTGCTCGACGCTGCCGCGGATCGTCTCGCGGTAAGCTACCTGGGGCTTGCCGACGTTGGCCTCGACCTTGAACTCGCGCTTCATGCGGTCGACGATGATCTCGAGATGCAGCTCGCCCATGCCGGCGATGATGGTCTGGCCCGACTCCTGATCGGTGCTGACGCGGAAGGAGGGGTCCTCCTTGGCGAGGCGCTGCAGCGCGAGACCCATCTTCTCCTGGTCGGCCTTGGTCTTCGGCTCAACCGCGACGGAGATGACCGGCTCCGGGAATTCCATCTTCTCGAGCGTGATCTGCTTCTCGAGGTCGCACAGGGTGTCGCCGGTGAACACGTCCTTCAGACCCACCGCGGAGGCGATGTCGCCGGCACGGACTTCCTTGATCTCGGTCCGGTCGCTGGCGTGCATCTGCAGCAGGCGGCCGACGCGCTCCTTGCGGTCCTTGGTGGGCACGTACACGGTGTCGCCGGAGTTGAGCACACCCGAGTAGACACGGAAGAAGGTCAGGTTGCCGACGAAGGGGTCGTTCAGGATCTTGAATGCGAGCGCCGAGAACGGCTCATCGTCGCTGGCCTTGCGCGTGGCGGGCTCGCCGCGCTCGTCGAGGCCCGTGACGTCAGGCATTTCGACCGGTGAAGGCATGAAGTCGATGACGGCATCGAGCAGCGCCTGCACGCCCTTGTTCTTGAAGGCCGAACCGCACATGCACAGCACGACCTCGTTGCGGATCGAGCGCTCGCGCAGGCCGCTGCGGATCTCCTCGTCGGTGAGCGTTCCACCGTCGAGGTATTTTTGCATCAGCGTGTCGTTGGCCTCGGCGGCGGCCTCGATCATCTTGCCGCGATGCTCCTCGGCCTGCGCCCTGAGCCCATCGGGAATGTCCCGGTATTCGAAGCGCATGCCCTGGGTGTCCATGTCCCAGTAGATGGCCTTCATGCGGATGAGGTCCACCACGCCCTCGAAGTGGTCCTCCGCGCCGATCGGCAGCTGGATGGGCACCGGGTTGGCGCGCAGCCGCGCGCGGATCATGTCGACGACCCGCAGGAAGTTGGCGCCGGCGCGGTCCATCTTGTTGACGAACGCGATGCGCGGCACGGCGTACTTGTTCATCTGGCGCCAGACCGTCTCGGACTGCGGCTGTACGCCGGCCACCGAGTCGAACAGCGCCACGGCCGAATCGAGCACGCGCAGACTGCGCTCCACCTCGATGGTGAAGTCGACGTGGCCCGGGGTGTCGATGATGTTGATGCGATGCTCTGGATAGGCGCCGTCCATGCCCTTCCAGAAGCAGGTGGTGGCCGCGGAGGTGATGGTGATACCACGCTCCTGCTCCTGCTCCATGTAATCCATCACCGCCGCGCCGTCGTGCACCTCGCCGATCTTGTGCGAGACTCCCGTGTAGAACAGGATGCGCTCGGTCGTCGTCGTCTTGCCCGCGTCAATGTGGGCAGAGATGCCGATGTTCCGGTAACGCTCGATGGGCGTTGCGCGTGCCACGGGGTGCTTTCCTCTGGATTCAGTAAGAACCGGTGTCCGGTAGGACCGCCGGGCTTACCACCGATAGTGCGCGAAGGCCCGGTTGGCCTCGGCCATGCGGTGCGTGTCCTCGCGCTTGCGCACGGCTGCGCCGCGATTTTCGGAAGCATCGAGCAGCTCGTGCGCCAGGCGATGGGCCATGGACTTCTCGCTGCGGGCACGGGCTGCCTCGATCACCCAACGCATGGCGAGTGTCTGACGGCGGGTAGCACGCACTTCGACGGGCACCTGGTAGGTCGCGCCGCCGACGCGGCGGGACTTGACCTCGACCACGGGCTTGACGTTGTCGAGTGCGGTGGACAGCACCTCGATCGCCTCCGACCCCTGCTTGCCGGTCTTCTCGGCAATGCGATCGATGGCGCCGTAGATGATGTGCTCGGCCGCGGACTTCTTGCCGTCCTTCATGACGACGTTCATGAACTTGGCCAGCATTTCGCTGTGGAACTTCGGGTCCGGCAGGATGGTGCGGACCGGAGCTTGGGCTCGACGGGACATACCGGCTCCTCCTTACTTCTTCGGGCGCTTGGCGCCGTACTTTGAACGGCCCTGCTTGCGCTCGCCGACGCCGGCGCAGTCAAGGGTGCCGCGAATGGTGTGATAGCGCACGCCCGGCAGGTCCTTCACGCGACCGCCGCGGATCAGGACCACCGAGTGCTCCTGGAGATTGTGGCCCTCACCACCGATGTAGCTGGTGACCTCGTAGCCGTTCGTCAGGCGCACGCGGCAGACCTTCCGCAGAGCGGAATTCGGCTTCTTCGGTGTGGTGGTGTACACGCGCGTGCAAACGCCGCGCTTCTGCGGAGAAGCCCCCAGGGCGGGCACCTTCGTTTTTTCTGCCTTCGTCCGGCGTGGTTGCCGGATGAGCTGACCCGTGGTCGCCATGCTGTCTCCAAGATCCTGCGTTCGGGCGCGGATCGCCCCCCTGAACTCTCAAAGGATGCGCCCGCGCGGTGAGCGTCCGGACGAAAACCGGGCCGCCTGCGCGCTGCGCACCCTGTTTTTCAGTGCGCTCGCGAAGAATTGGCCCGGTGTCGGTGTGTCGCGGTTTCCGGGGACGGCATGCAGTGGGCCGACCCGAGAAAGGCCGGCGATTCTAGGGAGGGGGGCGAAGAGTGTCAACCGGAACGAGTCATCGCATCGCTCCCCCCGCAGTCCAGGGAGGCGGTACAGCCCCCGCGATGGGGTCATCTGGGCCCCGGAGCGGGCCCGGCGCTGCCGCCCGGCGGCTGGATATGAATGCCAGGCTGCGGACCGCGGCTCGGGTTCTCGAGATATCCGCCCACCAGCCGGCCCAGCCCCCAGGCGATGATGACCAGACCCCACCAGAAATCACGGTCGCCCTGCGCCCAGATGGCCACGGTGACTGCCGCGCCCACGAAGAGCAACGTCACTCCGCTGCCCCGGCGCCAGCGCCGGCATTCTCCCGCGGCAGGACCCGCCGTACTGTGGATCCTGAACGGGCTCGGGCGGCAGGGGTGGCAGCTCGATGCCCTTCTCGATCGCTGCCATGCGCTCGGCGTGGTGCATTTGGAGCATCTCCCCTGCCTGCGGAACTTCAGGTAAATGGAGTAGGCGGCGAAACACATGCCGAAGACGATGGCGACGATGGGAATGCCCACGGTGAGCAGAAGTCCGGTGAACGAGGTGGCGCTCATGCTCGGCTGCCCGGAGGGAACGGTGAAAACCACGCTGTTTCGCGCCCGCGCGGCCCTCACCGAAATGTTGCGACTTCGGGGACTGGACGACCCGGCCTACTGGTGGGAGGAGGCCCCATGGCCGAACCCAACGACACACGAACGCAACTCGAGTGCGCACTTGGGCTGCGTGTGGCGCAGCGCCGGCCGCCGCATGGACACCGCCCCAGTGCGGCGCGCACGCCATGACGTATCATGCGCAGCGTCCGTTTCCTCGTGATGCAAAACCAGCCATGCCCGGAACCGAACCGTACCTGAACCCCGCCTCGCCGCTGCGACCCTCGGGACGCTGGCTCGGCGCGATCCCGCTGCTGTGGCTTCTCGGACTGGTTCTGTGGGCGCTGGCGCGCTGGTCACGCTTGCCGCCGATGATCCCGGTGCATTGGGGGCTGACCGGATATCCGGATTACTGGGTGCGCCGGACCCCCTCGGCGGTCGCCACGGTCATCGGAATCATGGGCGCCATCTGCCTCGCCTTTCTTGCGCTTGCCTGGCTTCTCATGCGCCAGCCGCCGCAAATGGGCTCGCCGCAGGCCACTGCCGCCGAGAAGAAGCTGCGTCGTCAGACGGCGCTCCTCATCGTCGCGAGCGCCTGGTTCGTGGCCTTCGAGCCGGCATTCGCCCTGCTGCCCCTGCCTTACGGCTCGTTCCGAGTTTGGATGATCCTGTTCGCGGCGACGCTGCTCACCGGGACCTGCCTGATCATCCGTTCCGGTGTGCGGTTGCGGCGTCATCGCGCCTGATCGCCCCTCCCCGGCGAGTCTGATTCCGACAGTCCGACCGCGCCGGGCGGCCCGAAGCCGAGCCCGCGCCCGAGCGGGCGCACTGACTTCGATCACAGATTCGATTTCTGAATCGATCACAGGGGGATCGAGATCACAGATCGTGATCACGGCAATATGTTAATGTTAGACTGGCGTATCGGCAGCGGGCCGCTGCGCCGCCCGGGCGGCTCGCTTCGAATCACCCGGTCATCAATTGACCCGCAGGTTGACCGCGAGAATCCAAAAAATGAACAGACGAGGTTTCGGGCTCTCGGTCCTCAAGCAGACCGCCGTGCTGCTGGCTGCCTCCCTGGCCTTCCTCTCTCCTGCCTACGCGGCCCGCTATCACTACGTCTGTCACTATTACGCGCATCACCGGCGCGTCTGCCATCGCTACCTGGTCCACCACTACATCCATCACCCGGTCTATCGCCGGGTCGACCTGAGCCACCCGTACGTGCGCTCGAGCGAAGCGCTGGTCATCGACGTACACGGCGGCCGGGTGCTGTATGCCAAGCGGGCCGACGGCGTGACGCCCATGGCATCCATCACGAAGCTGATGACCACCTTGGTCGTGGCCGAGGCACACCAGCCGCTCGATGAGTACCTCACCGTCACGCGGGCGGACATGATGCCCTACTCGCATCTGCCGCTCGGCGCACGGCTGACGCGGGCGCAGTTCTTCCATCTCGCGTTGATGTCCTCGGAGAACCGCGCCGCGCACGTGCTGGCCCGCAACTACCCGGGCGGAGTGCCCGCCGTGGTGCGCGCCATGAATGCCAAGGCCCGAGCGCTCGGCATGATGCACACGCATTACGTGGAGCCGACGGGACTGTCCCCCGGTGACGTCTCGACTCCCGCAGACCTCGCCAGGCTGGTCCTCGCCGCCTCGCACAACGCCATCCTGCGCCGCTACTCCACCAGCCCCGGATACGCGATCCGGGTCGGCCGGTGGCGCATGCCCTACTATCCGACCGACCCTCTGGTGAGAAACCGCCTCTGGCGCATCGTCGTGCAGAAGACCGGCTTCACCGATCCGGCCGGTCATTGCCTGGTGATGGACACCTGGATCGATCACCGCGACATCGTCATGGTGCTCATGCATTCCTGGGGCCGCTACACCGGGTTCGCCGATGCCCAGCGCGTGCGGCAATGGCTGACCGCGCGCTTCCACGAGCGCCGCACCGAGCAGACCGCTTCCACGCGGTCGCACGCCTGGAGCACGGTGGCCAGCCGCTAGTGCGGCATGAGTGCTCCCGGGCCGCTCGAGCGATTCGCCCAGGCCCAGGCGCCGGTCCTCGAGCAGGTGAGGAGGGAACTGCGCGCCGGGCGCAAAAGAACGCACTGGATGTGGTTCGTGTTTCCCCAGCTTCGGGGTCTCGGCCACAGTCCGACCGCAGCGTTATACGCCATCGCCTCGCTCGAGCAGGCGCAGGCATACCTCGCCGATCCCGTCCTGGGCCCGCGGCTGAGGGAATGCACCCGGCTCGTCAACGAGGTCGAGGGGCGCGCCATCGGGGAGATCTTCGGATTCCCGGATGACCTCAAGTTCCGCTCCTGCATGACGCTGTTCGCCCGGGCGGCATCGGGATCCGCCTCGCCCGGTGCCGAAGTCTTTCGCGCCGCGCTCGAGAAATACTTCGCGGGCGAGGAGGATCCGCGGACGCTCGAGCTGCTTCGCCGGCCGTAGGCTGCCGGCCGTCCTCAGTCCGTCTCGGGCAGTTGCTGCCGCACCGCCTCGACAAACCTGAGCAAGTCCTCGAGGCCATCGCGTATGACCGCCGCGACGATATCGAGGTCCAGGTCTTGGTATTGATGGACCGCGATGTTGCGGAATCCGGCCATATTCTGCAGGCGCACGCTCAGCTCACGGGGGATGAGCTGCCCGCCTTCGAGCAACGCGAAGCTGCCTTTCATATCCTTCGGCACCCCGAGCTTGCGGGTGCGCACCAGGATGTTGGCGAGATACACCGCCGATTCGCTGGCGCGCATGACATTCAGTATCGCCGCGTCCTGGCGGGTGAAGTCCTGCTGGAACGCATCGCCCGCCTCGACATACTCCGCCCGGGCCCGCGCCACGGAACGGGCGATCGCGGCGATCTTGGATGCTGCAACGCTCATCGGTGTGACCGCAAGGGCTCGCGCAGATAGGCCGCTATGATGTCCGCCCGGCGCGGTTGAAAGTCCGCATAATCGGTCATCTGTTGAGCTTCCCACTGCAAAGCCGCATCGCGCCGCCGCACCAACAATGGCCGGCCGTCCCTGATGACCTGCATCGCGAGATCCAGCCCCGCCCGGCGCAGATCGGCCAGGTCCACTTCCCGGCCAATTCTTCGGGAGACCCTGGCGATCAGTCCGAGTCGGTCAGGCAGCTGCTCCCCGGGCGGCATGAGAACGGCCAGATCGAGGTCGCTGTCCGGCCACTCCTCGCCGCGCGCAAAGCTGCCATAGGCATAGACTGCCCATGCCTGGGGCAGGGCCGCGGCAAGCTCGCCGCCGGCAGCCGCGAGCAGATTGTCTCGTTCTGCATCGATCACGATCTAAGTTGGAAATCAATAGCTGCATGACGCGCGCACTCTGCTTGTGACGAACAGTTTTGACTGTCGCCAAACATAATCAGTCGCCGAACGGCCGATCGCCCAGCGGTCTTCCACGAATTCGGAGATCCCGCTAACCATTTTGCAACACAGGGTCTAGCCCAAGGTAGCCCTTATCGATCTCAAAACAGCGTAGGGTCCCAGTGGAAGGTCCAATCATGATCTACGAGGTCCTGTTGGCCTCACGGGCTGCGTTCAGAGAGATCGATCCACTGGGTAAACCGACTTCAAAGCGACCGCGATACGGTCTATCAAACTTCACCAGCGAGTAAGCCACTCGAGCCAGCTTGGCGGTGACAGCGGTACGCGCCTTGCGTCGCCGATCCCGGCTCTCTGGGTCTGGCGCAATATACCGCGTGTACTTGTCACGGAAGGCGTTTTCGCGCATTCGGATGGCGCTAATCGAGGCCTGCCATAGCGCGCAACGCAGCCGGGCATTTCCTCGCTTGGACAGGCGCTCGTGGCCGCGCGATACGCCCGACTGTGCTTTGGCGAGGTCGAGCCCGCAAAATTTCAGAAATTGTCTGTGGTGGGAAAACCGGTGCAGATCGCCAGCTTCCGCCAGGATGACCAAAGCGATAATGGGCCCGATGCCCGGGATCTCGCACAGGCGCTGGTAATCGTGCCGGTCTTTCAAGAGCGCGTGGGCTTGCGCCTCAAGGGCGTTGCGCTGCTCGTTGAGTGCGTCATACCGAGAGAGCTGCAAGCGGAACGTTTCGACGGCCACAGAATCGGTTGCCAATGGCAGCGCAACGCTGTTCTTTGCGAGGTCGTATATCTCCTCTAGTTGACGGCGTTTGCCAACTTTACGCCCTACAACCGTCCAGGCGGCCGCTATGAAGTCTTCTCGAGACATGGCGCTCACGGCCGCTGCGGTGGGAAATTGTATGAGGAACCGGACGAACCAGTCGTTTCGACTGGAATACCAGAAACGCTCGATCTCCGGGAAATGCAGCGGCAAATAGTGTGTAATGATCCCGTGACGGAGCTTGGTGCGCGTGCGGGAGATCCGCTCGTAAGTCTTGGAAATCTCCTCGAGATCGTGAGTGCCGTTTATCAACGGGTCATGGTACCGCTGAGTTATCCCCTGCTTGAGCAGCTCAAGAATCACCTGCGCGTCCTTGGGGTCGTTCTTGTCCCAGCTGTTGAACATCGC
The DNA here is from genome assembly GCA_027452045.1 of Gammaproteobacteria bacterium. Classification (GTDB taxonomy): domain Bacteria; phylum Pseudomonadota; class Gammaproteobacteria; order Steroidobacterales; family Steroidobacteraceae; genus 13-2-20CM-66-19. The sequence goes on from DAIDHH010000067.1 coordinate 8,498, forward strand.
GTCGCGATAGCGAGCGCCCGCTACCGCCGACACTTGGCAGACCTGAAATCCTTCCTGCAGGAGCCGATATGCGAGTGTGCGGTGATAGACACCGGTTGGCTCAAATGCAATCCGGCACGGCGATCCGGTGCTCTGCAGAAGCGCAACCAGGCGATCATAGTCGCGGCGTAGGTGCTGGAACTGAAAGCGCTGCCGCTTGCCATCGGGGAATTCTATGAGCACAGCATTCCACCGCTTCGCAATGTCTATCGCGACCAGTACACCTGTGGGCGTACGATTAGATTGGTCAGCCATCGTTGGTGCCCTCCGGAGGGTATCGATCAACCTCAGGATGCTTCCGCCGACGGTGGCTGACCAAATCTGGATCCAGCATCGCTCGCGCTCTCGGTCTGAATATGACCTGTAAGCCACAGTTCACTGGAATCTTCTGCCACCCATTCAGGGCGTCAGACCCACCTGTGGCTTGGCCGATGCTGAAATCGCAGAAGACTGAAACCGGAGACGGAATTGCTTCCATGACGCGCGACTCAATGCGACTGGTCAGGGTTCCGAATGTAAAATGCGGCGCAGTGTACGCCGGTTATGCCTGAGACGCCCCCAACCGTGCTGTCCACCTGGGCGCCCCCTGCCCCTGCGCAGCATTCCTGCCCGCCGCCCGGCGCCTCACTCGATGCGCAGGGATTCTCCGCCTCTCACCGGCATCAGCCGCTCAATCAATCCCAGTGTCTGAAAGCTCCTGACGAGGTCCTCCTGAGACTGGGTGAAGTGCCCCCAACCGTCATGGTGCACCGGAACGATGCGGGCATCGGGGAACGCCGCTGCGGCCTCGAGGGCATCGTTCGTGTCCATGGTGAGATAGAACGGTCCACGCACCTGGGCGCCTCCGGCAAACACCAGCACGGCCCGCGGACGGAAGCGCCGCGCGACCTCCCGGGTGCCTTCGTACCAAACCGTATCGCCCGTGGCATACGCCAGATCCACGCCGCTCTCGATGCCGCTGATCACGAATCCGATCACGTCCCCGGTGATCGGCTCGATCCCCACCGGACCGTGACGCGCCGGAGTCGCGGTGACCGACAGCGTCGTACCGCGTGAGGTACGCACGGACCAGCGCTGCCAGGGATCGAGTCCGATCGCGCCATTGCCCAGACGGGCCGCCCCCGAGCGAGTGGTCAGCACGTGCGGAATCTTCCTCAGCAACTCCCGGCCCGAGGTGTCGAGGTTGTCCGGGTGCTGGTCATGACTTACCAGCGCCGCATCGATCCGCCCCAGCCGGTCCGGATCGAGCGCCGGCCCACGGGTCTTGTGCAGCCGCACTGCGCCGGAGGCATAGTCGCCGCCGGCGGGATCGAATGTCGGGTCGGTGATGAACGTCATGCCGTCTATGGAGAGGATGGCGGTGGGTCCGCCGACGTAGGTGATCGCGAACTCGTGTGCCGAAGCGCTCATGCGTGCTCCCTCGGTGAACGTGGCGCACAAGGTAGCGTTTCCCGGGTGACTTCGTGAGTGGCATACTTGCCTCGTAGGAGGTCATTCATGCCAGATGCCCCACGGTCCCTGCGGCTCGCCGTCCTGCTTGGCCCTGCTTCTTCGCTCCCGGTGGCGTTATTGTTCCGGGCAGTGTTCGAGCGCGCGAATCGCGCCGAGGGCGTTCGCCGCTACGCAGTTGAGCTGCTGAGCTCGCAAGCCGGGCGCGTTTCGATGCCGGACGTGAGCGTTGCGACGCATCGCGCCCGCGGCCGCTACGACTACCTTGTCGTCACTCCATACGATGGGATCGATGAAGCCTGGCGCCCGGATCCGGCCGACGTCGCGCTGGTGCGCAGGCTGCACTCGCGAGGCGCCATTGCCGCATCCGCGTGCCTCGGCGCTCTGACACTGGCCGAAGCCGGAGTGCTCGATGGCCGGGAAGCCACTACCCACTGGAGCTGGGCCGTGCAAGCGCGCGCCCGCCATCCGCAGGTCTCATGGAACACGCGCCGCATCATCTGCGATGGCGGTTCGGTCATCACCGCCGGCGGCTATCTCGCGGCGGTGGATCTGGCGCTGCACATCATCGCGGCCACTCGCTCCCGCCAGGCCGCGCATGAGCTGGGGCAGATGATGCTCGCCGACAGCGCCCGGCAGTATCAGTCGATCTACGCACTGCGGCTCACCGCGCCGCCGGCCGGAGGTGGCGCGCTGTGTGACATGGGCGGCTGGATCGAGAGCCGCCTCAAGACCTCGCCGACGGCATCCGACATGGCCCGTCACTGCCACATGAGCCTTCGCTCCTTCCACCGGAAATTCCGCGAGACCTACGGACTCACACCCCGCAAATTCGTGCAGCTGAAGCGTCTCGAGGTGGTGCGGCGGCGGCTCACCGAGAGCGAGCGCGGCCTCGAGCAGATCCTGGAGGAAGTCGGGGTGAGCGATGTCACCTCGTTCCGACGGATCTTCCAGCGCGAGCTCGGGCGCTCACCCGCGGAATACCGCCGGCGGCTGCGGGCCGTCGATGGCGGACGCGCGGCGCGCGCATAGCATCCTTCTCGTCAATTGCCCGCGGCCGCGGCCACGGGCTCCAGGCGGATCGCGCGCAGACTGGGGCGCGTGAGGCAGGACAGCGCGATGGCGCTGAACAGCACGCCCGAGCCGGCGAGCAGCCCGGTCAATGTGAGGGTGTTCGCGAGCACACCTGCCAGAGCGGCCGCGAGCGGCGCGACCCCGAGGAAGGCGAACATCACGAGACTCATGGTCCGACCCATGAGCGCGCGCGGCGCCCGGCGCTGCAGCCAGGTCAGCATGGAGATCTGCAGGGCGCCTTGCAACACCCCCACCACGAGCAGGATCGTGGCGCCCGCGGCCAGGGAATGCACCACGCTCAGGATGGCGACTGCGAGGCCCATGAGCGTGTCCGCGGCAAGCAGCATGACGCCCAGACGACCGCCGGTCCTGCGAGTCACGGATCCCGAGACGGCGCTGCCGAGCAGCATGCCGGCGCCGTTGGCGGTCATCAGGATGCCGTACGCGGCGGCACCCTGGGCGAGGCGAGTCTTGGCGAGCAGCGGCAAGGCGACCTGCAGCGGTCCGCTTACGAGCAGCGCGCCGGCGGCGAAGTACCCGATGAGCGCCCGCAGCTGGGAATCGCGCCACAGCACGCGAATCCCCTCGACGAGGTTGGCGATGATGCCGCCGGAGGGCGCCGGCCGCCGCGCCTCGCCCTCGACGCGGATCATGAGCAATGAGCCCACCGAGACGAGGAAGCTCGCAGCGTCGACGGCAAAGGCGATGCCGGTTCCGTGTGCCTGCGCGGCGCCCGCGGCCGTACTGGCCGCAATGAGCAGACCCGCGAGCGCCGGCCCGACGAGCAGACTCAACTGGCGCGCGGCCATCATGATGGAGTTCGCCGCGTGCAGCTGCTCCACAGCCAACATACGTGGCAGCAAAGAGCTGCTCGCCGGGTAAGCGAAGGCCGTGGCGACACCGATGCCCGCCGCAAGCCCATACAGCATCCACATGCGGATGGCGCCGCCGAGCACCAGGGCGGCCAACGAGCCAACCAGAATGGCATTGGCCGCCCGCGCGTTGATCAGGACATGGCGGGCGGACATGCGATCGACGACGGCGCCACCGACGAGGATGAGCACCGCGCGCGGCAGGGCCATGACCGCCAACACCAGACCGAGCTGCGCGGGATTGCCGGTGAGCTGCAGCACCAGCCAGGGCAGAGCGACGAGCGTGAACTGGTCGCCGACGACCGAGATCGAGCTGCCCGCGAAGAGCAGGCGGAAGGCGCGGTTGGAGAATGGCGAGGATCCGGGTCGTCTGTCCATGTGGGCCTCGGGGCCGGCGCGGTTCGTTGCGGCGCCCATGATGCCATTTGCGGACGGCTCGTTGGTGGAGGCACTCCGCCTCAGGGGATCAATACGGTGGACCCTGTCGTGCGCCGCGCCTCGAGGTCGCGGTGCGCGGCCGCCGCCTCGATGAGCCGGTAGCGCTGTCCTATCCTGACCCGCACCACATCCTTGCGAACCGCCGCGAACAGCTCGCGTGCCGCCGCATCGAGGGCCTCCCGCCCGGCGATGTAGTTGAAGAGCGTGGGTCGGGTGAGAAAGAGCGAGCCGCGGCGGCTCAGCTCGAGCGGACTGATGGCCGGCGGCGCCCCGGAGGCATTGCCGTAGGAGACCATCAATCCGAGCGGACGCAGGCAGTCGAGCGAGGCCATGAACGTGTCCTTGCCGACGGAGTCGTAAACGACCGCTGCGCCCTCCCCGCGCGTGAGCTTCCTGACGCTCTCGGGGAGCGCGTCTCGGCCCGAGATCAGCACGTGCCGGCAGCCATGCTTGCGCACCAACTCCGCCTTCGCCTCGCTGCCGACGACTCCGATCACTTTCGCCCCGAGGGCCTTCGCCCACTGGATGAGTATGAGCCCGACACCGCCCGCCGCCGCGTGGACGAGGATGGCATCGCCCGGGCGCACTCGGTAGGTCCGGCGCAGCAGAAATTGCGCGGTGAGGCCTTTCAGCATGATCGCGGCGGCCTGCTCATCGGAGATGCCTTTGGGCACCTTCACCAGGCGCTCGGCGGGCACGTTGCGCGCCTCGCAGTAGGTGCCCGGCTTCGAGTGCACGTATGCGACCCGGTCACCCACTCGAAAGCCGCGCACACCGCGCCCCAGCGCGGTGATCACGCCCGCGGCCTCCCGGCCGAGTCCGCTCGGCAACTCACCGGGATAGAGCCCGGTGCGATCATAGACATCGATGTAGTTCACGCCGATCGCGCTGTGGCGCACCTGCGCCTCGCCGGCGGCGGGCTTGCCGGGCTCGAGGTCCTCGACGAGGAGAACTTCCGGTCCGCCGTGCTCGTGGAATCGGATGGCTTTCATTGCGAGACTCCTTCAGTACCCAGGCGGCAACGGCGGGCCGCTGCCGGCGCCAGTGCGCTCGATGGCGCCGGCGATCTCTCGCAGGTCTGCCTCGGTGAGCCGCAGCGTCCCGCCCCCGATCCAACCGTCGATCTGCGCGGGATTGCGCGCCCCGACGATGGCGCCCGTCACGCCGGGCCAGCCGAGCACCCATGCCACCGCGACGGCGGCCAGGGTCGCCTCGTGGCGGGCCGCGATGGGCTTCAGGGCCTCGGCGAGCTGCAGATTGCGCACCAGTGCCTCGCCGGTGAACTGCACGTTGCGCGTGCGCCAGTCCTCCGGCGGCAGCGCACGGGCGCGCTCCGCGGTGAAGGCTCCGGTCAACAGTCCTGCCTGCATGGGGCTGTAGACGATGACACCCGTGTCGTGCGCATGACACCAGGCGATTTCCTCCGCCGCCTGGCGGCGGATGGCGGAGAACGGCGGCTGGAGCGAGTCGACGTGCCCCAGGCGCTCGGCGCGCTCGAGCTGCTCGACCGTGTGATTGGAGAGGCCGACCGCGCGCACCTTGCCGGCCTGCTTGAGCTCGAGCAGCGTCCGCCAGTACTCCTCGAGCGGCACATCATCGGCGGGCCGGTGCATCTGGTAGAGGTCGATGCGCTCGAGCCCGAGCCGACGCAGCGATTCATCGAGCTCGCGCCGCAGGCTCTCGGGCGAACCCAGCCTGCGTGGCGGCGCCCCGGGGCTCGCCTCGTCCCACACCAGACTGCACTTGGTGAAGACATAGGGGCGCTCGGCCGAGGGCATCTCCTTCAGGGCGCGGCGCACGAGCGCCTCGGAATGGCCGAGGCCATAGATCGGCGCCGTGTCGATCCAGTTGATCCCCCGCTCGATGCCATGGCGGATGGCGCGGATCGAGATGTCATCGTCCTGCGCGCCCCACTCGGTGCCACCGATGGCCCAGGCTCCGAACCCCACCCGCGTGATGGCCATGCCCGTCCTGCCGAGGGGACGCGTGGGCAGGCGGTCCGTGCCGGGCGCTGAGGAGGGGATGGGCATTGTCGACTCTCCGGCTGAGCAGCTCGAGCGCCAAAGGCTCGCACGAGCACGCCCCGCTGGCAACCGGCGCCGCGGACCGGGACTCATCCAGGCGCGCCACTCCCGACATCCCGGTGGCGTGTTAGCATCGAGACTTGATGCCGAGCCATTCAGCAGCGACTCGCCGGCCCGAGACCGCCGCGCCGGTCATCGAGACCGGACGGCTGCGCCTGCGCGGGCATTGCCGCGAGGATCTGCCTCGATGCGTCGAGATGTGGTCGGATCCCCTCGTCACCCGTTTCATCGGCGGCACGCCTTCGAGCGAGCAGCGAACCTGGGCGCGACTGTTGTCCTACGTCGGACATTGGGCACTCATGGGATTCGGCTACTGGGTCATCGAGGAACGCGAATCCGGCGAGTTCGTCGGGGAGATCGGCCTCGCGGACTTCAAGCGCGATGGCGCACCGCTCTTGCGCGCGGGACCGGAGCTGGGTTTCGCGCTCGCCTCGCGCTTTCACGGCAGGGGTTACGCCACGCAAGCGGTGCGAGCGGTGCTGGCCTGGGCGGATGAGCGGCTGCCGCGCGGCCCGTGCGTGAGTCTGGTCGATGCGCGCAATGGCGCTTCCCTGCACCTGCTGCAGAAATTCGGCTTCGAGGTGATCCGGCGAGAGGCGTTCAACGGGCTCGCGGCGGTGTATCTCTCCCGGCCGATCGGCACGGAGCGATAGGCCGGCCCAGCGCAGCGATCCGTGGCGCGCTCAGGCGTCCTCGGGCACGAGGACGGTGAGTTTCAGCTCGGAGTGCTGGGCCGGGCGCAGCGTGTACTGCTCATACCGGCACCGACCCCGCTTGGGGTGCTGAAAGACTCTCGCGCCGCCTTCCCGCGCCAGCACGCTCTGCGCACGCCACGCGGCATCGAAGGCAGTGCTCACCGCGCTCAACTCGTAAACGAGCGCGCGCCGCACGGGATCGTCGTCCCAGCTGGCCGTGTCGGCGCGATACTCGGCCACCAGGCGCCGCGAGCGCTCTTCCCAGTCGACGATGAACCGCTGCGCACGGGGATCCATAAAAACGTAGCGCAGCAGGTTCCGTTGCGGATGCCGCCCCACGACCGGCACTCTCCTGGCCGCCTTGCGGCCCAGCCAGTCCGCAAACAGCTCGGCCGCCGGCGCGTTCCAGGCGAGGGCATCCCAGTGCCGGTCGAGGATGTAGGCCGGCGTCCGGATCGCCCGCACCAGCGCGGCAAGCTGTCGTGGATCGGATTCCTCGGGGCATGGCGGCGAAGGATCCGCGCGCGCGCCGAGCTCGAACAGGTAGGCCCGCTCCGCCCGCGACAGTCGCAGCCCGTCGGCGATGGCGTTCAGCGTGGCGACGGAAATCGCCACCGTGCGCCCCTGCTCGATCCACGTATACCAGGTCGGACTGATCCCGCAGAGCTGCGCCGCTTCCTCGCGGCGCAAGCCCGGGGCGCGCCGCCGGCCACGCGCGAACTGGAAATCCTCGGGCCGCAGCCGGTCGCGCCGTGCGCGCAGGAACTCCCCGAGCGAGGGGCGGGCGCGGCGGCCGGCGGTGGAGCGATCGGAGTCGGACATGGATCTCGGCCAGGGACGGAGTGGTTTTTATACCAGGATAACCAACGACCTTGTACCAGGATATGAGTGCGCCTAGCCTGGAGCTCAATCACACCGTGGAGCACTCCGATGCGCACTCACGAGCAGACCGTCCAGCAGCAGTTCGATCCACGCGCCGAAGCGTATCTCACCAGCGCCGTCCACTCTGCCGGCCCGGACCTCGATTGCGCCCGTGAGCTCGTCGAGAAGACACTCGGGCGCGGCGACGCAGCGCTCGACATCGGCTGCGGCGCGGGCCATCTGGCCTTCGCACTCGCGCCGCTTGTCGGGCGCATGGTGGCGCTCGATCCTTCGCCGTCCATGCTGGCCACCGTATCGGACAGCGCCGCACAACGCGGTCTGCAACAGATCGAAGTCCGCCAGGGGAACGCGGAGAGTCTGCCTCATGCGAACGAGAGCTTCGCCCTGGTCGGCACGCGCTACAGCGCGCACCACTGGAGGCGGCTCGAGTCGGCCGTGGGCGAGATGCGGCGCGTCCTCGTCCCTGGCGGTCATGCCCTGATCATCGACACCGTGGGCGCGGCGGACCCTCTCACCGACACCTACCTGCAGTCCATCGAGCTGCTGCGCGATGTGTCTCACGTGCGCAATCGCTCGCGCAGCGACTGGCACTTGCTCCTGCGGTCGGCGGGGCTCATCGAGCTGGAGTATCGCGAGTGGCCGACGCGGCTCGAGTTCTCCTCCTGGGTCGCGCGGATGCGCACGCCCGCCGACCGGGTCGCCGTGATCCGCGGCCTGCAGGAAGCCGCGCCGCGCGAAGTAAGGGAAGCGCTCGGACTCGAGGCCGACGGGTCATTCACCCTGCGGACGGGATTGTTCTGGCTGCGCAAGGTCTCGTAGGATCCTCGCCGGGGCGGCGGGCCGGACTCGAGCCGCCCGGGAGCGAGGTGCCAATGAATCTGTGGCTGCGATTGCTCGGACTGCTGTTGTTTCGCCAGCGGCGCCCGGTGGACCTGATGGCCACCACACGGATCCGCCTGCGCGTCTGGCCGAATGACCTCGACCTCAACTTCCACGTCAACAATGGGCGCTACCTGACGCTCGCCGACCTCGGGCGGATCGACTGGTTCCTGCGTACGGGGCTCCTGCGGCGGGCGCGGCAGGAAAAGGCGCTGCCCATCGTGGGCGATGCGATGGCCAAGTTCCGCCGCGACCTGCGTGTCTTCCAGCGCTTCGAGATCCATACCCGACTCCTCGGGTGGGACGATCGCTGGGGATTCCTGGAGCATCGATTCGTCCGCGGCGGCCGGGTGCTCGGCGTCGTGATCGCCCGGGGATTGTTCCGCGGTCCTGACGGCACGCTGCGGCCGCAGGAACTGATGGCCGCGGGCGCCCGCGGGGGCTCACCCCCGCTGCCGGAGTGGCTCCTGCACTGGCATCGAGGCACCGAAGGCCTGAGCGCGGCGCTGCGTAGCGAGGAAGGTCGCGCGCCGGCACCCGCGGCTTGAGCCCCATTCGCGGCCGCGGTGGGCGGCGCCGCCGGTCGCGCACCCCCCTGTGCGCGCACAGCCGCTCCGGCGAGAGTCAGGACCGCATGGCAGGCCGCCAGTGCCGGCCGAATGCAAGCCAGGGCGCGCCGCTGTAGGAATCCGCCACGACCCAGGCTGCGGCAGTCAGCGCCCAGGAGAGGACGAACTCCACGCGTTGCCCCGCTGTGGCCGCGCCCGATGAGATGATGGGCACCCAAACCAACACCGTGAACAGGCCCATCTGCAGCGCCGAGAGCGCCGCCGCCAGCCGGTCCCAGAGTCCGACCAGCACTGCGAGTCCCGCCGCAAGATAGGCGCTACCGGTGAAATACGCCCACGCAACGGGAGCGGGCAGCCAACGGGGCACCAGCGGCGCAGTCAGATTTAGATAGGCGAAATGCGAGAGTCCGAAGGCGATCAGGGCCAGGGCGTAGAGCACCCGCGCGGCGTGAACACCGCGATCCCCGACGGCGAACCTGAGCCAGCGCCTGTCCCAACCGCCGGCGCACGAGGCATACAGCACCCACGCGCCCGCCACCAACACCGCGGTCTCTCCGCAGCTTTGATAGTTCACTTCCACGGCAGGCGCGTGCAGGATGTAGGGAACCTTGAACAGCACCATCCACAAGAGCAGATAGACGAACAGCACCCGTGCAGCGGTGGCCGCCGTGGGCCGCCAGAGCACGCCCATGCCGCACGCCAGCGGGACAAACGCGCACAGGTAGATGAGCGCCCTGCGGCCGTGGATGTCCTGCGACACCGGCTGCCAGATCGCCGCGAAGTGGCCGGTGATCAGACTCGAGACCCCGAGTGCGATCAGGGTCGCCGCAAAGACCGCATGCCCCACACTGATGATGCGCATCGACGCTCTCCGATGCCGTGCTGCGGATGACTTCATTAGTGTGCGCCTTTTGCAGGCTTCTGTCGCTCGCCACGGATGGGTGCAGCTGATCACCGACATGTCAGGTCGCGTATCGGTACAGCATCTGTGGAGACGTTCGCTGCACCGCCGCCGCGATCTGTCGGCCGACGAGACTGATTCAATATCCAGCATGACCGCACTGACTCACCTCGGTCCGGCGGACATCGGGCGATCGGCTGTCGCCCTGCTCGGGCCAACTGGAGAAATGGGCCCACCCGCCGCTACGGCAGCGATCCCGGCCCCTGATTGCGCGCCTCATCCATGTGTTTGAAGAGATCACCGTTGGCCTCTATCTTGCCGAGCACGCAGCCGCCGAAGGGAAGCGGCGCGAAGACGATCGCGCAATGATCGTCGATCATGACCTGGGTCCCGCCCGTCGGCAGCGCCCGGATGCGGTGCGTGGCCGCGTAGTCCCAACCGAAGCGATGTCGAAGGAGCGCGTGCGCTGGCGGCCTGGGAAACCCGATACGCACCCTGGGCGGGCTTTCGGCGGGGGATGCGAAGGACCGGACCTGCGCATGCATCGCCCGCAGCCAGTTGATCCGGGCGTGAAGATGACTCCCGGGAGATCGCGACTTCGTCACGGGCAGTGTGATCACGGCGTGTGCAGTCCGATTCGGGCCCGGGGTGCCTCGACCCGGCCGTCGGGCGAGAGGCGGGCGACGCCCGCGCGGTCGCAGGGCCGGCGGACTCATCGCCGGAGAAAAGAACATCACGGACAGCGGTGGCGCTTGCGGAGCAATGGCCGGGGGAGGCCTTCCCGAGAGGAGCATCCGGACGAGGCCGATGTGCAGCGCTGCCACCAGGGCTGCGGCGCAGATTCGTCCCGGCCTGACCCTCCGGGCTGCCATCCCAAACGGCGCTTAGGCCGGCCGGAGCGGCTCAGCCGGGCAGGCGATCCCGCAAGGACCGCAGTTGCAGCCAGATGAGCGGGAGCAGCGCGAGCACCGCCTTACTCCCGGCCCAGAACAGATCCGCGGGCAGGCTGCTCAGGCTGATACCGACGCCGGCCGTGGCCTGCCCTCTCCAGTCCGGCAGAAGGACGCACGAGACGTTGAGCAGCGCGGAAAACATGCAGAGCAGGAAGATCCCGGCCACGGACCAGCGCAGGGCGACGCGCTGCCGGTACGCGAGCAGCCCGAATGTCGCGGCGACGGCGATCGGCAGAACCCACACGAAGAATGCGCCCAGCATCGTGTTGAGGTCGGCTGCAACAGCGGCGGGAATGGGCGCGTGGTGCAGAACCCTCGCCGTCTCCTTGACGAGAAAAGCGAGCGCCGTGATGTCCACGGCCGCCAGACCCACGAAACTCAACAGCGGCGCAAGCACGAACCCGACGGGCCAGCGGTGTGGCCAGCTCAGCAGTTCGCTGCGGCAGGTGAAGCGCTCGATGAGCTCACGGTCCGTGCCCAGAGCCTGATGCGCTTCGCGGTCAGCCGCCTGTGGCGCCTCGCCCCTGGCGAGGGCGTCCTCGACGAGCTGCCGATGGTGGCCTGCCATCTCGAGCGCTGCGCGCCTGGCATGCCGCGCTGAGACGCCATGGCGCCTCAGCGCCTCCTCGAGGTCTCGAAACCGTTGCTCACTCATGACTCGGCGCCCCCAGTACCCGGTCCACACCTTCGCTCACGCGCTGCCAGCTCGCCGTCAGACGCTCGAGCCGTTTGCGGCCGCGCGGCGTCACCTGGTAGTAGATCCGCGTGCGGCCGTCGACCTGCTTCGGCCGCGAGCGCAGCAGACCGCGCGCTTCCATCGTGTGCAGCGCTGGGTAGAGCACGCCCTCCCCCAGCGTCAAGGCATCCTGACTCAGCACCTTGAGCGAGCGGGCGATTTCGTACCCGTACATCTCCTGCTGCGCCAGGAGGCGCAGGACCACCAGCTCCGGAATGCCGGACATCAGGGTCGGGTCTCGCTCGGTCATGGAATCACTATACCTCGGCTGACAAGGTATGGAAAGCGCGTGCGGGCTACCGCTGAACCAACCGTTTGGACCCCAGGGACGCTCGGCGCGGGGTCCGTGACATGCTCCAGGACCTCGAGGCCTCAGCCGCGCTCACTGTCGAGGCTCGCCATCTGCGCCGCAGCATAGCGCTCGCCGGCCGCGGCACCCTTGGGCACCGCGCGCTCGATGGCGGCAAGATCCTCCCTCGTGAGCCGCACCTCGCCTGCGCCCAGGGCCTCGGCGAGCTGATCGCGCCGCCTTGCTCCGATGAGCGGGAAGATGTCGCTTCCCTGGGCGGCCACCCATGCGATGGCGAGCTGCGCAACGCTGACCCCACGCGCCTGCGCCACGACTTGAAGCGCATCGACCAACTCGAGATTGCGGTCGACGTTCTCGCCCAGGAACCGGGGGCTGCGGGAGCGGAAATCCCCCGTCCCCGCCGCCCCCTTGGTCCAGTGCCCGCTGATGAGCCCGCGGGACAGCACCCCATAGGCCGTGATGGCGACACCCAACGCGCGGGCCGCCGGCAAGATGGAGGTCTCGATGCCGCGCGATATCAGGGAATATTCGATCTGCAAGTCGCAGATCGGGTGAACTGCGGCTGCCCGCCGCAGTGTGTCAGATCCCACCTCGGACAGGCCGATGTATCGCACGTAGCCCGCCTTCACCATGTCCGCGAGGGCACCGACGGTGTCCTCGATGGGCACCGCTGGATCGAGGCGCGCCGGCCGGTAGATGTCGATGCAGTCCAGGTGCAGGCGCTGGAGCGAATAGGCCAGGGCGGTTTTCACGGCAGCAGGGCGCGCGTCGTAGCCGGCCCAGTTGCCCGCCGGGTCGCGCTGCGCGCCGAACTTCACGCTGACCTGGAAGCGCTCACGCGGCACACCCCGAAGCGCCTCGGCGATCAGCAGTTCGTTGTGTCCCATGCCGTAGAAATCACCGGTATCGAGCAGTGTGATGCCGGCGTCGAGCGCGGCATGGAGGGTGGCAATGGATTCGTGGCGGTCCGCCGGGCCATACATGCCCGACATTCCCATGCACCCGAGCCCGATGGCGGACACCCGGGGACCGCCGTTGCCGAGGCGACGCAACTCCATGGGATGCTCCTCTATTGATTGATGGACGGGGTCATTTTGGACCGGCCGCCCTGTGCGGTAAACTCATTCAATCTTAACGAATCGTGCGGATTGTCGAACAATGGCAAACCCCAGCCTTGCGGACCTGGATGCCTTCGTCGCCATCGCGCGAACTCGCAGCTTCCGTGGGGCGGCCCGTCTGCGCGGGGTATCGGCCTCGTCGTTGAGCGAGGCGGTGCGTCGGCTTGAGGGCACTCTTGGCGTGCGCCTCCTCAATCGGACCACGCGCAGCGTGACGCCCACCGAGGCCGGCGAGCAGGTCCTGCAGCGCCTGCAGCCGGTGTTGCGGGAAGTCGAGGGCGCGCTCGATGTCGTCAATGGGTTCCGTGACAGCGTCCGGGGAACGCTGCGCCTCAATGTTCCAACCATCGTGGCCCGATCCGTCCTGCCGCCGATCGCCAACCGGTTCCTCCTGGCTCACCCCGGCATCACCCTCGAAGTGAACGCTGAGGACACGTTCATCGACGTGTTGGCTGCCGGCTTCGATGCGGGCATCCGTTACGAGGAGAGAATCGAGCGCGACATGATCGCCGTGCCGATCGGGCCACGCGTGCAACGCTACGCGGCCGCGGCATCACCCGCATACCTCGCGGCACGGGGAACCCCTGCCCATCCGCGCGAGCTCGCCGACCATGCCTGCATCCGTCATCGGTTCGCGAGCGGTGCGATCGTCGACTGGGAATTCATCCGCGGCAAGGAGATCGTGCGCATCAAGCCGGGCGGCCCCCTGATCGCCAACTCGCTCGAGATGGAGCTTGCCGCAGCCGTGGCGGGACTCGGCGTGATCTTCACGTTCGAGGACACGCTGCGCGGAGCGCTCGCGAATGGGGAGTTGGAGCCCGTCCTGCCGGAGTGGTGGCAGAACTTTCCGGGACCCTATCTCTACTATTCCAGCCGCCATCACATGCCGGCCGCGCTGCGCGCGTTCGTCGACTTCATCCGGCTCGAGGTGGCAAGGTGAACGAGGGACGGGTCAGAAGAGACTCGCCCCGCTGATTCCGCCATACACGCCCAGACCCGCCGTCAGCACCGACACGGTGATGACGATCCAGGCGTAAAACCCCCTCGGGCGATGCTCGGGCGGCAGCGCCTTGAAGGCGAGCGTCACGAGAAAGCCCAGTACCAGCGGCAGCATCAGGGCGTTCATGACCTCGACGCCGATGTTCAACTTCACCAGGTTCGGCACGAGATCCACGAGCACGGCCCCGCCAATGACCGCAGCGGCGTAGATGCTGTAGAACCAAGGAGCTTCGAGCGGATGGTGCTCCAGCGAATGCCGGTAGCCCGTCACCTCGCCGAAGCCCCAGGCGGAGGCAAGCGAGACCACGATGGCCGCGACCATGGCCGCGCCAATGGTGCCGAGGCCGAAGACCACGCGCCCGACATTCACGCCGAGGAACGGCACCAGCAGCTTGGTGATGTCGCCGACCGTGTTCAGGCTGGCGTTGGCGTTCTTCTCGCCTATCGTGGCGGCGGCGGCGACCAGGATCGCCGCCATGACGAGTTGAGTGATCACCGAGCCGATGGCGGTATCCCACTGGGCGTAACGATAGTGGTGAGGCTGAAGTTTCTTGTCAGCCACGGCGGACTGCTGGTAGAAGATCATCCACGGCATGATGACCGCGCCGATGTTGGCCGCCACCAGATACAGATACGCCTTGTTCGAGATGGGCACTTGCATCAGGCCGCGCGCGACCTCGGCCCCGTGGGGATGGGCGCGCCAGGCCACGATGAAGAAGGCGAACTCGAACAGTCCGAGCGCGATGGCCACCCGCTCGACACGGCGGTAGCTGCCCGTCAGCACCACCGTGAGCAGCATCGCCACGGTGAGGCCGAGACTGAGCACCCGCGGGACACCGAACAGCTCTCCCACACCCGCGACGCCCGAGAACTCCGTCACCAGCGCTCCGATGGCGGCCACGCCCAATCCGCTCACGGACAACCAGGCCCAGCCACTGCCGAAGCTCTTGCGGATGAGCTCGCCATGGCCCTGCCCGGTGAACACGCCCAGGCGCACGGTGAGCTCCTGCACCACGTAGAGGACGGGAATGAGCAGCACCTGAAGGAGCAGCAGTCGATAGCCCCACTGCACGCCACTTTGCGCCGCGGTGATGATGCTGCCGACCTCCGTGTCGGCCAGCATCACGACCAGTCCTGGCCCCATGACCGCCAGGAAGGTCTTCCAGCTGACGAGGGAGACACGGCGGGGCATCAGAATGTCAGCGGCAGGCTGATCCATGGAGGGGCACACCTCATGCTGAGGGCGAAGGGAGAATTCGAGACTTACCCGCGGCAGAAAATAAGAGTGATTCGCATTTGCATGAAGAATATCAGCCGGCCCGGCTGAAGACAATCGCGGGAATCCGAAATCCAAAGGCTCAGCCTGGAAGGGGGTGGGCAGCGAAGGACCCGGGATTCGCGGCACTCGCGAGCCGAATGGAAGGTCAGCCGGTCATTCCCCGAGACCGTCCTGACGGCCCCTCGCCAGCGCATTCAATGGTTTTCCATGGACCAACGGTCGACCCCGACTCATGAAGCGGGCTGAGGCGGTAGCCGGTACAGGGCTGTACCCGGCCGCCGCAGGTGGCCGGGCTTTGGGGAAAAGTCACGCTTCTTGCCCAAAACCGCGCTGGGTGGGGCAGAAGCCCCGATCCAGCGCTGCTTAGTAGGGCGTGCCGTCCTTGTGCAGGAACCTCCAGGCCCCCTCGGCCGTGAACTGCGCGCGCAGATCCTCATCGGGGTAATCGATCGCGTCCCCGGCGCTGCGGTCACCGACCTCCAGATACACCACGTCGGCGTCCGAGCGATTCACCAGGTGATGGGCGTCGCCGCTGCCGGCCGCAAAGCCCGCACACATCCCCGGCGACAGCACGATCTCTCCGGTATTGGTACGCAGGATCACGGTGCCCTCGAGGACGTACACGAACTCGTCCTGCAGCGCGTGGCTGTGGCGCAAGGCCGACTGCGCTCCGGGAAGCAACCGGGTCAGGTTGACACCGAAGTGCGTCAAGCCGAAGAGCGCGCCCAGCCGTTGCCTGATCCGTCCACTCACACGAGGCAGATACGCCGCCGGGTATCCGGAGGTGGTGAGTTTCGGCTCGGCCTCGGCAGCCACGATGGCAACGGGCCGGTCGTTCGTGCTCATGCGTGGCAACTCCAGCGTGCGATCGTGAGATGAGGCCGTATCATACGGCCATGCAACTCTACCTGGTCCTCACTTTGCGCACGCCGCGCTTCGACCCGGCCGTGATCCCGGCGCACTACGCCTTTCTCGAGGATCTCAGGGCGAAAGGAGCACTGGCGGGATTCGGGCCGTTCACCGACGAGTCGGGCGGCGCCTACCTTCTGAAGGCCGAGTCCCTCGCACAGGCCCAGGCCGTCGCCTCGACCGACCCGGTGCACACTTGCGGCTCCTCACGGGTGTCCGTTCGGGAATGGAAGGTCACCTGGATCGAGCCAACGGCCTGAGAGGCTCGCGCCATCCCGCCTCGACGCCGCACGCCATGAACCCCGCGTGAACGGGCGGCCCATGAGAGCGCGCGGGACATTACAAACGTGTCATGTCACGGCGAAACATGAACGGCGATTCATCAAACCCCGCTTCCCGCAGTCGTATGTCGATGCGGCGACAACGCCGCAACAACAGCAGTAGCGGCAAGGCATCGCGGATGCTACAGTGATTTCCCGACCGTTTCGTGGCGCACTCAACACCACTGGAGTTTACGATGAACAAGCTCATCCGCCTCATGACCGCATTCGCCGCTACCGGCGCCCTGTTCCTGGCTCCGGCCGCGATGGCCAAGACCCACCACCATCATCACGCCAAGACGCATCATGTGGTGCACCACAAGATGGCGATGTCCCACAAGATGGCCATGCATCACAAGATGGCCATGCATCACAAGATGCCGATGCACAAAAAGATGATGACCAAGAGCCACAAGATGACCGCGCAGCAGCGCAAGATGGCCCAGTGCTCGCACCAGTCGAAGGGCATGAAGGGCGCGGCGCACCGCTCGTTCATGAGCAAGTGCCTGAAGAAGTAACGATGACCCGGCGGTCCGGGCCGGCGCGATTTCGCGCCCGGCCCGGCCATCCGCAATCGAGCATATCCAGGGGATGACCATGGGGCTTTTCGACGGACTGCTGAGTGATGTGATCGGTGGCCAGGCCGGCAACGTGGTGGAGAGCGTCCTCTCCGAGCACGGCGGCGTAGCAGGACTGGTGCAGCAGCTGCAGCAGGGGGCCTCGGCGAAGAGGTCCAGAGCTGGATCGGTCAAGGGGGCAATCTCCCGGTGTCCGCCGAGCAGATCAAGCAGGCTCTCGACCCGGACACCCTGGCCAGACTGGCCTCACAACACGGCCTCTCGGTCGAGAGCCTGTGCCAGCAGCTGGCGGCCCATCTGCCGAAAGCCATCGACCATCTGACTCCGGACGGCGCCGCGCCGGATTCGGACGACACCGCGGCAGATTCCGAAGACCGCTGAGGCGTCCCAGCCCACGGCGCGGTCGGGCAAGAGCAAGGTAAGCCTGCCGCCGACGCGTCACCCTTTCCGTGCCCACACGATCGGGCGTGTCGATGTGGAGGGCCGCAATGCGTCTATGGTGAGTCGCATCGCGCTCACCGCCGGCGGAGGCTGCCATGGCCAGGAAAGGTCCCGGCGCTGCGCGACGGGGATGTCGTCCTCACCGAATCCGTCGCGATTGTGCTTTATCTCGCCGAGAAGCATCCCCAGCAGGGGTTCCTACCCGAAGATCCTCGCCAGCGCGCCGAGGCGTATCGATGGATGCTGTTCGCCGTCACCGAGCTGGAGCAGCCTCTGTGGCGCATCGCGCGGCATACGACGCTGAACCCGCAATGCGAACGCCAACCCGGCGACGTGCCGATTGCGCAGCGCGAGTTCAACGACATGGCCGCCGTACTCGAGCAGCACATGGCGGGCCGCACCTTCGTGGCCGGTGACCGGGTCAGCGCCGCGGACTTCATCGTGGCCTACACGCTCGACTGGGGTGACACAGCCCAGCTTCTCGGAGGCTTTCCGCGTCTGCAAGCCTATCTGCAGCGGATGTACGCGAGGCCTCGGGCGCCCCGCCGCATCCGCGATCTGCTGGCGGACCTGTAAATCCCATCCCTGACCGGCGCGGATCAGCTCGCGCCGGGGAGTGATCCAGCGGCGCAGAAGCAAAGGGCCGGCGGAAGCTTACGCTCCCGTCGGCCCATTTCCCTCAGATCGCCTCGGAGGCGGGATTACCCCGCCGTGCTCTCGGACTCCTCGCCGACGCTGGTGTCGTCGACTTCGGGCATGCCGCCGCCCACTTCCATGAAGCTGCGGCGCTCGACACCCTCGGTCTTACGCCGGCGCGAGGCATGCGTCGCGAAGCCCGTGCCCGCCGGGATGAGCCGCCCGACGATGACGTTCTCCTTCAGACCGCGCAGATCGTCCTGAAGCCCACGGACCGCCGCCTCGGTGAGCACGCGGGTGGTCTCCTGGAACGAGGCCGCGGAGATGAAGGACTCCGTCGCGAGCGAGGCCTTGGTGATGCCGAGCAGCACCGGCTGCAGCGCCGCCGACTGCTTGCCATCCTGGCTCGCACGATCGTTGATTTCGAGCGCGCGGGCGCGATCGAGCTGCTCACCGCGCAGGAGCGAGGTCTCGCCCGAGGACTGCACCTCGGTCTTGCGCAGCATCTGGCGGATGATCACCTCGATGTGCTTGTCGTTGATCTTCACGCCCTGCAGACGGTAGACGTCCTGGATCTCGCGCACCAGGTAGTTGGCCAGCGCCTCGACACCCTGCAGACGCAGAATGTCGTGCGGGTTGGGCTCACCGTCGGCGATCACCTCGCCCCGCTCCACCGTCTCGCCCTCGAAGACGTTGAGCTGGCGCCACTTCGGGATCAGCTCCTCGTACTTGTCGCCTTCATCGGCGGTGATGATGAGACGCCGCTTGCCCTTGGTTTCCTTGC
>DAIDHH010000068.1 GCA_027452045.1 Gammaproteobacteria bacterium
GCGCCTGTCGAGGTTCATCGGCGATCTGAGCCGCTATACGCCTGAGCGCATCGTGATCGTCGACCCGCGCGCCGCGCAGATGAAGATAGGCGGAGCGTTTGGCGTCCGTGACGTCAATGCGACGCTCGAGCGCATTGCCCGTATAGAGCCCATAACCGTCACTCATCAAGACGGGGAATTCATTCTGGGATATCGGTCCCCTCGGGGAAGCGCGGGGACCAATCCTTAGAGTCTGTGGAAAGATCGGACCGGGTCTTGGGAACGATCGGACCATTCGTCGGAATCAACACATACAGAGGACCAGCAGATGCTCATTCTTACAAGGCGAGTCGGCGAAACCGTGATGATCGGGGACGAAGTGACCATTACGGTGCTCGGCGTCAAGGGTAATCAGGTGCGCATCGGAATCAATGCACCGAAGAATGTGGCGGTGCATCGTGAGGAAATCTACGAACGTATCAAGAGAGAGCAGCGCGCCGCCTCGACGAACGGCGAGCCGCCGAAGCCCGTCCCGAGCTTCGCCCCGCCCGGGGTCTGAGCGGAAGATGATCCGGCCGCAAGCGGCCGCAATCGCGCATGCCTGAGGCTCGCGGACGCGGGGCGTCCGCGAGCGCTTGCACCGGGCTGCGATCGGAATGAAGACCACGGCAACGCCGGTGGTGGGTACGCGTTCGAGGGCGTTCCGGGGGTGCAGCGTTCCCCCGAGGATGCTATATTGCAAAACAATAAGTAAAAGAGCGAGTCGCCACCCAACGCATGCGCTACCAGCAATCGAGGGAAGAAAGCGCCGCAATCCTGCGTCGAGCCTTGCAGTTGATGTCGCCTCACCAGGCCGGGTATCACCCGCTGAGCTATGCGGTCTGGTACGAGCATGTCGCCGACCTCAATCCGACGCTGACCCAGGAGCTCGAGAGGCTGCTGTCCGCCGCGAACCCGCTCTCCGATCCGGAGATCTGCCGCCTGCACGCGCTGCACATCGCCGCCCGTGACGTACAGACCTTCGAGCTGGCTCAGCGGGAGCTGCGCGAGCTCATCGGCCAAACCGAACAGGACACCCTCGATGCCGGCGCAACGGTGCAGCGCTTCAGCGATTGCCTGGAAGAGGCCAAGGAACGGTTGCGCGGCCCGGAGGGTGGCGAATCAGCGGCCCGGGTGATCGCCGAGGTGCTCGAGCGGACCGCCCTGGTCCAATCGACCCTGCGCAGCCTTCAGGAGCAGCTCGCGCGTCAGCGCGACGAGGTCGCCACCGTGATGGAGCGACTGGAGCGTGCGCAGGTCGAGCCGCTTCGCGACCCGCTCACCGGGCTGAACAATCTCTACGGATTCAAGCGCGCGGTGGAGGCGAGGAAGGATCCGGAGGACCTCACCGAAGTCGCCTTCCTCGCCGTGGATGTCGATTACTTCAAGCGCATCAATGACACCCACGGGCACGTGATCGGCGACAAGGTGCTCAAGAGAGTCGCCGAGATCCTGAGCGAGCACCTCTCGAGCGAGGATGTGGCCGCGCGGGTGGGGGGCGATGAGTTCGTGGTCTTCATGCCCGGCGGCACCCTGGCCGCCGCCGCCGCGATCGCCGAGAAGATCCGCGGCTGCGCACAGCGCACCCTCATCGTGCGGGCAGACGGTACGCAGTTCGCGGGAGAGGTGACGCTGTCGATCGGCGCGGCAACGGGGCGGCCGGGCGATACGATCGAATCGCTGCGCCACAACGCCGACGTCGCCTTGTATGGCGCCAAGGCTGCCGGACGCAACCGGGTGGTGCTGGCCCACGATCGGGCGCCGTCCTAGGCAAGACCCGGCCCTAGCATTCGGGCACGTTCACCGCGAGCCCGCCCTGCGAGGTTTCCTTGTAGATCGTCGACATGTCCTCGCCGGTCTGGCGCATGGTGACGATCACGTGATCGAGGGACACCTTGTGCGTGCCGTCGCCGCGCATCGCCAGGCGCGCGGCATTGATTGCCTTGATCGCACCCATGGCGTTGCGCTCGATGCAGGGAATCTGCACCAGTCCCCCTACCGGATCGCAGGTGAGTCCGAGGTTGTGCTCCATGCCGATCTCGGCGGCGTTCTCGACCTGCTCGTTGCTGCCCTGGAGGGCCGCCACCAGCCCAGCGGCCGCCATGGAACAGGCGACGCCCACCTCGCCCTGGCAGCCCATCTCGGCGCCCGAGATCGAGGCGTTCTGCTTGTAGAGCATGCCGATGGCCGCCGCGGTGAGCAGAAAGCGCACCACGCCATCCTCGCACGCGCCGGGCTCGAAGCGCCGGTAGTAATGCAGCACCGCGGGCACGATGCCCGCCGCGCCGTTGGTCGGAGCGGTGACCACCCGCCCGCCGGCGGCGTTCTCCTCGTTGACGGCCAGCGCAAATGCGTCCACCCAGTCCATCGTCTCGAGCGGCCGGGCGGTTGCGCTCTCGGTGAGCTGGCGATGGAGCTTCGGGGCGCGACGGCGCACCTTGAGCGGTCCGGGGAGCACCCCGTTCTGGCGAAATCCCCGCTCGATGCAGGCCTGCATCACCTGCCAGATGTGCAGTACCCCGGCGATCACCTGCTCCTCGGGGGCCCAGGTGCGCTCGTTCGCCATCATCAGCTCGAAGATCTCGAGTCCATGCTCGCGGCACAGCGCAAGGAGCTCGCGGCCGCTCGAGAAGGGGTAAGGCGGCTTCGCCCGGGCGGTGGCTTCGCGCGCCTGCTCCTCGCCACCTCGAACGATGAAGCCGCCGCCGATCGAGTAGATATCCTCCTCGCGAAGCGCTGCGCCGCCAGCGCCGCTTGCCGTGAAGCGCATGCCGTTGGAATGGTGCGGCAGCCGCTCGGCGCGCAACAGCAACAGGTGTTCCTTCTCCCGGAAGGGGATTTCGTGCCGCTCGAGGAGGCGGATACGCCCGCTCGCGCGGATGCGCTGCAGGGTCGGTTCGATGCTGTCCGGATCGACCGTCTCCGGATCGGCGCCCGTCAGCCCCATCAGAATGGCGCGATCGGTCCCGTGGCCGAGCCCGGTGAGGGCGAGCGAGCCGTACAGACGGACCGTGAGCGCCTCGACCGAGCCGAGAAGCCCGTCGGCCTCGAGGCTCAGCAGGAACTCGTGCGCGGCCCGCATCGGCCCCATGGTGTGCGAGCTCGAGGGCCCGATGCCGATCTTGAAGATGTCGAAGACGCTCAGAGACATTCCAGAAACCTCTAGCCCTCGGGGCCTTTACGAGCGCGCCACCCTCAAGTGAGGAGGGCAACCGCGGGGCGCGCTGCGACTTGGGTGTGACTCGCTCGTCCCTGATGGACGCAGGGCCCCATTATCCGTCGGCGGCGGGGTGGGGGAATTGTCTTGCCGCGACAGCGCCCCGGCTCAACCGCGACCGCGCAGCCGGCGCAGCTCTCGCCGCTGGTGCTTGTCGGGACGGTCCTCGGGCCGGGGCGTGAGCGCCGCGGCGAGGCGCATGCGCGCCGCGAACTCTGCACGGCGTGCCTGGCTCGCCTCGGACTCGAGGTAATGCCTGAGCGCCTCGGGAGCCGGTCCCCGCCTTGCCGGTATTCCCACCACCGAGCACTCGAACTCGATCGCCCCGCGCACGAAGCTCACCTGGTCCCCTGGACGCAGCGTATGCGAGGGCTTGACTCGTTGGCCGTTCACGTGAACCTTACCACCGCTGACCGCCTGGGTGGCCAGGGAGCGTGATTTGAACAGGCGCACCCCGAAGAGCCAGCGGTCAACCCGCGCCGCTCCTCCTCCGCCTTCCCCGGCCGCTTCATCTGTGCTCATGCACGCGATTGTAGACAAAAAGCCTATACGATCGTTTTACGTCGGCGTACAATCCGCGCCTCTGCGGGCCTCGGCCGTGGAGGTCGGAGCGGCTGCGCCTTCGGGGCGAGCGCCTCGACTGAGTGACTTCAAGAAAGCCCCTCCGAGGGGCTTTTTGCTTTTCTTGGTGGGCCGCGGGGCCCATTCGTTTTTTGGGGCCCTGGGCTTGGGAGTATCGATGTCGGCGACATTGCGCGAGCGGCTGATCGCCCTCATTGAGCCCCTGATCGGGCGGCTTGGCTACGAGCTCGTGGACCTCGAGCACAGCGCCGGCCGCGGCAGCGCCGTGGTGCGACTCTATATCGATCGCCCGGCCGGCGTGGGCATCGAGGATTGCGAGCGCGTGAGCCGCGAGGTGTCCGCGCTCCTCGATGTGGAGGATCCGATCCCGACGGCCTACACCCTCGAGGTCTCCTCGCCGGGATTTGAGCGAACGTTGCGTACCCGAGAGCACTTCGAGCGCTTCGTGGGCTCGCGCGTGTTCGTGGAGCTGTCCGCGCCGCGAGCCGGGCGTCGCCGCTACACCGGGACGCTGCTCGGGGTGGACACCGGAGGTTTTTCGCTCGAGGTCGACGGGCAAAAGGTCGAAGTGAGTTTCGCGGATCTGGGTAAGGCCAGGTTGGCAGGTTAGGCTGGCGGGTTGGGCTGCCGATTGCAGAGGTGAAAGAAGTGAACAAGGAAATCCTGATGGTTGTCGATGCCGTCTCCAACGAGAAGGGCGTCGACAAAGAAGTGATTTTCGAGGCGCTCGAGGCGGCTCTCGCCTCCGCCACGCGGCGCAAGCACGGCGAGGAGTGGGACGTGCGCGTTGCCATCGACCGCAAGAGCGGCGATTACGAGACCTTCCGCCGTTGGACCGTGTTCGCGGATGATTCCACCGAGCTGCAGGCGCCGGATCGGGAGTTGCGCCTGGAGGATGCGCGCGACGTGAATCCCGCGGCCGAGGTCGGCGGTTTCGTCGAGCAGCCGGTGGAATCGGTCTCCTTTGGCCGCATCGCCGCCCAGCAGGCCAAGCAGGTCATCGTCCAGAAGGTGCGCGAAGCCGAGCGCCAGCAGGTCGTCGACGCCTACCAGGATCGCGTCGGCACGCTGGTGAGCGGCGTCGTAAAGCGAGTCGATCGCAACGGCTTGTACATCGATCTCGGCTCGAACGCCGAAGGCTTCGTACCGCGCAGCGACATGATTCCGCGCGAGCAGGTCAAGGCCCAGGACCGCATCAAGGCGTACCTGCGCGAAGTGCGCGCGGAGCTGCGCGGCCCGCAGCTGTTCCTCACCCGCACCGCCCCGGAGTTCCTCATCGAGCTG
Source organism: Gammaproteobacteria bacterium (assembly GCA_027452045.1). Classification (GTDB taxonomy): domain Bacteria; phylum Pseudomonadota; class Gammaproteobacteria; order Steroidobacterales; family Steroidobacteraceae; genus 13-2-20CM-66-19. Next base: position 5,102 of record DAIDHH010000068.1, read on the forward strand.
TTCAAGCTCGAAGTGCCCGAGGTCGGCCAGGGCCTGATCCACATCCTCGGGGCGGCCCGCGACCCGGGTGTGCGCGCCAAGATCGCCGTGCGCAGCACCGATCCGCGTATCGATCCGGTGGGCGCCTGCGTGGGCATGCGCGGGTCGCGCGTACAGGCGGTGTCGAACGAGATCGCCGGCGAGCGCGTGGACATCATTCCCCATGATGAGAACCCGGCACAGTTCGTCATCAACGCCATGTCGCCCGCGGAGGTCATGTCCATCGTGGTCGACGAGGACTCCCACAGCATGGACATCGCGGTCGCCGAGGACAAGCTCTCCCAGGCGATCGGCCGCGGCGGACAAAACATCCGTCTGGCGAGCCAGCTCACCGGCTGGGAGCTCAACGTCATGACCGAGTCCGACGCCGAGGCCAAGAGCGAGTCGGAGGCCAAGACGCTCGTGCAGCTGTTCATGAAGCAGCTCGACGTCGATGAGGATGTCGCCACCATCCTGGCGCAGGAAGGCTTCTCGACCATCGAGGAGATCGCTTACGTGCCGCAGGGCGAGCTTGCCTCCATCGCGGAGTTCGACCAGGAGATCGTGAAGGAACTGCGCAACCGCGCACGCGACGTCCTGCTCACTCAGGCCATCGCGAGCGAGGAATCGCTCGATCAGGCGATGCCCGCGGAGGATCTGCTGCTGCTCGAGGGCATGAGCCCGGACCTCGCGCTGGCGCTGGCGCGGCGCGGCGTGCGAACGCGTGAGGATCTCGCCGAGCAGTCGGTGGACGATCTGTCGGATATCGAAGGCCTGGCCCCGGAAGAGGCGGGCAAACTCATCATGACTGCGCGCGCGCCTTGGTTCGCGGCGAGTCACTGACCGGGGGTGCATGACATATGGCGGAAGTGACGGTAGCCCAGTTTGCCGAGGTCCTGAAGGTGCCCGTTGATCGGCTGCTCGTGCAGCTCGATCAGGCCGGGATCCAGGTCAGCGGGCCCGAGGATCGCATCAGCGATGACGCCAAGCTCGAGCTTCTGACTCACCTGCGGCGCAGCCATGGCGCGGCAGAGGCGGCAGAAGGTGACGCCGCGCCGCGCAGGATCACCCTCAAGCGCAAGACCCAGAGCGAGCTGCGACTGGCGAGTACCCAGGGCCGTGCGCGGACGGTGAACGTGGAGGTGCGCACAAAGCGCACCTACATCAAGCGTGACGTGCTCGAGGAGCAGGCGCGCAAGCAACACGATGAGATCGAGCAGAAGCGGCGCGATAGCGAGGAAGCCGAGCGCCTCGAGCGCGAGCGCCTCGAGGCCGAGCGCCGTGAGAACGAGCGGTTGGAAGCGGAGAACCGCCGCCGCATCGAGGAAGAGGAAACTGCCCGCAAGCGTGCTCAGGAGGAGGCCCGGCGGGCCGCCGAGCAGCGCGAACAGGAGGAGCAGGAGCGTCACGATCGCGAGGAGCAGGAGCGCCGCGCGCTCGAGCATGCGAAGGTCGCCGAGACCGAACAGCCCGCGAAGGTCAAAGAACCCGAGACGAGGGCTCCCGAGGCGAGAGCGCCCGTGGCGAGGGCTCCCGCGGCGAAGGCTCCGGTGGCGAAAGCCCCGGTGGCGCCGGCCCGCGAAAAGCCCGCCGTCGACGATCGGCATACGCGTTACGGCCGGGAAGAGCTGCATGTCGCCACCGACGTGAGCTCACGCTTCAAGAAGAAGCGCCACATCAAGTCACGCCCCCTGCCGAGCTCAGGGGAGGGCCGCCATGCTTTCGAGAAGCCGACCGCGCCCGTGGTGCGCGAGGTGAGTATCGGCGAAACGGTCACCGTCGCCGAGCTTGCCCAGAAGATGGCGGTCAAGGCCCCCGCGGTCATCAAGGCGCTGATGAACCTCGGCGTCATGGCCACCATCAATCAGGCGCTCGATCGGGACACGGCGGTGCTCGTGGTGGAGGAACTCGGCCACACGCCGAAGCTCGTGCAGGAGAATCAGATCGAGGCGGATCTGCAGGGCGCGCAGGCGCCGGAGGCCGAAACCGAGCTCGAGACCCGCCCGCCGGTCGTGACCGTCATGGGGCACGTCGATCATGGCAAGACCTCACTCCTCGATTACATCCGTCGCGCCAAGGTGGCGGCGGGCGAGGCCGGAGGCATCACGCAACACGTCGGCGCGTATCATGTCGAGACGCCCAAGGGTGTCGTGACCTTCATCGATACCCCCGGCCATGCGGCCTTTACCGCCATGCGCGCCCGGGGCGCCAGGGCCACCGATGTGGTCATCCTGGTGGTGGCGGCCGACGACGGGGTCATGCCGCAGACCATCGAGGCGATCCAGCACGCCCGCGCCGCGGGGGTGCCGATCGTCGTGGCGGTCAATAAGATCGACAAGAGCGGAGCGGACCCGGACCGCGTGCGCAGCGAGCTTGCCAAGCAGGAGGTGATTCCCGAGGAGTGGGGCGGACAGAACATGTTCGTCAACGTCTCGGCGCACACCGGCGAGGGGATCGATGCGCTGCTCGAGGCGGTGCTGCTGCAGGCGGAAGTGCTCGAGCTGCGCGCACCGCGCAACGGGCTCGCCTCCGGCGTCGTGATCGAGTCGAGCATCGAGAAAGGGCGGGGCGCGGTGGCCACCGTGCTCGTGAAGAAGGGCACGCTGCGTCTCGGGGATCCCATTATTGCCGGGCCCGAGTTCGGGCGGGTGCGCGCCATGTTCGATGAGAACGGCCGCTCCATCGAGGAGGCGCCACCGTCGATGCCGGTCGTGGTGCTTGGTCTTGCGGGCGCGCCGAACGCCGGCGATGAGATCCTTGTGGTCGAGAGCGAGCGCAAGGCGCGTGAAGTGGCGCTCTATCGCCAGGGCAAGTCGCGCGACGTGAAACTCGCGCGTCAGACGACGCGAGCGGAGGATGTGTTCTCGCAGCTGGGCGAGGACAAAGCCGGGGTCGTCGCGGTCCTGATCAAGGGAGACGTCCAGGGCAGCGTCGAGGCGCTGCGCGAGGCGCTCACCAAGCTCTCGACCGAGGAAGTCCAGGTGAAGCTGATTGCGAGCGGTCTCGGCGGCATCACCGTCTCGGACGTGCAGCTCGCGGCGGCCTCCAACGCGCTCATCATCGGCTTCAACGTCCGCGCCGATTCCGGAGCGCGCGATGCCATGAAGGAGACGGGTGTCGAGGTGCGCTACTACAGCATCATCTACGAGGCCATCGATGATGTGAGGCAGATGATGACCGGGCTGCTGCGCCCGGAAATCAAGGAGCAGATCGTGGGCGTGGCGCAGGTGCGCGACGTGTTCCGCTCGAGCAAGTTCGGCGTGGTCGCCGGCTGCCTCGTGAGCGAGGGCTACGTGCGCCGCAACAACCCGATCCGCGTGTTGCGCGACAACGTGGTCATCTTCGAGGGCGCTCTCGAGTCCCTGCGTCGCTTCAAGGACGACGTGGGCGAAGTGCGCGCCGGCACCGAGTGCGGCATCGGCGTGAAGAACTACCAGGACGTGCGGGTGGGCGACCAGATCGAGTGCTTCGCGCGCGTCGAGGTGGCCCGGACCCTGCAATAGCGAGTGGAACATGAGCTCCGCCAGCCCGAGGGGGCGCAAGATCGAGGCGCAGTTGCAGCGCGTGCTCGCGAGCCTGATCACCCGTGAGGTGAAGGATCCGCGCGTCGGCAACGTGACCATCACGGCGGTCGGCCTTTCGGCCGACATGGCGCTCGCGCGGGTGTACTTCGTGCCCTTCGCCTCGAGGCATCCGCCCGAGGAGGTTCGCCGGGGTCTCACCCGTGCAGGGGGGTTCCTGCGCGGTGAGGTCGGCCGCGCCCTCGGGCTGCGCCACGCGCCGCGGCTCGAGTTCATCTTCGACGACACGGCCGACAAGGCGGCGCAGCTCACCGGCCTCATCGACCAGGCGGTCGAGCAGGATCAGGCCAAGCATAAAGACAGCTGATATGCCGAGCGGCATCGTGTTGCTCGACAAGCCCGAGGGGCTCTCCTCGAACGGTGCGCTGCAGCGCGTGCGCCGGCTCCTCAAGGCGAGCAAGGCCGGCCATGCCGGAAGCCTCGATCCTCTGGCGACCGGCATGCTGCCGATCTGCCTCGATGAGGCGACGAAGATCGCCGGTGAGATCCTCTCGAGCCGCAAGCGCTACCGCTTCACCATTGGACTCGGCGTGCGCACGGCGACCGGCGACCGGGAGGGGGAGGTCATCGAGCGCTCGGCCGTGCCCGAGCTGCCGCCGGCCCGGATCGAGGCGGCTCTCGGGAGATTCCGAGGGCCCGGGCGCCAGATTCCGCCGATGTACTCGGCCCTGAAACGCGACGGGCGGCCCCTCTACGAGCTCGCCCGTTCGGGCGTGGTCGTCGAGCGGCAGGCGCGCCCCATCGAGATCTTCGAATTACGCCTCCTCGGCTGCCGGGGCGAGAGCCTCGACCTCGAGACCCATTGCTCCAAGGGGACTTATGTCCGCACGCTCGCCGAGGACATTGCCCGCGAGCTCGGCACATGCGGGTACCTCACCATGCTGCGGCGCCTGTGCGTCGAGCCCTTCGACGAGGAGCCCATGCAGACCCTCGAGTCGCTCACCCTCGCCTGCAAGCGGGGCGAGACGCCGAGGATTCTGCCGGCCGATTGGCCTCTCGAGCATCTGCCCGCAGTGCGCCTCGAGGCCGAGCAGGCCGAGCGCATCCGCCATGGCCAGCCGGTGGCGCTCGCCGCCGGGACCGGCGCGACCGGCAAGGTGAGGCTGTACGGGCCCGAGGGCGGGTTCTTTGGCATCGGGGAAGCCGACGGCCGCGGGAACGTGCGGCCGAAGAGGCTGTTCAATGTCGGGGGCGCCGAGCCTGAACCGATCGCGTGAACTTGTGGCGGAGGCACCGCAGCGGGTAGAATTGCGGGCTTCCTCAAAGGGTACTCGATACAGTCACTTAGGACCATTCTGCAATGGCTTTAACCACCGAGCAAAAGAGCGGGATTCTGGCGCAATACCGGCGCGCGCCCGCGGACACCGGTTCTCCCGAGATTCAGGTCGCACTGCTCTCCGAGCGCATCAACGACCTGGGTAAGCATTTCACGGCACATCAGGGCGATCACTCCTCGCGGCGTGGGCTCGTCAAGCTCGTGAACCAGCGCCGCAAGCTTCTCGATTATCTCAAGGCCACGAAGCCACAGACCTTTCAGGAGCTCATCGAGCGCCTGGGGCTTCGTCGCTAACACCACAAGGGCCGCCCGATCGAGCGGCCCTTCATTTTTCTTCGGGCGTCAATTCCGCCCGATTCTGAATACGAGGACTGAAGCTTGAGCGTTGTCAGCAAGTCATTTCCATACGGCCCCTGCACCGTCACCCTGGAGACCGGCGAACTCGCCCGCCAGGCAGATGGCGCCGTGCGTGTTTCCATGGGCGACACCGTGGTGCTGGTCACCGCGTGTGCGCAGAAGGCCGCCACCCCGGGCCGCGATTTCTTCCCCCTGACCGTCAACTACGTCGAGAAGACCTACGCTGCCGGGCGCATTCCGGGCGGCTTCTTCAAGCGGGAAGGGCGCCCGACCGAGAAGGAGACTCTGACTTCGCGTCTGATCGATCGTCCGATCCGGCCCCTCTTTCCGGACGGCTTCCTCAACGAGGTGCAGGTGGTCGCCACCGTGGTCTCGTTGGATCCGCAGAACGATCCTGACATCGCGGCGCTGCTCGGCGCGTCCGCGGCGCTCGCCGTTTCGGGCGTGCCTTTCAACGGCCCGATCGGAGCTGCGCGCGTCGGCTGGAAGGACGGCCAGTACCTGCTCAATCCCACCGCCGCGCAGCTCGCCGAGTCGGAGCTGCACCTGGTGGTCGCCGGCACCGAGCAGGGCGTGATGATGGTGGAGTCGGAAGCCAAGGGCCTGCCCGAGGACGTGATGCTCGGCGCCGTGGTGTTCGGCCACCAGCAGATGCAGACCGCCATCCAGGCCATCCGCGAGCTCGCCCGCGAGGCGGGCAAGCCGCGTTGGAACTGGCAGCCCCCCGCCGATAATGCCGAGCTCACCGCGGCGGTGGCGCAGAGGGCGCGCGCGAGCCTCGCGCAGGCCTACACCATCACCGAGAAGCAGCAGCGCTATGCGCGCGTCGGGGAGATCAAGGCCGAGACGATCGCCGCGCTCTCCGGCGGAGAGGGCGCGAAGTGGCATGAGGACCAGGTCGATGGGGCGCTGTTCAAGCTCGAAAGCGACATCGTCCGCCAGCGCATCCTCGATGGCGAGCCGCGCATCGATGGCCGCGATTGCAAGACGGTACGTCCGATCACGGTGAAAGTCGGTGTGCTGCCGCGCACGCATGGTTCGGCGCTGTTCACCCGTGGAGAGACCCAGGCGTTGGTGGTCACCACGCTTGGCACCACGCGCGATGCGCAGATCATCGATGCGCTCGAGGGCGAGCGCCGCGAGCCCTTCATGCTGCATTACAACTTCCCGCCGTTCTCCGTCGGCGAGACCGGCATGATGGGCTCACCGAAGCGCCGCGAGATCGGCCACGGCAATCTCGCGCGCCGCGGCGTCAATGCCATGATGCCCGACATGGTGAAGTTCCCCTATGTAATCCGAGTGGTCTCGGAGATCCTGGAGTCCAACGGTTCGAGCTCCATGGCGAGTGTGTGCGGCACCTCGCTTTCGCTGATGGATGCCGGCGTGCCCATCAAGGCGCCGGTGGCGGGCGTCGCCATGGGCCTGGTGCTCGAGGGCGGACGTTTCAAAGTGCTCACGGACATTCTCGGCGACGAGGATCACCTGGGCGACATGGACTTCAAGGTGGCGGGCACGAAGGACGGCGTCACGGCGCTGCAGATGGACATCAAGATCGACAGCGTCACGCCGGAGATCATGAAGGTTGCGCTCGATCAGGCGCACGAGGGCCGCCTGCACATTCTCGGCGAAATGAACAAGGTGATCAGCGCTCCCCGGGCCAACATGTCCGAGTGGGCGCCCTCCATCATCACCCTGAAGATCGATCCGGAGAAGATCCGCGACGTGATCGGCAAGGGCGGCGCGGTGATCCGCCAGATCACCGAGGAGACCGGCACCACCATCGACATCGAAAGCGATGGCACGGTGAAGATCGCCTCGGTCAACGGTACCGCCGGGCGCGAGGCCCAGCGCCGCATCGAGCTCATCACCGCCGATGTGGAAGTCGGCCGTATCTACGAGGGCAAGGTGGCGCGCCTGATGGATTTCGGGGCGTTCGTCACCATCCTGCCGGGCCGCGACGGTCTGGTGCACATCTCGCAGATCTCCAACGAGCGGGTCGAGCGCGTGAGCGACAAGCTCAAGGAAGGCGACGTCATCCGCGTGAAAGTGCTCGAGGTCGACCGCCAGGGCCGCATCCGCCTGTCGATGCGCGACGTCGACGCGGCGTAAGCCAGGCGCCGATCCGGCACAGCAACCACGGGGCCCGATCTGCGAGCAGATCGGGCCCCGTTTCTTTGGTGTGCACTACCCCTCGGGGAGGGACAGGGTCCTCATGCCGTGGAAGGCCCGCGGGTTCCAATGGTCGATGGCCCAGCCGAGCACTTCGCAGGCCGGGGCGCCGCGCAGGGCCGCCGGCGGAGACTGCTTCAAGAGGGCGAGGACCGTGAGCAGTTGCTCGCCGGCCCGCGCCGGATCGAGCGCGAGCGAGCGGCGGGACTTGGCGAGCTTGGTGCCGCCGGGCTCGGTGAGCAGCGGCAGATGTCCATAGCGCGGCGTGGGCAGCGCCAGGGCCTCCTGCAGCGCAAGCTGCCAGGCCGTGCTCTCGAGCAGATCCGCGCCCCGCACCACGTCGCTGATGCCTTGCAGCGCATCATCCACCACCACTGCGAGCTGGTAGGCGAATACCCCGTCCCGGCGCCGCACGATGACATCGCCGACCGAGTGCGGCGGGAAGTCGATGTGGCCCTGGAAGCGATCCTCGAGCGATATGGGCGTGTGGCGCTCGATCCTGAAGCGGGTCGAGGTGGGCCCCGGACGGCTCGGGCCCCGGCGGCAGGTGCCAGGATAGCGTCCGGGAGAGCGCTCTTCGCTCGCCAGTTCGCGGCGCGAGCAGCTGCATTCGAACGTGGTGCCCGCTGACCTCAGGGCGCCAAGCGCCGCGGCGTAATGTTCCGTCCTTCGGCTCTGGTACTCGACCGGCCCGTCCCAGCGAAACCCGAACGCCTCGAGCGTTCTCAGGATCTCATCGGCGCTGCCTGGAAGCACCCGATCCCGGTCGAGATCCTCCATGCGTACGCGCCACAGGCCGCCGCGGTTGCGGGCGTCGAGATAACTGCCCGTGGCGGCCAGCAGCGAGCCGAGGTGCAGCGAGCCCGACGGGGAGGGAGCAAATCGGCCGACACAGGCCGGAGCCGCGATGCGGTTACCGATATCGGTCGTCGCGGTCCCCGTACTGCTTCTCGCGCCGTTCCCGGCGCTCCTGGGCTTCGATGCTGAGGGTTGCGACGGGACGCGCTTCCAGGCGCTTGATGCCGATTTCCTCGCCGGTCTCGAGGCAGTAGCCGTAGCTGCCGTCCTCGATGCGCTTCAGCGCTTCGTCGATCTTGCGGATGAGCTTGCGTTCCCGGTCGCGGGTGCGCAGCTCGAGGCTGAATTCCTCTTCCTGCGTCGCCCGGTCGGACGGGTCGGGGAAATTCGCCGCCTCGTCCTTCATGTGCGAGACGGTACGGTCGACCTCGACCATGAGGTCACGCTTCCAGCTATTGAGGATGTTGCGGAAGTGGTCGAGCTGTTCCTTGCTCATGTACTGTTCGCCGCGTTTCGGGATATACGGCTGAACGTTGCGTGGGCCCGCCAGCAGACTTCCCGGCTCTACCCCCTCGCTATCGTCGCTGTCGATCGCCGGGCTGGAGCCGGCTGCGGCGGCGGTGCGCGGCACGGGCGCCGCAGCCGCGGCTTTCGTCGGAGTCGGCGTTGCGGCGCCGGCTTTGCGGATATCTTCGAGTACGTCCGTCATGAGGTGAGATGCGGAATGCGGCGCAGCGCGACGGGTTTCCCGGGTCGCAGCTGCCGCCTTGTGGTGAGCCTGTGGGGCCGCCTTGCGTTCGGCAGGGCGTTTGTGGGCCGCGGACTTCTTGGCGGCGGATCTGGCTGTGGGTTTGCCGGGTGCGGCCTTCTTAACCTTCGCAGCTCTGGGTGCGGGTTTCTTGGCCGGCATCTATTGCTCCTGAAAGCATAAGCCTCGTGCAGAACGCGCGATTATACCGGCGCCTTTCGCCCTGTACAGCGGAATCGCCCTGAGCGCGCGTCGCCTCGCGCGGCGCGCGCTCAGGGCAGCTCCACCTTGGGGGCCGGTTGCCAGCCCGGCTGGCGCCGCTCGGCGATGACGCTGGTGTAGATGCCCCCGCGCACCTTGAATCGCGCCACGAGGCGCAGGAACCTGGGCGAGAGCTCCCCGGCGAGCTGATCGGCGATCTCGTTCGTGACCGCCTCGTGGAACACCCCCCGGTCGCGAAAGGACCAGATATAGAGCTTCAGCGACTTCAGCTCCACGCATTTGCCGTCCGGCACATAGGCCAGATCCAGTGTCGCGAAATCCGGCTGGCCGGTTTTCGGGCACAGGCAGGTGAACTCCGGCATCCGCATGCGGATCGTGTAGTCGAGGCCGGGGCGGGGATTGGGGAAGGTCTCGATCGAGGTGCAAGGCTGTGAGGGCATGGGCATTTACTCTACACTAGCCGCGCTCGCTACGGCGATCACACCTCCGCCATGCCTGCGAAAAGGCACCGGGCGGCTATCCAGACAGCAGAGAACAGTGTAGATGCGGCTGACCAAGATCAAGCTCGCCGGCTTCAAATCCTTCGTCGATCCCACCCAAGTCAGCTTCCCCAGCAATCTCACCGGTGTCGTCGGCCCGAACGGCTGCGGCAAGTCGAACGTCATCGACG
>DAIDHH010000069.1 GCA_027452045.1 Gammaproteobacteria bacterium
CGCTCAAGATAGGCTTTATATTCAATAGCTTGCCAAGGGATGCCCCGTTGCGATAGGCACGACGAAGCACGACCGGGCACAACCGACGCCCGCAGATCTCCCGCATTCTCGTGGCTTGATTTTGAAGGTTACGCCGCTACGCCATGCGGGCCGCGCTTCCCGAGAAGGGCGACATATGCTATATGCATACTGCATATGCGCCAGGCTTCCGGAATAACAGCTGCGATCCGTCGCGCGAACGCCCGCCAGTGGGTCCTCAAGCCGCAGGACTTAGCTGTTGCTCTGAAGCTCGTCTCGCTGCACGGCGAGCAAATGCCCTATGCCGCTCTCGCCAAGCAAATGCGGCTCTCCCCATTCGAGGTCCATGCGGCGGTTCAGCGCTTGATCGCGGCCCGCCTGGTCACCAAACACACCGGTCCCATCCGGCCGATCATGGCGGCGCTGCGCGCATTCGTGATCAGCGGCGCTCCGTACGCCTACCCTCCGGTCCGTGGCGAGGCCACCATCGGCTTTCCAACAAGCCACGCAGTTCCGCCACTTAGCGAACAGATACAACCGTCCACGGACCTGCCGCCAGTCTGGCCCCACCCGGAAGGCACCTTACGTGGTCAAGCGGTGCTTCCCCTATATGAAAACCTCCCCCTCGCAGCCGTGGACGACCCAAAGCTATACGAGCTCCTCGCTCTCTTTGACGCATTGCGAATCGGCCAGGCCCGGGAACGAGAGCTGGCCAAAAAGCTCCTGGAGCAGAGGCTGCAATGATAGCTATTGCCGACAATCCGAATCTTGCGATTCTGGAAATGGCGGTCCAGGCGCTCGGCGAGCTGACTGATTCGCTCGTGTTTGTCGGCGGCTGCGCGACCGGATTGCTCGTAACGAGAACACGCGCCAACCAGATTCGCGCCACCGAGGACGTGGACGTCGTCGCCCAGGTCACAACCATTGCTGAATATCACGGCGTCGAATCCGTGCTGGCCTCACGCGGCTTCAAGCATGATACCTCGCCGGATGCGCCGATCTGCCGATGGCTGAGCGGAGGAATAACGCTCGACCTCCTGCCGTCACAACCCGGTGTCCTGAGCTTTCACAATCGCTGGTATCCTCTCGCCGTCACTACCGCCAGCCCAATGACGCTTCCGAGCGGCCACTCGATAAAGCTCATCACGGCCCCAGTTTTTGTCGCCACGAAGCTCGAAGCGTTCAAAGGCCGCGGAAACGGTGATTTTCTTGTGAGCCATGACCTCGAGGACGTCGTCACCGTCGTCGACGGTAGGCCGGCACTGATAGATGAGCTGCGCGGTGCGCCCGAAGAGCTCCGTACCTACATAGCCACGGAGATTTCTTCGCTCCTTAGCACGCCCCAATTTCTCGATGCCCTTCCGGGCCATCTTCCAGGCGACTCCGCGAGTCAGTCCCGCGTACCTCTCGTGATCGATATGTTGGAAGCACTGACGCGATAGAGGATGGATTGTCCCGGACCGACGTAACTGGCCATAAAAGCTCAGCTGCCCATTACCGAAAGGCAGTTTCGCCCGATTTTTCGGCGAAACGCACTCTGCCTCATCCGGTGCGAACCCTGGCAAGCTGGTGGAAAGGGAGGGACTCGAACCCTCGACCCCGGCATTATGAGCTTGGTGCTCCGCTCGAGATAGACTTTACATTCAACAACGTAGCCAAAGGGCGCCCGTTGCGATTGGCACGACTGAGCACAACCGAGCACGACCGATTCCCGCAAATCCCCCGCAATGCATCAATGCATTTGCCACCACGCCCTGCCTGGCGCGACGGCGAGCGCCCTGAGGCGCTGAAGGGCGGACGGGAGCTTACGGCGGCCACCGCGGCCGGGCTTTTGAGAGGACGCTCGCTACTTGAGTGAGATTGCGGTCATTTCTGATCGCGATCGGTGAGGGAATACTGGACGGAGCCCTCGCGTAGCGCGATCGCGGGACCGAGCCGTCGGCGGGGCGCCAATGATCAACCTGTGGTAGAGATCTCGCACCACCGCAGGAATCCGTAGGATTCCCATTGAGTCAGCTGTTTCTTCAGTTTGGCCCACTTACCTTCACGAAAAAGCTCGACGACGTAGCATCGATAATCGGCGTGATCTTGGTGAACGAGGCCATAGGTGCCAAGACCAGTAACCATCGATCCGATGCTGTCCTCGGCTACGTGGACGGCAAAATCGATTCGCAGCACACGTTCCATAGTCTGCGGGGGTCAGTCAGAGCTGGTTACCGCCGGCGGGTCGAGTTCGTCGACCATCTGCTCGAAGGTGACCGTGAAGGTGGGTTCGTACTGGTCGGGATGGGCGCGGACGAACTCGATGACCTTGCGGTAGCAGTCTGCGGCGGTCTTCTTGTCGCCGCGCGCCTCGTAGACCATCCCGAGGCGATCGTATCCGTCATGGACCTCGGGGTAGTGCTCAAGAAGCGCTCGAGCCGCCTGCTCGGCTTCATCGAGTTTGCCTTCGTGGACGAGATCGATCACGGCGTTGGAGTCGCGGGTCAGCTCGTCTGTGACATCGTCCATGAGATCGCCGCAGTGCTCGCAGTGGTGGTGGCCGTGATCATGATCGTGGGCGTGCCGTGCCGCCTCTGCGGCGCGGGCCTCGGCCGCCGCTTTGAGCGCGGCGCTCGCGGCTTCTTCATCCTTCGGCAGGCAGCAGCGCTTGTATTTTTGCCCACTGCCGCACGGGCAGGGATCATTACGTCCGATCTTGGTCATGACTCGGGGAGAGGGCGGCGATGTGTCAGAGGGTATTGAATGATGCGGCATTTTACCGGCTATTGCTGCGTGTGGATCAGGATATGGCCACCGCCGAGCAGAGCCAGCGCTGCCGGGTGTGCGGTGCGGCGCTGCACGTCGGGCACTTTGCCCGCAAGCCTCGCGCTGTGCCGGCGGGAGTCGCGGAGGACTATCGCAAGCGCTTCAGCTTCTGCTGCGCGAACCGGGAGTGTCGTAAGCGGCGCATGCCACCCTCGGTGCGCTTTCTGGGCCCGAAGGTATACCCCTTCGCGGTCGTGGCGCTGATCTCGGCGATGCGCTGCGGGCCGAGTCCGCGGCGGATGCGTGAGCTGCAGGAACTCATCGGGGTGAGCCGGCATACCGTGATGCGCTGGCGGCACTGGTGGTGCGAGCTGCTGCCCGAGAGCCGCTTCTGGCGGGGCGCTGCCGGGACACTCATCCCGCCGGTGGGCGTGCAGGAGTTGCCCGCCTCGCTCCTGGAGCGCTTCGCCGGCACTGGCGCCGAGCGGCTGTTGTCGCTCCTGCGCTGGCTCTCCCCGATCAGTACCGGGAGTCCCGCAGTGCACGCTGCATAAGGGCGCGGCCCTCGCCCGCAGAGGATGCCCGTCGCGGGCGGGCAGCGGCGCCGATTACGGTGTGCCCGCCTGATACAGATGGGAGACAGAGGTGGGCAAGCCGAAAGATCCTTCCGTCCACGAGCGGTGGGCGCGGTTGCGGTTCTCCGTGGTCGGACAACTGCTCGCCGCGCCGCCCAAGCGTGGCGATTTGCAGCGCGAGCTCAAGGCGCTCGCCGCGCGCACCTGGCGCCATCCGGTGAGCGGCAAGCCGGTGCGCTTCGGACTCTCGAGCATCGAGCGCTGGTATGCACGAGCGCGGCGTGAGGCGCGCGACCCGGTCGGCGTTCTGCGCCGCAAGGTGCGCTCGGACGCAGGCCGGCAGGACTCGGTGAGCCTCGCGGTGCGCGAGGCGCTGCGCGCCCAGTACGCTGCCCACCCGAGTTGGTCGACTCAACTTCATTACGATAACTTGCGCGCCCAGTGCGAGCGAAACGCGGCCCTCGCACCCATACCGTCGTACTCGAGCATCCGCCGCTTCTTTGAAGCCCAGGGCTGGCGCAAGCGCCGGCGACTGACCACGCGCGACACGGCCGGTGCGCGGCGCGCCGAGGCGCGCCTGATGAGCTGCGAGGTGCGCAGCTACGAGGCCGAGTACGTGGGCACCCTCTGGCACTGGGACTGTCATGTCGCGTCCCGCCCGGTGCTGACCGCACGCGGGCAGTGGGTGAGGCCAGCGCTCTTTGGCGTGATCGATGACCGCTCGCGCCTGGCCTGTCATCTGCAGTGGTATCTCGTTGAGAACGCGCAGAATGTCGCGCACGGCCTGATGCAGGCGTTCTTGAAGCGCGGAATGCCGAGATCGGCGCTCAGCGACAATGGCGCGGCCAATCTCGCCGCCGAGGTGACCGAGGGGCTCGCGCGGCTCGGCGTTCTGCACGAAACCACTCTCGCGTACAGCCCGTATCAGAACGGCAAATGCGAGGTGATATGGGGCCAGGTGGAAGGTCGCCTCATGGCGATGCTCGAGGGTGTCGCCGACCTGAGGCTCGATGCCTTGAACGAGGCCACCCAGGCGTGGGCCGAGTACGAGTACAACCGCGCCAATCACTCCGAGATCGGCGAGACCCCGCTCGAGCGCTTCCTCGCCGGCCCCGATGTCCTGCGTCGCAGCCCCGACACTGCGGCTCTGCGTCTCGCCTTCACCCGCACCGAGCAGCGTACCCAGCGCCTGAGCGATGGCACGATCGTCATCGACGCCCGGCGCTTGGAGGTCCCGAGCCGCTACCGCCATCTGCGCGATCTCAACGTGCGCTATGCCAGCTGGGATCTGTCCCAGGTGCACCTCGTCGATGAACGCTCCGGACGGATCCTCTGCCGGTTCTACCCGCAGGACAAGCAGCGCAACGCCTCGGGCCTGCGCGCCCCGCTCGAGCCGCTCTCCCACGGAGGCGCCGCGGTGAACGAGACCCCGGCCGCCACCGCGACCGCCGCCACCGGCGCCGCCCCGCTGCTTGAGAAACTCCTGGCCCAACAGGCGGCCACGGGGCTACCGCCGGCGTACCTGCCCAAAGACGAACAACCTCCCGAGGAGAAAGACGATCCATGAACAAGAAACTCTTGTCGCTGTACGGCCTCAAATGGAACCCCTTCGCCGCAGAGGTCCCCACCGAAGCCCTCTACGTCAGTCCCCGCGTGGACTCCTTCTGCTGGCGCGTCGAGCAACTGATCGACGAGGGTGGCTTTACGCTGATCACCGGCATGCCGGGTGTTGGAAAATCCGCCACCTTGCGCGTGCTCGCCGAGCGGCTCTCGAACCTGCGCGACGTGCAGGTCGGCATCCTGGCTCGGCCGCAAGCGGGCCTGGCCGACTTCTACCGCGAGATGGGCGAGCTGTTCGGCGTCGAGCTCCATCCGCACAATCGCCATGCCGGCGCCAAGGTGCTGCGCAGCCGTTGGCAGGCGCACATCGATACCTCACTCTCGCGTCCGGTGTTGATCGTGGACGAGGCGCAGGAGGTCCTGGCTCCGGTGCTCGCGGAGCTGCGCCTCTTGTCCTCGGCGCGGCTGGACTCGCATCTGCTCTTGACCGTGGTGCTCGCCGGCGACCAGCGGCTTCTCGAGCGCTTCAAGAGCGATGAGCTGCTGCCGCTGAACTCGCGCATGCGCGTTCGCTTGGCGCTCGATCGGGCCACGCCCGAGGAGCTGCGCGAGTGCCTGCAGCACGCCCTCACCAAGGCCGGGGCGCCGAAGCTGATGACCGCGGAGCTCATCGCGACGCTCTGTGATCATGCGCAAGGAAACCTACGTGCCCTGATGAATCTGGCCGGGGAGCTCCTGGCGCTTGCCGCGCAGCGCGAGGCGCGCCAGATCGACGAGCAGCTGTTCTTCGAGACTGTGGCCGCCTCGACGCCGGCTCAACTGAAAGTCGTCGGCCGAAAGCGGTGAGCACGCTGCCCGTCGAACCCGCCTGGAAGCTCTCGGGCCGCGCGCCTGAGAGCCGCTGGCTCGTCACCGGGCTGTGGAGCTGCGAGGCCGTCGGCATCGTCGGCGGCGAACCCAAATGCTGCAAGAGCTTCCTCGCCCTCGATCTGGCCGTCGCGGTCGCCTCCGGGACGCCGGCCTTGCGGCGCTTCCCGGTCGCCTCCCCGGGGCGCGTGTTGCTCCATGCCGCCGAGGACGCCCTGCACATCGTGCGCGCCCGGCTCGAGGGGATCTGCGCCGCGGCGGACTGCCGTCTGCAGGACCTCAACATCCAGGTGATCACCGCCCCGTCCGTGCGGCTCGACCTGCCTGCCGACCGCGACGCTCTCGAGCGCACCGTCGCGGACCTTAAGCCGAAACTCCTCATCCTCGATCCCTTCGTGCGGCTGCACCGGATCGATGAGAACTCAAGCGGCGAGGTCGCCCCTCTCCTGGCGTACCTGCGCGAGCTGCAGCGCCGGCATGCCCTCGCCGTGCTCCTCGTTCATCACGCCAAGAAAACCTCCGGCCACATACGCGCCGGCCAGGCGCTGCGCGGCTCCTCCGAGTTCCACGCCTGGGGGGACTCGAACCTGTATCTGCGCCGAGAGCCCTCCGGGCAACTCATCCTCACCGTCGAGCACCGTGCCGCCCCATCCCCGCCGAGCCTGCCGCTCGAGCTGCAGCAACGCGGCCAGGCACTCGCGCTCGCCGTCGTCGCGCCCGCTGCAACCGACGTTCCGCCACCCAGTTCCCTCGACGAGCGCATCACCAGCGCGCTCGAGAGCGCCGAACGGCCGCTGCCGCTCGCCGAGTTGCGCTCGCTGTGTCATGTACGCAACGCCACCCTGCACGAGCGGCTCACCGAGCTCACCCGCGCCGGGCACCTCGTGCGCGACACCGACGGCTACCGTCTCGTGCGCATCACCGCAACAAAGATGCAACGCTCGTAGCGGGCCCTATCGGGGCATCGGGGCCACACGCTCGCCCTGGTTATCAACCTCGATCGCTACGGGCGCCAGCGAGCCGGCCGGGAGCCGGCGTCGCTCCTTCAGCGATCGCTGGCGCTCGCCAGATCCGCACCGCGTCGGCGTTACAGCCTCCATCGGACAGTCGCGGTCCCATCCGCCCCGCGCACACCGTTCCCGTTCCCCCTCTCTCTACAGCGTGTGGGAACGGGAACTGGGAACGCCCTCAAATAGCGTGCTCGGCGCGCCATCAAAGAGCGTGATGATGCTCACCTACCGGTCGCACTCAATCTTGGTGGACTCTACGACGCCATTCTCACGGCCATGATGCCGGTGTCGACGACGATGAGCGAAGATATTCAGACGCGTGTGGCGCGCGTGGAGGCGGTCCGGGCCAAGACGCGAGAGGTGGACCGGATCAAGGCACGGCTGGGCCGAGAGAAGCAATTCAACAAGCGCGTGGCGATCAATGCCGAGCTGCGTGTCGCCAGACAGGAGCTCGAGCGCCTGGCCACGGGCGAACCCATCAGCGCGAAGGCGAGTGAGTAAGAGGAAGCATATGGAAAAGTTGAAGATGCAC
>DAIDHH010000070.1 GCA_027452045.1 Gammaproteobacteria bacterium
GACATCAATGAGTAGTCTGGCGCCAGGCTGACCGCGACCCGCGCCGGGACCAGTGTCACCGGAGCGCCAACTCATTGAATAGCCGCATGTTCTCGGTGACACCTATGAATTGGCGGGTGACACGATTCAACAGCCCTCACAAATCTCGGTCCACAGACCGTGCCCGGTGTAGAAACTCTTTTGGGAGGAAGTCGATAATGTTCACTTATCATACGTGGAGTAGGGCGGGCCACGGCGACTGCGAGCGCGGCCGATTAGGGCATAAAGGCGCACCGTCTCCGAGGGTTCGCAGATGAGCATCGCAATCAATGTCCCTTCCCGGGGCACCGTCGCCATCGGTGACATCCAGGCGGCCGACCGACCATTCGCGGCACCCGGGCTCGGGTTTACGTGGCTGAAGTTCCCGGTTGCCCTGCAGCTCGCGGCGCTCGATGGCCCTCCGGCCTATCTCACTCAGTTCCTCGCCGACATCACCGCTACCGTTCCGGGACAGCCCCCGTGTCGCTCGGGCGTGCCCAGCCGCATGTGAGTCTGGCCCTACGAACCATTGAACAGTCCCTGAAACAGACCTTCGAGATGTGGCTACACCTCTCCGGTGAGCAGATTGAGTCCCTCGAGCGCCGGCGCGCGGGCAAGCGGCTCGATTTCCACGTCAATCTGAGCGTGCAGATCCACTACGCCGGCGCCATACACTGGGTCCGAGATGACGTGCGATTCCAGGTGAACGAAAGTGATTGGGCGGAGCTCTTGAGGCAGGTCGGATACCTCGATCGGCTCATCGTCGCCGTCGATCTCCCCCTTGCGGCCCCTGAACCGATCAGCGCGGCCGTCGAGAACCTGCGCGCGGCGCACGAGCATCTCATTGCCGGGCGCTATACCGACGCCGTGCGCGACTGCCGCTTGGCAATGGACAGCCTCCACCCCCTCGACGACGCGACCGCGAAGGTCATCAAGGACACCTTCGCAGGTCCAATAGACATCCGTAAGAAGATGTCCCTGGGGCAACGAGCCGAGCTCGTACGCCTGGCGGTTCAGCATTTCACGCACCCCGCGCACCACGAAGAACCCGGCAAGTCCAGGGAGATCTACAGCCGTCAGGATGCCTTGTTCGTCCTGAGCGCAGCTGCCGGCGTCATCTGGGAGGCCCTCGGCAGGCACAGCACGGCGCCAGCCAGCCCGGGCGGCGCACAGGGAGCGAGTGCGCCATGAACACAACCTCCGTCGGCCAGCCAACCACCGAATCGCCCGCCGCCCGCCGCTCCGCGCCGATCACTCGCGAAGCCGTCTTCGAGGCCGCCTGGGCGCTCACCAAGGCCGGCAGCCGACCCACGATCGAGCGCATTCGGTTGTACCTCGGTAACGGCACGCCGCGTGGATCACCCAACACAGTGAACGGGTTCTTGACCCAATGGTGGGAAGAGCTCGCTGTGCGCGTCGCCGGAGAACCCGTGGAAGCGATCCATGGGCTGCCGCCGAGTGTCTCGGGCACCCTTGAAACGCTCTGGCACCAGGCGCTCGGGGCCGCCCGGGAGAAATGGCGTGAAGAGCTCGCCGACCGGGAGCAGACCCTCGTCGAACGTGCCCGGGCGCTCGAGGAGCAGACCCTGAAACTCACCGCTCGCGAGCAGAATCTCGCCGGCCGAGCCAGCTCCCTCGAGGAGGCCCTGGCGCTTGCCCGTGAACAGCTCGCCGCGGCAAACCAGCGAGCCGAGACGCTCGAAGCCACCGAAGCGCGTCGTACCCAAGAAATCAAGGCTCTGCAGGAACACTGCCGCTCGAGCGACGCCGAGATCCGCGAGTTGCAGAGGAAATTCGAGGCCGAGCGAACTGAGCTCGCGCGTCACTCAGAAGCCGAACGCGCCGAGCTTCTCCGGCGATTCGACGCCACCGAGGCCCGACTGCTCCGTGATCTGGAGCAGGCTCGACATCTCGCGCTCGAGCGCGCCCAGGAGGCCAAGCGCGCCTCTGCAGCGATGCGCGCCGCCACACAGCAACGTGACCGGCTCCAGCGCGAACTCGTCAAAGCGCAGACGAAGCGCCGCGGGCAGCCCGCCACGCCCGCTGCGCCGCGGACCCGGAAACGGGCAAAAAGCGCGGCGAACCCCCGGTAGTTTGCCGCTCAGGGCGTTGGGCTGCAGGATTCTGCGAACTGATCCACGTATTGGACAGGATCGTCGTGCCACGATCCCGGCCCGGAACACCGAAGTCCAGGGGATCGCCGCATGGCCACCGAAACAAGGCCGCCGCGCACAATGCTCACCCGGACCGCAGCAGCGCTCACATGCTTCATCGCGCTCAGCGGGTGCGGTTCCCCGTTTGGCCGCTCACTCGTCAATGGCTATTACCTGTCCCACGAGGTTGGGGGCAAAGTGGTCATGATCCATCTTGTCGAGGCCCCGCGGGGGCGCCTCAGCGGAGCTCTGGTCGTGATCGGCGTCAATCGGAGCGGGTCCGCCCTGGACACCGACCGGATTACTGTCCGGGGCAGCATCACTCACGGCAACGTTGCTCTGCATACCCCGGGGCTCTTCGGACATTTCCGCACGTTGTACATCGGCACGCTGGCCGGGGAGCGCCTGACTCTGAGTCTTGAGGGGCACTCGCCGTTTACGCTATATCGATCGTCCGTCTCGGGATACAAAGCGCAACTCGCGACGCTCGATCACGCTCAGGCGAACATCAACGCGGTCCGCCACGCTCGCCACATCGAAAACCATGCGAGCGACTACCTCCAGCGACTCGATACCACCATCGAACAATACCTTTCCTGGGGACGTGCGCGCATCGCGCACCAAGCCGATGTGCGTGCCTACTGGCAACGCAAGGAAAAATTCTACGACTGGTGTCTTGCCAGGATTCGCCCCTTGGCGCAGGCCGGTGTTGCGCGGTGGCGATGGCAAGAATGCGCGATCACGACGAGCAACGACGCGTACAACCGGGAGCAGGCTGTGGCCGCCATCCACGAACTGCAGAGCACGGCCCGGGCGAAACGCGCTGCGATTGAGAGGATGCTCAAGGAAGCGGTGATCACAGCTCGGACGGCCGCTACAGCCACCCATGCGGTATGCCCGATCACCCCCGATCCCAACGTCTGTCAAAAGGCTTGGCGGTACTGGCGCACCAAAGAAGCTGCACCGGTCGCTCCGGCGCAACTCGCGGCGTTCCACGCGCTTCTTCCCCAGGTGAGCGCAGCCGTGCGCAATGACGCGCAAACCGCCGAGACCACGGACAGCCGCCTGACAGCGGTTGCCGCCGAAATTGCCCGCATCTACCGCACCTCTGGTCGTCACTGAAGCACCTGACGGCAAACCCGCTGCACGGCCAAAAAAATAACGCCGAGGGAAGGCCCTCGGCGGAATGAATATCTCAGGCGATCAGCGCGAGCTGCCGTGGGCCGGTGTCGCCCGCTCCGCAGCTGCGCGAATCGAGCGCGTTGTCCTCCCCAAGCAGCGCCGCGGCCCGCTGAGCGAACACAGCCGAGAGTTCCCGGCGCACCTTGAAGTCCTGATCGACGACACCGTTCACCCGTGCCCAGTGATTCCACGCAAACGATCGGCCGAGGCCGACGGTCGTGTTCGAGCTCGGGAAGCGCTCGGCGTTGCGCACCAGACCCTCCCAGTTGGCACCGAACTCCACCGCATCGAAGCGGCTGTGCCGGCCGGTGAGCGCCACCCGCTCGAGCACGAGCGCACGCTCGAACAGCTCCGGGTGGTGCGCCGCGAGCCAGTACAGCTCCCAGTGCTTGCTCGCCGGGCAGAAGAAGCACGCGGACTTGATCGGTACGAACGACGGCCCGAGCGCCGTGGTGATCGCCGTCACGCAATCCGGCCGCTCGAATCCGATGGTCTGCAGAGGATAGGCGTAGTCGAAGTGCTCATCCGCCCGAGAGAGGTTCTTCGAACGGCGCACATCGGCCTTTCCTGAGTCATACCCGATCAGCTTCAGGATCCTCTCGCCCGTGGCCTGCGTTGCCTCCCACACCGGGTGTGGGTCGCAGGCGTTCGGGCCGCTCTTGGCGCCCATGAGGAACTGGTCCTGCGGGCCCTGCTTCCACTTCAGGCTGCAGCTCTTCATCCCGAAGGCGAGCGACGGCAGCGTCTCGTTCGAGAGACAGTTGCCCTCGAGATCGCTGTAGCCTGTCTCCGGCTTGGTCCGCTTGCGGCAGACACTCACCGGTGACCAGCCCCAGCTCACGAGCAGCTGGCTCATCCGCTCGACGTGCCCGATCGTCTCGGGCTTCTCCCCTCCGGTATCTGCAAACGTGATCGCATCCGGACGGATCCCAGCCGCACGCAGCACCACGATGAGCGCTGTGGAGTCGACCCCGCCGCCGAAGCACAGAACGATCTTGCGACCCGCGAGCTCACGTCGAAGCTCCATCACTTGCGAGGCGCTCAGGCCCGCATCCAGCACGCCGGTGGCGTGCGGAATGGCTCCTATACGCGCCGGTGCATTCAATCCCATCGAAACCCCCGCGCCATACCGGCGCATTAGTGGCCTATGGGTCTATAGGAACCAGGGGGAGAAAACGCAGGACGTCGCCGATCGCCGTATAAAAAAACTGCCGCCGCGAGGCAGCACTCCCGCGCCGGGCTCAGAGATTCTCAGAGGGTGCCGGCGCCACTGGCCCGTACCACCGCCGATGGTCAGACCCGGCAAAGGAGCACGACGGGCCGCAGTGCGCGCCCGCCGATGCCCGTCACTCGCCGTTACGTGCGGTCACGGCCCCGCTCGGTGAGAGCGTATCCCCCATCCGATCAGTACCACTCGTCACCCACAGAAGGACCTTCAGATCTGGTGCATTCACCACGTCAGGCACGGAAAGCGAGTAGCTGCCGAAGCTGCCACCGAGCCTCACGCTGATCGCCTCGCTGTGCCCAGGGGCAAGACCGTTGCCCGGGAAGAAGATCATCTGGTGAACACCCCTTATCCACCGATGCATTCGCGGAACATACACATCGGCAACCGTATTGATGTAGGTAAGACCGTGTCGGCCCGTATTTGAAAAGACTCCCTGAATGACAAGAGCAGCGCCCATGAAGCCATCATGTCGCTGTACGGACCCCCGCGAGAACTCACCCAACCGATTGGGCTCAAGGGTGACCGGTAGGGCCGCGTCCATCGCGGCACTCCCCGGCAGCCGGGATGAAGCCGCCGAGTGCGACTGCGGCCGCTCCGGGGGGACATTCATCTGGATCATCGGCACCGGTTGAGCTGGAGTAGCTTGAGCCACCACGTGGCCCACCGCCGCCGTATGCCGCGGCCTGGACTCCGTCTCGACAACGAGGGGGCGCGCGTGAACGCGGGCGGACGCAGCCTGAAGAGTGTCGACCTTGTGCCACAGGACCGCAATCACCCCGAGCAGCACTACGATGAGAACGCCCACCGTCAGGGGCTGCATTGTGATCGGAGCTTGCGGCGTCAGCCGGGACGCCGGCGAGTCGACCGGGCCCGCCGCGACTGCGGCCGCCGCGGCGGATTTCAGCGTCTCGATGTGTTCGCCAAGTTCCCGCAGCGCCTGCTCGCAGGCCGCATAGAAGTCCTCTGGCTCCTGCAGCTGATAGTCATCGTGCATCATCTTGTTGCGCACAGACGCGATGTAACGCAGCCTTTTGACCAAGGGCCCGGGGAGCTTGCGCTCGACGGAACTCACCTTCTCGTGCAATCCCCGGCCTTCCGCGCGAAGTTCCTCGACCAGCAGCGCCTCGATCTTTCTTGTGAACTCGACGGTATTCTCGATCTGACCCATCACTTGTCCTTCCGAATGACCCTCTTGGGCAGCGCATCCCTGGCTGTATCGGCGGCGGCGAACCGATATTGAACGGCGAGGGCCTCAGACCTTGCGCAATCTCACATTCGCGCTCGATCCGACGCCCTGCCGTTGCGATCCGGCTGCGCCGCAGCGCAGCCGGGACCAATTAGAACCGCAGCCCGATCTGCACCGGGATCACCGTGACCGGCACGAACGCATTGAAGCGCACGTAGCGCGCCTCGATGAACATCACCGGTCCGCCATCGATACGGAAGTCGACACCGGCGCCGACATTCCATGAGAAGGCCGTCGTCGAGCTCGAGCCGATCAAGAGCGGCGATGCGGCGGTGGTGCTACTGCACACACCGAAGGGGCTCTGAGTGCACTTGTAGGTCTGGATGCCGCCGGGCTGCACGAGCGAGATGCTGAGGTGCGCAACGCCCATCCCCGCGAGCAGGTACCCTGTAGCGCTCTTGCCGAAGGGCACCTTGAACTCCCCGTCGACGTTCGCCTCGGTGAGCCCGCCCGACCCGGTATCCGGGCCGAAGTTCCCGCCCTTCGTTGCCGCGACGAGAGCGTTGGAAATGTCG
The DNA here is from genome assembly GCA_027452045.1 of Gammaproteobacteria bacterium. Classification (GTDB taxonomy): domain Bacteria; phylum Pseudomonadota; class Gammaproteobacteria; order Steroidobacterales; family Steroidobacteraceae; genus 13-2-20CM-66-19. The sequence continues at coordinate 6,343 of DAIDHH010000070.1, forward strand.
AAGTGATCGTAGGCGAAGTCCGTGCGCACAGCGAACCAACGCTCGCTGCGCGGCTGCCAGGTGAACCCGCCGCCGGCGGACCAGCCGCTGCGCAGGTAGGAGGTGATCGGACCGGTGGCGAAGTTGCCCCCGACGTTCACGTGCCAGTGAAGCGTGGCGGTCTTGGCCGGGGTCTTCGGCGCGGCATGCGCCGTTGCATTCGCGCTGAGCAGCGCCGCGATCGCGAGTGTGCTGAAAAGTGAATTCCCTTTGAAGCTCTTGAAGCCCATGTTTCCACCCGTTCGGTTAGTGACCTGAGGGGATCGATCCGGCCTATCTGTGGCTCGTGTATCCATCCCATAGTTTTATTTTATCCGCCGAACATCAGACGCGGGCGGGTCAAACTCGAACGGCAATCGGGAAATAACACCCAAACACTCTCTGCTTGGCACGCGACACAGGTTATCGCGGTAATTCGATAGCGCCCTCATCAGGGGCCGATGCGCCCGTGCGCTACCACGCCAATGGAAGAACGAATCCAGCGGGAACCGCCGGGAACCCCTGGGAGGGGCCGCTTCCGCCCCCGTGGACAGATCGAGATCCGCCCCTCAAGCTATGCGCCATGTCTGAAGCCATTGGATATCCATACGTTCATGTGCAGTGCCGCCGCTGCGGCCATCAGGGGCAGGTTCCGGCGGAGCGCTGGAACCGCGCACGCCACAAGTACTGCCGTAAGTGCGGGAGCCGCAATTTCGACGTGAGACAGATATGGAAGGAAGGCAAACCGCCGGACAACGTCATCCCGTTCGACGCCGGGAGGCGGCTGCGGCGATCGCAAGGGTAAGGGGCGTTGGCGGCGCGGATAAAAAAGGTCTAGGCTCGGGTGTCGAACGGCCGCAAGCTGGTGATAGGAGATCCCCGTATGGCTACCCGTCGAACGCACCGGTCCGCTCGCCGGACCAGATCCGCCCCGCGAACCGCGGCCGCCGCCCAGGCGGGGCCGGGCTTGCTCGCCTCCGAGCTGAGCGCGATGGTCAGTGAGCTCGATGACATCCGGGCCGCATGCGTCCTGGTGCAGATCTCGCTCCGAACGCAAAATGCCGACCATGACGCGGAGATGGCGGCATGCCTGCGCTCGAGTGTCGCGGCACCCCTGGAACGCAAGATCGCGCAGCTGCAGAGGCTGATAGAGACCGCGGTACCGGCGCGCGGCGTCGCGGCCTGAGGATAGCGGCGCTCGTTCGCCTACGCCGGCGCGCGCGGCCCCGTATCGGGCTCCTTCATCTTGTCAGGGTTGGCGAGCGCGAAGGCTTTGAAGGACTCGATGCGCGCGGCTACCGTCCTGGCGTGCTCCGGATCTGTGATTGCCGCGTAGTACGCGGTCAGCGCAACTGTTGCCCGTCGGTCCTTGGCGCGCAGGATGAACACGGGTTCCTCGTCCGGAATCGGTTCACCGGTGTGGCGATTGACGAGTCGTCCTTCTCGGGCGTCGTACTTCGGTTCCTGTGCCTGGAGCATGAGACCTTCCCCTACTTTTTATTCGCGCGCCTGCGACTCATGACGCCGCGGCGCTTCCAGATAATTCGACGATGGTCGGTTTGAGCGCCTCAGCCACCTCGCGATGGACGTCCCAGCCCTGCGGCGCATCGCTATCATACACCCCCGGATAAACCGGTATCGTCGGCGCCACCCCTTCCAGAAGCTCCCGATCGCTGCGCCGGCCGACCAGGATGCACGCATGGCGATGCCGCGTGCACATGACGCAGAGCCGCCCTGCCTCGAGATGAAACTCATCGGGGCGGGCAAGGCCGGCCAGCGGATGCCAGCCGATCGTCAAGTCGAATTCGAGGCCCTGGAGCTGATTGGTGGTGTTCACAATCACATCGAAGAGACCGGCTGCATCGCACAGCGCACGCAGCAGCAGCTTTTGGTCCGTGTGCGCCACGGCAATCGCGATCCGCCGCATCTCGAGCGCTACGCCCCCGGGACTCCGCTCGCACTCGAGCGTGCAACCGCGCTCGGCGACGCGCACCAGCAGATCGACGATCGTGCGGGCGATCTCGGGGTCGGCCGAGCGGGTCTGGGCACCAGGAAGTTCGGCGAGCGCCCAACCGCGCAGCGCCGCGGTATCGAGCACCCCATCGAGCACCACGGTTCTCGAGCAGACGGACGCGGCCCGCCCGAGCTTCATTTGCCGCACGCCTTCAGGCACCGCTGCGCCGAACCGGTGCGAGGCAGGATAAAAATGCCGCATGACCGGTACCGCGCGCGCATCGCACCGGCGCGTGATGGGAAATCGATGCACCCGAGTGCGCGGGTGATGCGCAAGCAGCACCCCGACGGCCGTCTCGAGCGGATCTGTGGCGAGCCCGCGCCACTGCAAGCCCTCGGCCACGGTGCTGAAGGGATGGATCTGCCCGCCGTCCCCGACGAGCAAGTGTCGCGGCGCGAGGTCGGCCACGGCAAAATACTGGGTGGAGTCGACCTGGAAACTCTCGTCCATGATGAGCGCATCGCGTACGCCAAGCGGGCGCACCGTGTTCGCACGCGGATGGCGTGCATCGGCGAGCTTCCGCGCGGTTCCGACCACGACATCCGGCGCATCGGCCTCCCCGGGATCGGAGAGGATCTCGACGTTCGCGAGTGCCACGGAGGCGGGCACCTCGATGCTGCGGGCCGGGAGGTAGGCGACCTTGCGGGTCGGGTCGCTCTCGGCGATCGAGCGCACCAGGCCGAACACTTGTTCGTTCGTCGGTGCGCACACGGCCACCCGGACCCCGTGCTTGCGGCATTCGACGACCGTATCGACGACGAGCCGGCTCTTGCCGGCGCCGGCGACCGCGCTGACGACCACCGCCTGCTCCCGAGCGAGCGCGAAGAACTCCTCCTGCGCGGCCGTGGCGACCGCCCGGGCCTCCTCGATCACCCCGCTGTTCATCCTCTCACTCAAGGTCAAGCGTCCGCGCCCGACGCGAGGGTCGGCTTGAGCGCTTGTTTCGCGCGAACCTCATCCATCCTGCCGCGCACCCGCGCGAGCTCTCGCTCGCCGCTTTCGGTCATGCTATGCGATGAGGCTGCGCACAGGCCCGCCAGGGAAAGCATCACCCCGCCGATCTCCTGGGCGACCTCGCCGGCGGGCCGAGCATAAACGTAGCGCACGAGCTGCAACGCTTCGGATTCGGCACATCCGCGCGCCTGCACGAGCTCGAGCGCTTCCTCGAGAAAGCGCTGATTGCGCTGCCTCGGGTCGAGCGCAGCATGAGAGCCGAGACAGCGGATCAACCAGTCCTGCGCGCGCTCCTGAAACGTCGAGCGCGCCCCCTCCTCGACCGCCGGGAAGCCGATAAACCCTGACAGGTGCCGGATCGCCCACCGCACGTGCGCTTCGTTCTCGGGGGTCATCGCCGCGCCGGCGAGATGATGGGTTTCGATATCGAGGATCCTCTCCCCGTCCACCGCGACCGTCACGCGGCGGTTTCGATGCTTGCACTTCGCTCATCCGATCTCCGGCACGGAGACTCCGGCGTTCAGGCCGGAGAGGAAGCGCCGCTCCTCTCTTGGTGTGGACACAGCCATGGGCTGCAGCGAATACCCATACCCATCCGCGCGCTGCAGTAGCGAGCAATGTCGGGCGTGGATTCCCTGGACGACTTCTTGAAGCGTCTGGACGTTGAAACTCCCTGACGCGCGTACCGCCACGCGTCCGATATAGACTCCGACCTTCTTCCCTGCCGGTACAGTCGCGCGCACGAGATCCCCGGTTTGGAAGCCCCACACGCGCTTGCATCGCATGAGGCACCCCCGCGGGAATCCGTGCCGGGTCAATCTCGTGCGGCTGTACCTGCCGCGACCGGTCGCCTTGATAGTGAGCGCAGGCATCTGCCAGCCTTCGATCCGATCGACATCCCCGACGCAGACGGCATCGAGCGCATGGGTCTTGGGGATCCCGAGACGAGAGCGATTCCACTTCGTGCGCCCGCCGCTGCCGGTCTCAACCGGTAGCCCGGTCGCCTTGAGCGCCTCGAGAAGACTCCAGCGCGTCGCGTTCACCGCGGCCGCATCTTTGAGCGGCGCTCGATCCTGGGCGAGAATCCGCTTCAGGCGCTCTTGGTCCTGCGCCAGGAAGTCCTCGATCGATTGGGAGCCCTTGCGCTGATTGCAGGGCCTGCAGGCGAGCGTCAGGTTCGAGACCCGGTCCGAACCGCCCTTGGACTTCGGCACGATGTGCTCGATCTCGAGCGGCACATCCCGCGCGTCACAGTACGCACAGCACCGCCCCCACTTCTCGAGCACGTATTCGCGCACTTCGTATCCCGCAAGCGTCCCCTGCTGGTACTGGATGCCCGAAATCTCTGGGTTCTGCATCAACTGGGTGTCGAAGCGCACCAGCTCCATGGAGATTGCAGTCACCGGCGCCCACCGCTGTAGTCGCGCCACCCATGCGGCCGTGGTCTCGATCCGATGCCGCAGGCTCGGCGCGAGCCAGCCCCCAGGCCGCGTCCGGTTGTCGAACCGCGGCGCACGGTGGCGAAGGTTCGCCGTCCTGCGTCGACGCCGGAAGGCACCTCGCGCAGTCAGTCTGTCCCGGATCGCTTGGCCCCGGTGCGCGAGCTCACCCATCCACAACACGTGGGCGACCCTTCGGATCTCCCCGCTCTCCCGATCGATTCTCCCTTCCGCCCTGACGAGTGCAATCCCGGTCGTCTTGCTCCCCGGATCGAGCTTCACGCCCGCCGGCTGCAGCCGGCTCTCCTCGACGGTCCTGTCCACCAGGCGGATCGTGAACGGGGCCCTGCGGGCAACACGTGCCCTACCGCGCGCAAGCAGCTGCCGTGCCTGCTTCTCCGAGCACGGCATCAGTGGCCGCTTGCGTTTGTCCAACACGAAAACCATCTCTACCTCTCAAAATGCCCTCGCAGGGCGCAGCCCTTACGGGCCTTGTGACGGGGATCTCTCGATCCCGCTCCCCTCGGGAATGTCCCGTACCGGCTTCTGACCTTGCGATCAGCGGACCAGACCTTCGGCGCTTTACCTTTCGCCCGCATGATCCGACCCTTCCAGAGTCCGGGACTGAGGAAGCATCCCGGAGTGGGTCTTGCCCACCTGTACGTGACGTAGTTCAGAGGATCACTCCCCTTCACTTACCCTGGCCAACCCAGCTTCTCAGCTCTCACCTCCAAGCTCCGCCCTTCAGGGCGGGGTAGTTGACGTTCGCTCCCTGCCGTAGAGTTCTGGGGCCTTGTAGCTCGGATCGGCCGCCGCGCGTCGCCCGTCCTCGTTCAATGTGTATCGCTCGGCACCCTTGCCACCGTCGCTGGTGTCGCGGATGAGCACCTCACGCAGCAGCTCGTTCACCACGGCTCGGGCCGTCTGCTCGAGCCCTATCCAGCACTGGCGCCCATCGCAAACGAGCTCGGCGTCATCGAACTGCTCAGCCTGTTCCGCCTCGAGCATTCGAGCGAGCACCCGCTGCGCCGCGGCGCTCAGGTGCGAGAGGGAGTTCAGGTTCATGCTCGTCTTGCCTGCGGAGGGTCGAACCAGAGCGACATCAGGTACGCCACGCCCACGATCTTGTGCACGTGCTGGGGTCGGGCAATCCCCGGGTCCCAGCTCGCCATGATCGCCCGCAGGTGGCGCCAAGCCGCATCGGCATTGATACCGTGACGCGCATGGAGCGCCTCGGGGTTGAGGCCTCGGAAGAACCACTGGTGCACCAGAGGGGTGAACGGATCACGCTCGCGGCGAAACTCCTCGGGCACGGTCTCGTAGGCCGGCAACAGCACCTCGAGCCGGCCGCCCGCAGTGACCTCGGCTTCACTGACCGGGGAGGGCTGCGCGAATTGCGCCGGGCCCTTACTCGCCACTGCGAAGTTCATCACGCGCACCCTCGGCGCGAGACTCACACTCCGAGCAAACCCGCTCGAGCAGATCGATCCACTCTTCCTTGCTGAGCGGCGGCTCGCCCTCCCGGTCGATCACTTCCATGATCGTCTGCACCCGGCCCGAGACGCTCTTCTGCGAGCTGACCGTCACAGCCCTGCTCCCGTGTCCCGGCGCTTCTCGCGCGGCGGGAAACCTCGCGGGTTGCGCTGCTCCTCTGTTGCACGCGCCTGATCGTCCCGGCCGCGGCAGCATTCCCTTGCCAGAGTCTCGGCCTGTCCTTCCCGTGTAGGGGGAACCCAGTTGCCTTGGGCGTCGTAGCCACCGATCCACACTTCGCCGGTCGCCGCATCAGAGATCGCCCACCCAGGAGCGCGCCGAGGGCAGGTCTCATCGACGATCCGCTGCAGTTCGAAGGCAGCCTGAATCGCGGACTCCAGCGCTTCAGAGGTCACCGTGAGCGTGGGTACCGTGCCGCCAGGTACGCAGAAAGCCGCGCCCGCAACCTGCGCAGCGACATTCTCAACGCTCGGGGTGCGCGGGACGCCATCTGGCGGCGAGCGCGGCAGTTGCTCCACACGTTCGTGCGTCGGGCTCATGCGGAGACTTCTTGTTGAGGGGAGGGACGGGCGCACATCAGGTGTGAATCCTTCCCGCATCCAGCCAGACTTCCCTGCCCGTGCGACGGTTCAATACCTTCACCCGAAGGCCATGTCCGTGCAGGACCACCTCGCCGCTCTGCAGGTATTCCCCGTGCATCCACTCGACGTTCGCACCTCGTGGGTACGCGGAGCGAAAAGCTTGCTCGCAGGCTTTCTCAGCGGCCCGCATCGTGTTGTAGGAGGAGAGATACGCGCGCGCCTGCGGCCTGAGTCGCGCAGTTCGGACGTCGACCTTCCCCTGTGGCACGCTGATGCCCATTAGGGTGTGTTCGCGAGCAGCGGAACACCGATCTCCGCCTCGAGGTTGCGCAACGCCTGAGTTACTGCGGCATCAGCGGCGTCGAGCGCCGCAAGGACCGCCCGGATCCCCTGGCGCGGCTTCTCGTAGCCCGCCTCACCCTTGTGACGCTTCTCGACGTAGTCGTAGATCGTCGCCGGGGCAACCCCGAACTGGACCGCCAGAGCCTTCGGCGAGAAGCGCGCAGCTTCCGCGGCGAGCGCCTGGCCGTAAAGGTACATCTCCGACAACCGCCGACCTTCATCCTCCGTCAGTCTTCTCTTTCTACCTGATCGTCCACTCACGGTACTGCCCTCTTGCGTCTTGCATCCGGCTTAAAACACCGGCCCTGTAGATGTCTCGATATAACCAACCAGTTTTTATATTTTATACCTGGCGCGATAAAACCGCAATTTATACCGTACGGAACTGCGTCACAAAGCGAGGGGAGAGTAATTCGCCTGCGGGCCGTGGCAAAAAAGACCGGCCGATTCTCATCGGCCGGTTTCCCAAACCGGGCAGGGTGATTACGGCGCGCCAGAGGGCCCGCGCGGTGCCGAATCGAAGAGTCAGTAACCGGGGGGTGTGCTGTCTCTCTGCCTAGTCTCTAGGGAGCCGCCCGCCGGAAAATCCGAAAACCGGAGAAGAAATTCTCAGGCCGCCGGCCGGTGCGTCCAAGGCGCGCTGACGGGCAGCACGAGCCCGTAGGAGAGGAAATCGTCGAAGAAAAGCGGCGAGAACACCGCCCGGCCCCCTCGGGTCGGACAGGCCGCGGGATCCTTGCAGAGCGAATGGGCGAGGAAGACCTTCGAGCCGGCCGCCGCGGACTCAATCCGCTCGATCACCCAGCCCCGCCCGAACGCCGCTCCGCTCCACCAGAGCTCAAGGCCGGGCGGTAGCGTGCAGGGCTCCTCCGTGCGCAGCTCCACCGTGGTTCCTTCCCCCTTCTCCCTATGTACTGAGTGCACCTGGCCCTCAATCGCCTCGCCGGCGAGCACCCGCGGGAGCATCTTCAGCGGATCATCGATTGCCTCTTCGACCTCCAGCAGCGCCCCGGCCCGCTCGAGCTCATCCCTTCGCAGCGCTGCGTCTCGGGCACCCTCGAGGAACCGGATCCCGCGCGGGTCGGCAAGCATTTTATCCAGCCGCTCCTGGTGCAACCCGTAGGCAATGCGGTCCCGTTCTATGCGCCGCGGCAGATGTGCAGCTCCCGCTACCCCGCGCTCGCGCCGGGCGATTCCGAGCAGCAGTGCCCAGACCGGGGCTGTGAGGTCGCTGAAGAAGCGCTCAATCGCCGCCTGCGCCTCGCAGACCGTGGCATCCTCCTCCGCCGCGCCCTTGCGGGCCGACTCGAGCACCCCGTAGAGCCGCGCGATGCTCTGGGCATCCTCAGGTTTCGGCTGCGGGCCGGCCGAGAAGCGCTCGGCGTCCACCGCGCCCTCGAAGCCACGCATCCGTGCCGGCGGATCGATCCACGCCTCGAGCGCGAAGAGCGATTCGCACTCGAGCGCACTCATCGCACCCACCCAGTGCGCGTTCAAGAACTCGGTGCAGGGCAGCACGAGCTGCTGGCCGGGCAGATCCGCATGGCGCACGATCCAGAGCAGATGCGCCGCGCAGCGCTGCAGCAGGCCCTGCAAGGCCGCATCCGGGTGCTCGATCCCGACGAGCCGCCGCCCAATCCGCCCCAGCAGCCCGAGGGTGGCCCGATTGGGGATCACGATCTGCGGCAACCACACGGGAACCTCGAGCGTGCGCCCGTGGTGCTCGACCAGGCTGCTCGCCGCCGCGTACGCATCGAACAGCTCGCAGAAGCGCCGCGCGACCGCGGCGAACTCGCGCACTTCAAGGTCCCGATCGCGCGTCCCACTCATCACGAACAGCTCCGGCGGGGCGTGCCCCTGGCCGAATGCGATCGCAGTGCAGGCGAAGGAGTCGAATCCGTTCGACCAGGCCACGAGAAAGATCGGGTCATCCTCGATCGCCCGGTGGCGAAAGAGCGTGCTGCGCACCGCTCGACCAGTTTTATACGCCTCGGCAGCGAGCAGCGCCCGCAGGCTCACGGCCGGGCCTCCTTCAGTGCCCGGCGGTACATCCGCCTCGCGCGCACGAGCTCGCGGGCACTGTCCTGCTCGGACTCGAGCGCCTCGGCGCCGCCGGCAAGTTCGAGCACACGGGGGAGCGTGTCGATGCCGGTGAGCTCGCGACGCACCTGATCACCGAGCAGTGCCACGCGGCCCGCCCGGTAGGCGCGTTCTCGACAGAGCTTCGCCGCCGCGCAGTGCTCGAGGCACTCCGGCCGGTACTGCGTGCCGGCCTGGTCCATCAGGTGCGAGAGGGCGTCGATCCGCTCGGCCGCAACGGTCTTCTCCGAGGGGAATGGGTGGTCATGGATCCGCTCGACGGCCCCCACATCGAGGCTCGCGAGAGACAGCAGCCGCTCGGCGCGGCGGATGTGAAAGGTGAGGTTCTGGCGCAGCAGCACCGCGCGCCCGAGCCGCGTGTTCTTCGGCAACACGATGAACCCGGTGTCCGAGACGGTCTCCCCCGGGAGGCCATCCTCGCGCAGCTGCGCGCGCACGAGCCCCGCGTAGAGCCCTGCTTGGACGCAGGCAGCGCCGAGTTTCACTGGGTCACACCGCCCGTCGATCAGCGGGAAGGACTTCGCCTCCACCACGTGCAGCGCCCCGTTCGAGGCGGCCGCGAGTCCGTCGGCTTCGAAGTAGGCGATCTCCCCTGCGATGCGCGCGCGGATTACCGCCCCATCGATCAGCGTTGGGGCGTCCCATGCCTTGCGGGCGATCTTGCCGAGCTCGACCCGTGTCGCCGCCGCGCGCAGCTCGAGCCCCGAACGTCCGCTCGACACCGGGATGTCGCGCAGGCGCGCAATCCGCGCGTCGGCGCCGAACGCGCCCATAGCCGCATCCTGCTCGTAGAGCAGATTTAGCAGCTCGGCATAGTCGTCTTTTTTCAGGATCTCCTCGAACAGCCGCCCGCGCTTGATCGCGAGCGGATCGGCGCCAGTGCCCGGCTCGTAGCGCGTGCCGCCGAAGAGCTGCTCGAGGTTCACCCTCCCGGCGAGGGCAAGATTCGAGAAGGTACAGTCCGTGTGCTCGGCCGCCGCGGCCAACACGCTCACGGTGAGTGAATGGCGGGGCGCGCCGGCGGGCCTGGGGGCAGAGAGCTCGTCGCCCGACATTACTGCGCCGCGAACAGGTCGACCTGCAGCACCCGGTGGGCCCCAGTCGTGTCGATCAGCCCGGCCGCCTCGTTGCACACGCGGGCGTAGATGTCGCAGTGGCAACGCTGCGGGGCGCACCAGCAGCCGATCACCTTGCCGGTCATCTCGCGCTTGACCCGTTCGATGAGATCGGAATTCGAGAGAAACCACTCCGCGTGCCGCTCGACCGCCTCATCGCGCGTCGCCACCTGGTAGCGCGCATGCGTACCGAGCTTGTGGCTGAACGGGTTGCCGAAGGGGCCAGGCCGAGCGCCGTACACGTTGTAGGGGTGCCGTTTGCAGTGCACCACACGGGTGAAGGCCGGAACTTCCTTGATCTCGGCCCCGAACCTCTCAGCCAGCGCGAAGACCGCGGGCTTGTCCGCCCCCGGGAAGGCCAGGATCTTGTCGACTCGGCATTTCACGCTATTCGAGCCGCACCGCTCGAGCTGCTCGAAGGGATGTACGCGCTCTGCAACGAGCTCGGTGCGGCACCACAGGGCCGCGAGTGCGGCGGCGCCGATGCTCCCGGGCGGCGCCGACTCGTGCGCAATGATCGACGGGCGCAGCTGATCGAGCTCGAAGAGCACTTGGGTCCGATCAGCGTAGTCCGCGCCGCCACAAACCAGCACGACCGGGCCGTCGGGATATCGTGTCGCAAGCGTGTCCAAGGCGTCCCGTTCCGTCCGTAGGTCCGATCTATTTATTTTATCTGCTCAGGCAACCCGCCCTGAGGGAGGATGCCGAAGCACCTTCGGAAATTCACGAATAAAAGAAGCGCCCAGGGAGACCCCGGGCGCGAAAATCTCTCCAGGGGAAGCATGAGCGCGACCCTCACGGCGCACATCAGTATTCCTCTCCCCACACCTCGGTCGGAGACTCATCCCCCCTCCAATCCTTCGCCGGCCAGATCGTCACGTACGCATCGGTCTCAGGGGCGTACTCGCCCGTGCGAAGAGTTGCGCGACGCTGCGCATCGTCCCTCTCCACCACGGTCAGGTAGCGGATGTCCGATTCCTGTTGGTAGTACCCGATCGCCTCGGCGAAACTCGCAAACCTGTCCTTGGTCACGAGGGATCCCCGATCGCCGCGCGCATGTCCTCGATCGCCTGCGCGAGCGCATCGAACGGCACCTCGAATTTCTTCGAGAACTCGCTCGCCTCCCGCACGAAGGTCGCTCGCGCCTTGCCCGCCACGGAGTAGGCCACCACCACGGTGCCGTCACGGCTGTTGGTGCAATCAAGCACCACCTCGTGCACCTGGTAGATCCGCCCCGTCTTCTTGTGCCGGCAGAGCATGCCCTCGACCCGCTGCAGCCCCTTCTCGGCCGCGAGCCGCCGGTACGCCGCGAGCAGCTCGCCCGGGGATTCGAACCCAGCGGCCTTCACGGCCTCAAAGTCCGCCCGATGCATCTCGAGCTCGCTCGGACCATCCAGGGGGGTGCTGGCCCAGGCATTGACCATGGCGTGAAACTCGCCTTCGAATGCACCGAGCCGGCCCACGGGTTGACGCAGTACTCGCCACGCCATTCCGTCTCGGAAGACCTCGACCCGCGCCACGCGCTCCTCGAGTCCCCAGGCAACGCTCGCCACGAGGGAGTACCCCCGATAGGGGCGCGAGCGGGTATCGAGCAGCACCCGCCGCTCATCGGCCCGCGCATCGCTCTGGACACTCATCTGCACCACGTTCGACATATCACTGTCCTGGCGGCCTTTCGCCGCGCTAGTGACCTGTCTGCATATAGCGAACGGGCGCAGGAAATCCCCTGCAGCCCAGGATGTAACGTAATTCGGCGAGGCGCAGCGAGATAAAAAGAAATTTTCGCTTGGCCGGTGACTACAGGAAGAAATCTTCCATCACGGCAGAGGCGATTCCATGTCCTCGTTCACTCTCGCGCTCGTCATTGCGGGTTCGGCCCTACTGGTGTCCGTCGTTTTTATCCGTCGCGCCCAGATCAAGCCTGGAGGCTCGCCGGCACCTCAGACCCCTGCGCGCGATGAGCGCATCGAGGGGTACTGGAGCGACACCCCGCGCACGATGCCCGTGAGCAACAACGCCACGGCCATCTCGATCGTAAAGATCGAGTACGGCCCGGAGGGGTACCGCGTGCTTGGCACCTCGCACCGGGTCGATGGGTCGCAGGTGGCCACCTGGGCCTCGGATGTCGCAGTGCTGAAGGACTCCACGCTCTATTACTTCTACCGCGCCGGCACCGAAGCCTTTCTCAGCGGCCACGAGGTGGGCGCTGCCCAGCTGACCTTCGCGCACGACGGCGACAGCTATCACGGGCTCCTGCAGATCTTCTCCGAGAAGCCGCTGATGGTGCAGTTGCTCGGCCAACGCATCGCACGCACGTTGCTGACGAAAGTGCGCGCACCTTCCTCCGAGCGCCTGGGGCAGACGCTCGACCATGAGCGCCTCGCCCGCGAGCTGCTCGACCAGGAGAACGTCGAACACAAGTGGTTGACCGCATGATGCGCTCGGTCGAAGTCGATCTGTCGAAAGAGCGGATGAAGTTCTCCGCCGGGCACTTCACCGTCTTCTCCGCGAGCGAGCGCGAGAACCTGCACGGGCACAACTTTACCGTCGGGGCGGTGTTCACCACCGCGGTCCCCGAGGAGGGGCTCGCGTGCGATTACGCCGTACTGAAGAAACACGTGCAGGCGATCTGCGATCGTCTCGATGAGAAGGTGCTGATCGCGAACAAGTGCCCCCACATCGAAATCGTCCACGAGGGCGGCCAGGTGCGTATCCGCTTCGCGGGTGAGGAGATGATCCTGCCGGCGCGCGACGTCGAGGAGCTGCCAATCTCCAATGTGACGATCGAAGAGCTCTCGATGCTCTTCCTCGGGGAGCTGATGGAATCGCTCCCGCGCGAGCTCCGTCCGCTCATTCAGTCCGTGTCGGTGCGCATCAGCTCCGGCGCTGGCCAGGGCGCGACATCCAAGTGGGGGTGCGCGAATGCTGCGCGATAACCCTGCCGCCGCATCCGGCGCGCCAGGGTTGCTCATCGTCACCGGCGGCGGCTCTGGAATCGGGGCCGCCGTTGTGCGTCAGGCGGCCGCTGACGGATGGATGGTGCTCAGCCTCTCGAGATCTGGGATGCGCGAGCCCCTCACGCCGGACCAGCAGGCGCGCGTTGAGTCCGTTCAGCTCGACTTGGTGCGTGATTGGCGGGAGAGCGGGCTAGCCTTCGCCCAGAGCGTGCTGCACCGTCACACCCGCGGCGCTCGACGCATCGCGCTCGTGCACAACGCGGCCTTCTCGTTCAACGACACCGCCCAATCCCCGGGCTTCCCCGACATGAGCGCGCTGATCGACTTGTCGACCGTGATCCCGGCGCGAATGAACGAGCTGTTGATCCCGCGCATGCAGCGCGGCTCCTCGATCCTCTTCGTCGGTTCGACGCTCTCGCACCGGGGCGTTGCGGGGAGCCTCAGTTACGTCACGGCCAAGCACGCCCTCCTCGGGCTTGCCCGCGCCACCGCTAAGGATCTCTACGGCACCGGGATCCACTCCCTCAGCATCTGCCCCGGCCCGACCGAGACCCCGATGCTGCGCTCGCTCTACGGCGAGGAGCGCTTTGGCATGTTCGAGCCGCTGATGAGCGAGGGGCGCCTGGCAAGCCCAGAGGAGATCGCTCGCGTCGTGCTCTTTGCGGCCGCGAGTCCCCAGATGCACGGAGCGACGATCGATGCTGCATTCGGCGAGCATCTGTGAGGCCGATGGCGAGATGGCCGACGGCAGCGCGTACACCCCGTCTCGCGCGATGCGTCCGCAACTGATCGAGCCTGTGCTCGAGCCGCTGAGCGGGCCCCCGCCGAGCAAGGGGCGCCCCTGGCGATACCTCCTGGCCCTGGCGAGCTGCCTTCTGGCGGTGGCGCTCTGGGGCACGGTCTACCCTGTCTATGGAAGAGCGATGAGAACCGTCGATCCCCTCACCATCGGCGTCATCCGCAACATCATCATTGCCCTTGCGAGTGCCGCGGGGCTGCTCGCGCTCGAGGGCCCGGGCGCCTTCAAGACCACGCGCAGGGAGTTCTGGTTCGCCGCCAGCGCCGGCGTCGTCGGCGTCGTCGGCTTTGGCATCCTCACCTTCGTCGGCGAGCACCTGGCGGGCACCGGATCGAACGCCGCGAAGCTCACCGCCGTCTACGCGATGGCGCTGATGGTGCTCTGGGAACTGGCGAGCCTCATCCAGTCGACGAGCCTGCCGGGGCTGCTCGAGCTCGCACTCGTTCTTGGGGCCTACGCGGGCCTCGCGCTCATGATCGACGGGGGCGGAGTGTCGGGCCTGTTCTCGCTCCAGGGCCTCCTCGCCGGCGGGCTCGTCCTTGCGGGCACCGCCTGCTGGATGTGGTACACGGTGTTATTCCGGAAATTCGGCACCTGGTCCGTGCTGAAGTTCTCCGCGATCACCTTCCTGCTCGGCACCGGCGCGTTCACCCTGCTCGATGTCCTTGCGGTCGCCTCAGGTCTTTTGCCCGTGCCGCGTCTCTCTGCGCTTCTTGCCGGATCCCCGGCCTACCTCTACCTCGGGCTTCTCACCGGCGTCGTCCCGTTGATCCTCTGGAACCGCAGCGTACGGGTGATCACCCCCGTCAACGCGCTGATGTTCATGAGCGTCGGGACCGCGGTCACCGTGCTGATCGCCAATCACATGGACGGGTACCGAGAGGACGGCAGCGCGATGATCATAGGGGGCATCGTCATGATTCTCGCCATCGGCCTCTACAGCGCGATGCAGTACCGTGCCACCCTGTGCAGACCCGAAACGGGTCCTCGAACGGGCCGTAGGTCGAAGGGAACGGCACCCTCCTCTGCGGCGACAACCTCCCTGCCACCGGTGAACCACCCATCCGTTTTCCCCTACCGCCGCTCGCTATAGCCAATCAGGTCACTAGCGAAAGGATTGATATGCCCTCGACGAAGAGGAAGAAGCCTAGCCTGCTCGATGTGGAGTTCTACCTCGAGATGGCAGCGCGGCACGGCGAGATCTCCGACGGAGATCACGAACCTGGGGATCTTTGCGTGTTCCTGCGCCGGATGTGGGCTCTGCTCACTCCCGAGCAGCGCCTCGCATTCGCCAGGGATGAGGAGGTACACGACACGCTTGATGCCGTCGTGGACGTTGAGGAGCTGCTCACTCAGCTCCCGATCTGACTTGAGCACCCCCGGGCACCTTAGCCCGGGGTTTTCACTGTCGACGCATACAAAAACCGCCGCGAGGAAATCCCCCGCGGCGGTGTCAGTTGTGGCTCAGAGCGAGAATCCGTCGTTGCCACGCGCATGCGCGCGCGGCCTTTCATACGGTCGGACTCTCGTGGCGAGTTCAGCAAGCGTCTCGCAGTGCCGGCGCCACTCTTCCGAGTACTCCGGGTCGAACCCCTCTTCCATCGCCCCGACTGCGTCCAACGCCTCGATCGCGCGACGGATTACTCCCGCGTCGCGCGGTTCGAACACGAGCTTGCCCGCTTCGGCTGAAAGTGCCGCCGCGAGCGCCCGGTCCGACTCGGTCGAACTGCGCGCCGACGCATCCGTGTACTGAAGCGCCTGGATCTGCGCCTCGGTGAGCACTATTCGCACTGTCATGACAGCTCCATCAGCGCGGCCTGCGCTGCCCTCGAGACTCGGCTTCCTTCTTTCCGACCGGTCCGTAGTAGGGCACCTTCAGCAGGTTGCCGCTCTCGCCGACCTCCGCCGGCGCATTCTCGCGATTGTTCTCGTCGTTACCGACGATGAATCCCCCAGTCCCCCGCGTCCAGAACGTGTGGTAGAGCAGTCGAAAGAACTCGCGCGCCATGTAGCTCGAGCGAGCATGATCGCACGCCCAATTACCCTCCGGCACGTCCCAGACCACAGTGCGGTCCTGATCGTGCAGGGAGATCGTGCCGACGTCGGCATCGAACACCATCGTCTTGTTGGTCGCCGGCGGGAAGTCCTTTTTCTTCAACGACCGGAGCTTGCCGCGACCGTCCACGAGCGCCGAGCAGACCTTGGCGATGATCGCCGCCGTGGAGAGCACTGCGAAGCGATGCTTGGGCTTGAATCCCCCACCGCCATGCGAGCGCGGATCCTCCGCGTCGATCTCCTGGGTGAACACGGCGCGCCAGTTGACGTTGCGCCGGCCTTTGTAGTCAGCCTTCACCTTTGCGATCACCTGCTCGGCAAGCACGAAGTCGCCCTCGAGGCCCCGGTTGTAGGCGAGCCTCAGCGCGCTCTTGACCTTCATCCATTGGTTCGCGGGGATGCGAAAGGTCCCCTGCTCCCACTCGCTGCGGCTCACGGCGCACCTATTGCGCTACGGAAGCCGATCTCTTTACCGTCGTCTCTCATCTCGTCCCCTTGCAGCGGCTGCTTCGTATTGACCTGAGAGACTATAGGGAGCGGGCGGGACGGAATTGACGTCCTCCTCGCCCTCGGCCTCTTCGGCCGCCGCTTTCGCGGGAAGGGCGAGGATTCCTTCTGCAAGACGGCGACGTCCCGCCGCGAGGATGAGCCGTGCGGAGTTCACGTCTCGGTCGTGGACAGCGCCGCATTCCATACACGTCCATTCTCTTATTCCGAGACCTTCCAGGCCTTGGGGGCCCGTCCGGCTGTTACACCGGCTACAGGTCTGGGTGGTTCCCGCTTCGTCGACTTCTTCGAACACGACTCTTGCCTGATGGCACTTGTACCGGAGCTGTGTTCTGAATGCGCTCCACCCGGCATCGAGAACCGACTTTCCGAGCCGGGTCTTCGCCAGAGCGGAGGCATTCACGTTACCGACGAAAATCGCGTCGTGGTCACGGACCAGGGCGCGGGAGAGCTTGTGCAGGTGATCGGCCCTGCGATGTTTTATCCTGGCGTGAATCGCCCGCACACGATCACGCTTTCCCGCCCGCTGCGCGGAGGCGAGTTGACCCTCGAGATCCCGATAGAATCGCGGCGCTTCGACCTTGATGCCGTCCGAGGTGGCGAGCAGGTCCTTGAGACCCAGGTCGATCCCGACGTCCTGCGTGGGCGCGGGAGCGGGCTTCTCGGCCCGTTTCACGCGCACTACCGCATTGAGATACCAGCGGCCGCGGGCGTCCTCGGAGAAGCATCCGGCGCGGATGTGGTACTGAGACAAGTCGTAGCTGTCCCAGAAGCCGATGTGCTGGCCCATGAATCGCACGACGCCCTTCGAGCGGCACTGGAGCGCGACCGCCTTGAAGGGGACCCAGCCGAGGCTGTAGTTCGAGCGCTGACGGTCAGAGACCCGCCAGCGCAAATGGCGGGCGCGGAACTGAATCCGCCGCCGCACGTACTCCTCGTTCACCGCCTGCACGGTCTGAGAGTGGAGCTCCAGGCCCGCCTTCGTGGCGCCGGCGGTGAACTCGTGCAGGTCTTCCGGGGAGAGAAAGCGGCCCTCGCGCGCGAGGACCTTGAGAGAGACCTCCTGGTCGTAGTTCCAGACGAAGTTCACATCGCGAGCGCGCGCTCGAAGCCAGGGGATGTGCTTGTCCCGCACGCGCACCCGCAAGGTGCGCTCGCACTCGTCCTCAGGGCAGGGATTGCGTTTCGTCCGCGCCATGGAGTCAGTCTATCGGCAACGCCACGCGGGCTCAGATGAAGAATCCGAAGACGGTTCGGAAACACCAGACGCCTTATATCTCCGGCCTGAACGCCGGAGTCTTACGGCGTGTCGGGATAAAACTGGTGCGGGAATGCCGTCGGAGGCCGGGGCTACGCCCGGACGCTTTGGTGGGTCCGAGACGTCCGGACCCGTTGCGCGGAGGACTTTGATCGCTTCGAGTCGGCCGGTTCGCAATCCGCAGCTTTTTTCGACGCCGTGGCATGGAGAAACACTTGCCAGATGGCAGGGTGCATGCGGCGCTTGCCGTACTCCCAATCCTGCCAGGAGCGAAGAGCGGACATGCACGCCGCGCCCGCTTCCTTCTGGGTGAGGCCCCGCGCGATGCGGGTTTGACGAATCAGCCTCGCAGCAGGACTACACCATCGCTTCGTCGTCTTCCCTTCCATGATCGAGAGGACGAGCTCGCCCTCGGGTTCACGCAAGCCGACCACGACGAGCGGCCTGCCGTTCGCGGTGTCGAGCTTTCGCCCAGGGAGCGAGTCAACGATCTTCGTATCGAAAGCGCCTTCAACCTTACGCATGAGACATTCTCTCCTGCACTTCTCAGCTCTCCATCTATTACAAATGATACACGCAATGCGTGCTTTTGACAAGATAAAAAGCGCCCGCTCGTGCGGGCGCTTTATTGAGCTAACTTGTATTCCTGAAAGACAGGACGCCGCTTGTATACAGCTGAGGCGATGCGATCGAGCGTAAGGCTCGACACCCGTCCGGCCGTCGCTGGCCGCTGAATCAGGTGATGCACTCCAGGGGCGAACTTCCAGACCCGCTCTGGAACAAAGCGGCTTGGCTTTTGAAAACCCGCCAAAACCCGCTCCGCTTCCGTGAAAGAGTACTGCCCGCCGCTCAACCCCTCCTTCGTCGATGTCGTGAATACAGCATAGATCGCTCCGTCCTCTGGATCCACATGTAGGACCACCATCCAGTGCGGTCGCAGCTCATATCCATCATCCCCGCGGCATGGCGCGAGGATCACATCTCCTCGCTTGAACATGTCCGGGCACTCCGCGTTAATAGCCTACCGGTCTCTAGCAAATGGGGGGCCGAAAAAGCCCTCCTGCTATACGCAGGAGGGCGAGTCATCGTAACCGGTAAATATTCGGCGTCTGGACTATGCGACTCGGGTGTGCAGGGCTGAGCGCAGCGGGTTTTCAGCGAAGTGTCGCTTCCAGAGACGCGGGGTGAGTTCGGCGACGCGGGAGGCGGGATGCTCGGCGACGCGCT
>DAIDHH010000071.1 GCA_027452045.1 Gammaproteobacteria bacterium
GACGACGGCCGACCCAAGGCCCCACGCGCCTTCGATGGTGATCACCGAGCGGTCGCCGGTGGTCGGGCTGCGCGTGAACATCACCCCCGCGGTGCGCGCATCGACCATGGCCTGGACGACCACTGCCATGGCCACCGCCTGCTCGGGCAGATTGCGCCTGCGCCGGTAGCTCACCGACTCGACCGAGTACAGGCTCGCCCAGCAGCTGCGCACCCGCTGCAGCGTCTGGCTGAGATCCGGCACCCACAGATAGGTGTCCTGCAGTCCGGCGAAGCTGGCATCGGCCGCATCTTCCGTCGTCGCCGAGGAGCGCACCGCGAGCGCCCGACCGGGCGCGCCGCAAAGTCGGGCGTGGGCCGCCTCGATCTGCTCGCGCAGCTCCGCGGGCAGCGGCGCCTCCTCCAGGCGCCGGCGCACCGTTTCGCAACAGGCCGTGACCGCGGGCAGATCCTCGCCGCGCAGGGACTCGATGTGCCGGCGGACCGGATGCTCGGCCTCGATCGCCTCGAGGAAGCGCTCGAACGCCGCCGTTCTGACCACGAATCCCGGCGGAACGGCGATGCCCGCGCCCTGCAACTCCCCGAGGCTTGCGCCTTTGCCGCCGACCTGCGGCCGCGCACTGAGACCCACCTCGGCGAACCAGCTGATGTAACTCATGGAACTACAGCAGGGTGACCACGCCCCGGCCGCCGTCGACCCGCACGCGCTGTCCGTCACGGATGCGCGAGGTCGCGGTGCCGGTCCCGACGACCGCCGGCAGACCAAACTCGCGCGCGACGATTGCCGCGTGGCTCATTGAGCCGCCGATGTCGGACACCGCGCCTGCGATCTTCTGGAAAATTGGGGCCCAGGTGGGATTGGTGATCTGGCAGACCAGGATATCGCCCTCCTCGAGCCGATTGATTTCCTGCACCGACTTCACGACGCGCGCGGTGCCCTCGACGATGCCGCTCGAGGCGGCAAAACCGCGGATCTCGTTGCCGGCATCGTCGCTGCCGGCCTTCAGCCAGGTGTCGAGGCTCTCCCGGGTGATGCCCCAGAGCATGACGATGGCCGGGTCGTCGATCACATCGGGCACCGGCCCCAGTGCGGGCGGGGTCTCGTGCCGCGCCCATTGCTCGATGGCCGCGCGCCGCTCGGCGATGAGCGCCGGCCAGTGCGCCGGTCCGCGTGCAGCGGAGCCCGTCGACCAGGCGTTCATCAAATCGATGATGGCCGACTCGAGCTCATAGTGCGTCAGGTGAAAGACGTCCTCGGCGTGCGCGAAGAATCCGTGCTCCGCGAGCAGTGCGCCGAAGTCGCGGATCTTGTTGAAGAACACATTGGTGTACCAGTGCTCGCAGTAGAACTTGTGCCCCTCGACGTAGGGGAACACACGGTGTGCGAGGGCGATCATCTGGTCATAGGCGGCGCGCTCCTCCTCGCTGCCGAGCAGCTCACGGTAATCGGCGATGAGCGTGCGGCGCTCCTGCTGGAGCTTCTCAAACGGGCGCTCAAGGCTTTCCCCCGCCCTGACCCGCGCGATGTACCCCGGCAGACCCGCGAACGGCATCGACAGATCGTCATTCCACGAGCGGTGATAATGATAGAAGCCGTCGCCGACGTTAATGTTGAACCAGGGATCGCGCGCAACCGCCAGTTCCTCCAACCACTGCCTGCCCGGCGCGCCACTCGCCTCGAGCGAGCGGATGACGGCCGCGGCCGGCACACCATCGGTGAACTGGCCGTCCACGCCGAGCTCCACGGCGCGGCGCGCCAGCCGCCGCAGCTCCTCGTCCGGGCGGAAGATCTCGGCCTCAATACCGGCCACCATGCGGGCCACCGTCTGATCGGGGATCTCCGGGAAGGCCTTCTTGCAGAAGGCAAAGAAGGTGAGATAGGCCCCGTAGCCGAGCAGCAGGAACTCGAAGTGGTGATGCCACATCCGGAAATACCCCTCGAGCACCCGCTGGTAGGTGTCGAGGAGGTAGTGATTCGAGGCGATGCCGCGTCCGGCGCGCACGTGCTCGAGCGGCTCGAACTCCGGCAACGCCGGTTTGGGCAGCGCCTCGGTCTCGCGGATCAGGGCGAGCATCTTGCGCTTCCACTGCTCGTAGAGCGGCTCCCAGTTCTCGTAGTAGTAGAACGCTCGCTGCTGGAACTGCTCGGTGCGCCGGGCGATCTCTGCGGGATCGGTGACGGCATTGCCGCCGATATACACCCGCCCGTTGATGATCCGGTGGTCGATGCCGAGCGTCGTCGGCAGGCAGTGCACCCGGGTATTGACCGCGCCGAGGGCGCAATAGGCCGCCTCCGCCGTGATCATGTCGAAGCAGGACATGGGCTCGGGGAAGTGCATGGAGTTGTAGAACCAGAAGCGCTGGTCGTCCTCGGGACCGAACTGAACCGTATACGGATAGGCCGCCTGTGCGCGCTCGGTGCCCGCAAGCACCTTGAGCGAGCTCGGCAGCGGAAAGCCTTGCGGCGGCTCTTGTCTGTTCATGCGCAGCCCCCCAACGACACCGCCCGGCGCGGCGCGGATGTCTCACTGATGTCAGGGAATCTAGCGTCGGCTCAGGGGCGCTGCGCGGACAGGAGTGCAAGGGCATCGGCTCTGAGCGCAAGCATGCCCGGGCTCGAGCCTCGGCCCCGCGCAATGACCGCACCCGCTTGACTGCCAGAGCAATTATGGCGGCGCCGCGTGAACCCTCCGTCCGGATCGCCCCGGACGGCTCACCCGAGGCCAAGGGCCGCGATGGCATTTTCCTTCAGGATGAGGTCATGGACCTCCGGCTTGAACGCCGCCTCCTTGAAGTCTTTGATCCATCGATCGGGGCTGATCAGCGGAAAGTCCGACCCAAAGAGCATTTTGCGCTTCAGCTGCGAGTTCGCGTACTGCACCAGCTGCGCCGGAAAGTACTTCGGCGACCAGCCCGAGAGGTCGATGTAGACGTTCGGCTTGTGCAGACAGACCGACAGCGCCTCGTCCTGCCAGGGCCAGGAGGGATGCGCGATGATGACGGTCATGTCGGGGAAATCCGCCGCAACGTCATCCAGATGAATGGGATTGGAATACTTAAGGCGCAGCCCGCCGCCACCCGGCATGCCGGTGCCGATGCCGGAATGGCCGCTGTGGAAGATTGCGGGGAGCTTGTGCTCGGCGATGACCTCATAGAGCGGATAGGCCATCCGATCGTTGGGGAAGAATCCCTGCGTCGTCGGATGGAACTTGAAGCCTTTGATGCCATGGTCCCTGATCAGTCGCCGGGCCTCGCGCACGCCGAACTTTCCCTTGTGCGGATCGATGCTCGCGAACGCGATCATGATGTCGCTGTTCGCCTGCGCGGCCTCGGCGACCTCCTCGTTCGGGATCCGACGGGCGCCGATCTCGCTCTCGGAGTCGACCGTGAACATCACCAGGCCGATGCGGCGCTCGCGGTAGTAGGCGACGGTCTCGGCGATCGTCGGGCGCTTGCCCGATTTGAAGTACTTCGATGCCGCCTCCTCGTATTCCCGCCAGACCTCGTCGACCGGCTGGCGGCAGGAGACTTCGGCGTGCGTGTGGACATCGATGGCGACCAGTTCCTGTAGATTCATGACAGCTCTCGCAGACGATTCGGACGGCCTGTGACTCGTGGTTTCCTCAACGCGGCTGCGCGAGGTGCTCGCGACTCCATTCGGCGAGCGTTCGCCCTTCCCTGACGAGCCGCACGAGCAGCGGCGCAGGCTCCCAGTGCATGGGGCCGAACCGCTCGCGATACTTCAGCATGCCCGCTTGAAGCGCGCTCAATCCGATGGTATCGGCATAGAACATTGGGCCTCCACGGTAGCGCGGAAAGCCATACCCGGAGGTCCAGACGACATCGATGTCGCCGGCGCGCAGTGCCACGCCCTCCTCGAGAATGCGCAACCCCTCGTTGAGCAGCGGATACAGGCACCGCTCGAGAATCTCCGCCTCGGCATGCTCGCTCTGCGGCACGCCGAGCCTCGTGGCCTGCTCGCGCAGGATGGCAATCGCCTCCGGGTCATCATGGCGGGTGCGATCTCCCGGCAGATACTTGTAGTACCCCCGGCCGTTCTTCTGTCCCAGGCGGCCGGCCGA
>DAIDHH010000072.1 GCA_027452045.1 Gammaproteobacteria bacterium
CTCCTTGATCGCCGCCCGCGATTTCTTTCCAGGCGAAGCGCAGCGTCAGCTACAAGATGCGCTCACGGATGCAGAAGCCGCCCTGAACGCGCGCTTCGCCCCCGATGAGCCGCACGGGGTGAGCCGGAAGATTCCCCGGCGAGAACGGGGGGATTATCGCGGACGAACATGGGCCACCCGCGAGCATCTGTGGGTCGATCGGGTTGCCTCGGCCTGGCTCATTCGCCGCTTCATCGACCCGGAAGCGAAATTTGTCTGGCTGCGAAAGCCCGGCGACCGGCCCAAACGGGCCATTGGCTTCGATTTCGACGACGCCGAAGTCACGCATGTCGTCGCGAAAGTCACCTTCGAGGTGCTGCTCGAGAGCTTTGGTTTCGAGCACGACGAAGCGCTGAAGCGCCTTGGAGCGCTCGTGCACCATCTCGACGTGGGCGGCATCCCTACGGCCGAGGCTCCTGGATTTGCCGCCATCCTGTCGGGGGCGCGCGCGCTGTGCTCCGAT
Organism: Gammaproteobacteria bacterium; assembly: GCA_027452045.1. Lineage (GTDB taxonomy): Bacteria > Pseudomonadota > Gammaproteobacteria > Steroidobacterales > Steroidobacteraceae > 13-2-20CM-66-19. The sequence continues at coordinate 503 of DAIDHH010000072.1, forward strand.
GACGACGCATTGCTAGAGATGATCGCTCCAGTACTGGACAGTCTCTACGCCGGCTACTCAAGACTCGAGGAGCGGTGAAGACCTGCGGACACCACCGGGGCAAACTTGGGCAGATCGAGCCGGATCGCGCATCGCGCCACTTCCCAACACGCGACCGCACGAGTGCTGCGAAGGCGGCGCTACGATGTCCCCTCGGGCAGATGTTCTGCCAGCGACGCTCGCGAATCCACAGGCCGAAGTATCGTCGATGCGACGCTCTCATCAAAGAGAACCGGCGTCGCGATGAGCGACCGAGGCACCGACATGCCGCCTCATCGAGAGCGACCTTGCGGGCATCGTACGGGCCTGCGTGCTCAGCCGCGCCACCATGCGCAATATCCAACGGTGGTCATCGACGAGATTCAGCGCCGCCCTGAGCTCTTCCCGGTGCCGCGTGTTCTCGTAGATCGCAAGCCACTGCCCGCCCCATTTCCTGATCCTCGGTAGCGCATCGCCCGCCCTGCTTCACCCATCCTCGGAGTCCCTCGCCTGCCGCCTGGAGAGCATCGATGTTCTCGGGCTCAGCCTCGCCGAGGTCGGCACCCAACGGCTCAACCGCCACTGGCAGCGAGGGGGATTTCCGCTGTCCATCCTGGCGCGCACGAACGAGGACAGCCAGATCTGGTGCAGACAGTTCATCCAGACCTCCCTCGAGCGCGACCTACCGCAGCTGCGCGTGAGTATCCCAGCCACCGCGCTGTTGCGCTTCTGGACCATGGCGGTATATTTCCATGGCGGAGCGTGGAACTCGGCGGACCCCGCGCGTTCCTTCGGCATCGTCGAATCGACCGTGCGACGCTATCTTGATTCGCTGACGCAACTTCTCGTGGTGCGCCAGCTCCAGCCCTGGCACGAGAATCTCGCCAAGCGACAGCTGAAATCCCCCAAGGTCTATGTTTGCGACAGCGGCCTTCTGCATGCGTTGCTCGGCATCCGCTCCGAGCGCGAGCTGCTCAGCCATCCGAAATGCGGCGCATCCTGGGAAGGTCACGTGCTCGAGGAGACCGTGAAGACCGCCGAGCCGGACGAGGCCTATTTCTGGGGCACCCACCATGGGGCGGAATTGGGCCTCCTCCTCATGAAGAGGGGCCGACGCATCGGCGTCGAGATCAAGCGTGCGGATGCGCCGACCGTGATCCTCTTGATGCGCATCGCGTTGGCGGACCTGAAGCTCGATGAGCTCCATATCGTCTATGCCGGATCGCGCGCCTACGAGTTGGCACCATGGGTCAAAGTCATGCCGGTGAGCACGATCCCTCGGCTGGGAACATCCTGATAACCACCACACTGTATACTTGGTCGGCGATGCTCTACCGTATGTCACTCAGTGACGTGATGCCGCACAACCGGAGAGGGAAATCGTCAATTGGGATCACACTTTCCATCGAGCCGGCCTATCTTCTGACGGCCGATCAGGCGAGATGGCCTCCGTGCGAAGTCTCCGTTGCTTCTTCGCTGGCCTCCCCTGCCTCAAACCGTGCGAATCGAAGTGCCAGGGCGGGAAGGATGAGTAGCGTGAGGGCTGTCGAGCTGAAGAGGCCCCCGAGGATCACGATCGCCATCGGGCCCTCGATCTCCTGACCCGGCACATGGGCCCGTAACGCCAATGGAAGGAGGCCGAGGGCGGTAACCGAGGCGGTCATTAGAATGGGCGCAAGGCGGTGCATCGCACCGAGCTCGGCCGTCTCTCGATTCCACGGCCGACCCTCCTCCAGCACGAGCGTGCGGTAGTGTGATAGGAGCATGATCGCGTTTCTCAAAGTGATACCAAACACCGTCACGAACCCGACCGCCGCACCCAGCGACACCGGCAGTCTCGCGATCCAGATTGCGGCGATACCACCGACGAGTGCGAATGGCAGGTTCACCGCGAGCAGTGACACCGTCCGCGCATCGCGCAAAGCGATGACGAGCAGAGCGAGGATCGCAGCCAGCGCCAGACCGAAATCCAGCAACAGCTCGAGCCGCGCGTGGCTGGAGGCGGTTGCCGTGCCTCCGACGCGCAGATAGTTTCCAGCTGCAAGCGCGACGTGCGCAAGGCGCCGCCGCGCCAAAGAGACGAACTGCCCGGCACTGCCCGTGACGTTGGCGGTGACGATCTGCACGCGCTGGGCGCCGCGATGCAGGATGATGGATTGACCCGATCGCTCGCGGATGCGCGCGAGCGCTGCCAATCGCACCACCAAGCCCGAGGGGCTCACGAGCGGCACGCTACCGAGAGCCTCTGGATCGGAGCGCAGCGCAGGCGGTAGAACCACGACGATCGGGTACGAGAGCCCGGCGATATACACTCGGCCGACTGTCCGCCCGCTGTAGCTCGTCTGGATGGCACGCAGCACCTCGGTCGGGGTGAAGCCGTAGCGCGTCACTGCCGCCGGGTCCAGCCTGATAGACAGCTCGGGCGTTCCCGGCGGCGCCTGGATGCGCACTCCGGCGGCACCGGGCACCTGCCGCAGCGCGGCCGCAACCCGCCGCGCGTCCCGGTTCAATGCGGCAAGGTGACGCCCGTATATCGTCACGACCACTGGAGCGGTGACGCCCGAGAGTGTTTCGTGAATACGCTCGGTCAGAAATGTGTTCGCCCACCAGCGCACGCCGGGCGCGCCCCTGACGGCGGCCAGGATCTTGCGCTCGGCCACTGCGCTATCGGTATTGCCGTGGGCCGACAAGCCTACGTCTATTTCCGCCTTGTTTGTGAGCGCATTGCCGTTCGAGAGATGTGCCCGGCCGACATGCATCACGACGTGGGCGACTTGCGGCAGCCGCTCCATGATGCGGATCGCCCGCTCCCCGACGCGTGTCGTGGCGGCGAGCGATGTGCCGGGTGCCGTCTCAAAGTGGACGATCAGGTCGTTCTCATTGAACTGCGGCAGGAAGCTCGTGCGCAGCGCCGGCACGCTCGCCAAGCCGCCAACCAAGAGAGCCACCACCGTGACGAATACCGCTCGAGGATGCCGATCGACGAAGGCCAGCATCCGGCTGTAGCTGCGCTTGGCCCTTGCGAGCACCGGCGGATCGCCCGGATCGAGTCGCACACGAGCGAGCAGAAGGTGCGCGAGGGCGGGCGTGACGGTCAGCGCCACGGCGAGTGAGGACAGAATCGCGAAGATATAGGCGAGCGCCAGGGGACGAAACAGCCGTCCCGCCACGCCGCTCAAGTGCAATATGGGCAAGAAGATCAGCGCGACCGAAAACGTCGCGAAGATCACCGCCTTGCGCACTTCAAGCGTCGCCCCCAGCATGACCGAAAGAGCGCCTCGCGGCTGTGCAAGCCCGCGGTTCTCGCGCAGGCGCCGATGAATGTTCTCGACCCCAACGACCGCATCGTCCACCACTTCACCGAGGGCGATTGCGAGTCCCCCCAGGGAGAGCGTATTCAGGCTGAACCCGAATAAGGTAAGGATCAATGCGGCCGCAAGGAGGGAGAGCGGGATCGCGGCGAAAGAAACTACGGCCGTACGCCAATTGCGCAGCGCAAGGTACAGCACGACAAAGATGAGCACGCCGCCGATAGCGAGAGAATTTCCAACGTCATGAAGCGCGGCGTCGATGAAGGAAGCCGGCCGCAGTCCGTTCGGCTGGACAACGATGCCGTCACGTCTCATGAGCGGCGCGAGCGCCGCCAGCGCATGATCCAGCCCCCGCGTCACCGCGAGTGTATTGGCGCCGTACTGCGACCCGATGACGAGCACCAGACCTGGCTGAGTGCCCACCCGCGCGCTGCCGATTGGAGGCGGCGAGCCCTCGACCACGTGGGCGACCTCGCCCAGGGTGACACTGCGATGGTCGCGGCGCAGAAGCAGGCTCCCGGTGAGAGCAGCCGGCGTCGTGGCCTGCCCGTGGCTCATCAGGAAGAGCTGCTGATTCGGGGTATCAATGACACCGGCGCCGCGAACCACACTCGCCGCGCCCGCCGCCGCGGTGAGCTGATTGAGGCCGGTGCGCAGGGCGATCAGTCTGCCGGGATCGAATTGCACCTGCAGCTGCTGCGGCCGGGCGCCAAAGATCACCACTTTGGACACCCCCGGCACGGCGAGCAGCGCCGGGCGGATCGTCCAGCGGGCAATCTCCGTCAGCTGCATCCGCGAGAGCTTCGGTGCAGTCAGGCCGATCGTGAGCGCAACACCCGTGGAGGATTGCAAAGGCGCGATCACCGGCGTCGCGCCCGGCGGCAGCGTCGGTGTCAGCGGCGCCAGCCGCTGAGATACCAGCTGTTGGTCGAGATAGACATCGGTGCTTCCGTGGAAGACCGCGGTCACGACCGAGAGACCCTCCATGGACTGAGACCGCAGCGTGGAGAGTCCGGGAATGCCGTTGACCGCATCCTCGACCGGTGTGGTGACCAACGCCTCGATCTGCCGGGGAGCCAGGCCCGCGGCATTGGTGGCGACGGTGATCGTGGGCCGGCCAAACTCGGGGAACACGTCGTAGGGAGCATGGATGACCGCCAGCAAACCCAGCAGGGTGAGTCCGAGCGCCGCGAACAGGACCACCCAACGGAAGCGCAGACAGAACTCGACGATGGGGCGCATCAGCGGATCGCCTCAGTCAGCGGCATCATCGCCGTCCTTCACGGCTCGCCGCGAGCGCTCGTGACTGCGTGGCCGCGGAGTAAAGAAGCGCAGCCCCCTCAATGACGACGCGGTCGCCAGGATGCAGCAGAGTCCCCGCCCCCTCCGGTACGAAGTATCCCTCCTCACTGGCGAATGCTCCGGGAATGGGTACAGGCACGAACGAGTCTGGTGCGCTCTCGCGGAAGGCGAAGAGCTCGCCATGATGCCACACCACCGCCGAGCGGGGCACGAGCACACCCGGTTTGCCGCTCGAGGCACTGAGTGCGACGCTGAGCGGAGTATCGATCGGCGCCGACGCTCGAGAGGCCATCAGATAGAAGAAGCTCTCTCCGGCCACTCCAGCGGCCGCCCTCGGCGCTCGACTCACCAGGCGTAGCCGCACCGCCTTGCCGCTTGGCGTTGTGGCGGAAGCCTCCGCAGGCGGACTCGACAGCCCCTGGCCGAGCGGCAGACTCACCTCGACGAGCGCTTCGGCACCATTCTCCAGTCGCGGCAGCGGTTCGCTCCCGGAAAGTGCGGCGGCGCTGAGCTTCGTGCCCCATTGCGCGAGCATTTTCGTCCGCAGTTGCGTCAGATGCACAGCGGCTGTGGCGCGGTCGGCCTCGGCGACCGCGAGAGTCGACTGTGCCCTCTGCAGCGCCGCCTCTGAGATGTTGTGCTGAGCGCGATACAGGTGAACCGCGCGATGAGCCTCGCTGCGCGCGAGCGCCGCCCTGGCGCTCGCTGCCGCCGCTGCGCTGCGCGCGGCAACCACGTCGGCCGCCAGGGTCACAAGCGGTCCGGGATCGAGAACAAGTCCGTAGGCGGAAATCCGCGGTGACGCTTTGAGGCACTTCATCGCCGCCACGCGGATCTGTCCGGCCGATATCGCCTTGGCCCCGAGTGTGACGGGGGCGAGCCCGCCGGCCACCGCGACGTTGGCCCCGAGTGCCACGGCCAGGGCCGCGACGAGGGGATGCAAGACTCTTTTAGCCATCAACGACTCTCCGCGGGGACGAGGAACGGGTGATAGAGCGCCGCCTCAAGCTTCCCAAGGGCGTCTCGCTCGTGGACCGAGGCAGCGAGCGCTCCCTGTGCGGCCTGCACGAATGCCTCCTCGGCTCCGAGGAGGCGCAACCGACCAATCTGACCCGCGCCGAACTCGACCCGTCGGCGCTCTCGCAACTCGGCCACCGACGCACGCACTCCTCGCGCGGTGGCGACCTCCGCCACGCTCGCCCGCCAGTCGGCTTGCGCCCGTTCAATCTGCCCGAGCGCGTGCGCCTGCACCGCCAGAAATTGCTCCGCGGCGACACGCCGCGCCGCACGGGCCTGCGCAATCGGGCCCTGGTTCTGATTGAAAATCGGCAGAGGGAGCGACATCGCCAGGATGAATTTGTTGTCGCCCTGATCGTAGTGGTAGCCCGGTCCGATATTGATCGAGGGGTACTGGCGCGCGATCGCGAGCCTGAGGCCGGCTTGCGCCGCACGGTAGCGCGCGATCGCCGCCAGGATGTCGGGCCGTTCGGTCAAGGCTGCATGGACGAGCGGAGCGAGCCGACCCGGCGGGCGCGGATGAGAAATCCCCGCCATGTCCAGGTAAATGCCGCGCAACGCTCTCACCGGCAAACCCAGTGCGGTCGCGAGAGCGGCACGAGCCAGCCGGAGGGTGCGCTCGTCCGCGGCGAGCCCGAGCTGCGCCTGCTCCTGCGCCAGCGTCGCGCTATTGAGTATCGCCGCAGAGTCCATCCCAGCGCGATAGCGTTGCGCAACCGCACCCCGGTATTGACTCGCCAGAGCCAGTCCCCGCTTCGCGAGCGAGGCTGCCCGCTCTGCCCCCCAAAGCGTGAGAAGCGAGGTGCGCACTGCGGCGCGCAGCCGCCACGCGGTGATCGCAATCGCCTGTCGCGCCGCATCGGCCCGTGCCTGCGCCTGCGACCTGAGCGCGGGACGCTCACCGAAAGATTGAATCAAGAAACTGACGATCGGCCCGACCTTCCAGGGCGATGGAACGGTGGTCGTCGTGTTGTAGCTCGGAAGAACTGAGACGGTCGGATTGGGCAGTTCCGCGGCCGTGATCTCTTCGGCCTTCGCCTCGCCCAGCTGAGCCATCGCGAGCGGCATGTCCGGCCGCTCGTAGGTGGCCACCAGGGTCAGTGTCTCGAGGTTCCATCTCGGTGGCCCTGCACGATGCTCCTCGGCCGCAATGAAGCGCAGGAGGCGCGGATCGCACAGGCTTCGGGCCGCGAGCTCGCGCGCGGTAATCGCGGGATGGATCGGACGCGCCCGATAAGTGGCGCAGCTGGCCAGCGGCAGAATCAGTAGGACGAGCAGGCGCTTCGCGGTTCGGAGTGAGAATTCCATCATGCGCCACGGAGCCTACCCGGGCGCAGGTGACGCGGCGCTGACGCTCAGATTACGATTTCGTAAGCTCTTCTGAAGTCCCGGGGGCAGATGCCGGAAAAATGAGTCTCACTTGGGTGCCCTCTCCGACCCGGCTCTCGATCTCGACCCGCCCGCCGTGGCGGCTCACGATGCTCTTGACCACGGCCAATCCCAGTCCGGCGTTTTGCTGCGAACTGGGACGTGATTGCTCGATGCGGTAGAACCGCTCGAAGACATGGGGCAGGTGCTGTGGAGCAATTCCGCACCCGCTATCCGCCACGGTAATGACGATGCCCTGCCCGTTCGCACGCGCGGACAGCTCGACCGCACCGCCCGGCGGCGTATGTGCGAGGGCGTTCGAGATCAGATTGCCGATCGCCTGCTGCAGAAGGGTTCGGTCAAGCTCGGCACGCAAGCCCGGCGCGCTCTCGAGCCGAAGACGTACACCGCCTTCGCCAGCGGCCGCCTCATAGAACGCTCCGACCGTGGCCAGCTCCTCGCCCACCTCGAGCGGCTCGCGCTGCAGCGCATCGGCGGCGGTATCCGAGCGCGCGAGAAAGAGCAGCGTTCGAATCAGTCGCGCAATGCGCGTGCATTCCTCGAAGCAGGAGCCAAGGACATCGCGGTACTCCTCCGCCGAGCGCCTCTTACCGAGCGCCACCTCGATTTCACCGCGCAGGTTATTGATCGGAGTGCGCAGCTCGTGTGCCACGTCATCCGAGAATTGGGAGATGTGGGCAAAGGACTGCTCGAGCCGATCGAGCATGCTGTTGAACGTCTCGGCCAAGCCACGCAGTTCCCGCGGCAGACCGTCCGTGGAAATTCGCTCGTGAAGCGTCGTCGCGCCGATGCGCCCGGCGGTTCGGCTGATCCTCTCGATCGGACGCATTCCGCCCTGGGCGATGAGAAAGCCGACGATCGCGCACAGCACCAGCGACACGCCAAGCACCACCCAAAGCCGCTCGCGGTAGCGCGCCAGCAGAAATTCGTCATGCGCCCGATCCAGCGCAATCTCGAGAAATCGCGGTTGGGCTCCGGCAATAGGCGCAATGAGTGTGAGGAACGGCTCACCCTGGCGCGAGAGGATCTGTCGGCCCGTGCCGCCGCTTGCTGGAATCGCCGCGAGCTCCGCCTTCGTGGGTACGGGCAGCTGCTTCGACAAGCCGGGAGTCGCGATCAACACTCGCCCATTCGAATCCAGGACACGGACGTAGATGTCCGGTCGATGTCCTCGCACCCGGGACGCTCCAAAAGGCGACGCAGCGCCATGCGGACGTCCTGGGGCACCCAGGAGGAGGGACGCGTTTTCGAGATTGTCCTTAAGGTCGTGCAGGTCCTCCCGATACATGCCATTGACCAGCACCCAGTAGAGCAATCCGGTCGCAACCATGATCAGCGCGAAGGCCGATAGCACGTACCAAACGGTCATGCGCGCGGCGATCGATGAGGGCCGCCCAGGGGTTCGTCGGCCAGCGGACCCGCGCTCAGGCGCGTTGTTCGAGGACGTATCCAACGCCGCGTACCGTATGAATGAGTTTCGTTTCAAACGGATCGTCCACCTTCGACCGGAGCCGTCGCATGTGGACTTCCACGACGTTCGAGTCGCTCTCGAAGTTGATGTCCCAGACCTGCTCGGCGATCAGCGTTCGTGAGAGCACCTCGCCGCTGCGCTGCAGGAGCAATGACAGCAGCTGGAATTCCTTCGGCGTCAAGTCGAGCGTCCGACCGGACCGTCGCGCCCGATGACGCCCGAGGTCAAGCTCGAGGTCCGCCATCCGCAATACCGTGGAAAGTCTGGCCGGTCCACGGCGCAGGAGCGAGCGCATGCGCGCAACGAGCTCCGAGAAGGCGAAAGGCTTCACGAGATAATCATCTGCGCCGAGTTCCAGTCCCTTCACCCGGTCGCGGACGGCATCCCGGGCCGTCAGGAACAGCACGGGCGTCTCGATTCCCCGGCGCCGCAGATCCGCCACCACGCTCCACCCGTCGCGTCCGGGCAGCAGCACATCGAGTATGATCAGGTCGTACGGCTGCGTTTCGGCCAAGTGACTTCCGTCCTCCCCGCTCTCTGCGACATCCGCGATGAACCCATTTTCTTCCAGCCCACGCTTGAGATACATGGCGGTCTTGCGCTCATCCTCAACTATCAGGACTTTCATCGGGGCAAAGCGTACCGGCTAAAGCACAGGCGAGGTGCGCGCATTCTACTGTGTCCGCTCGGTCGCGGTCACTGGAGCAGCAGCGCCGGCGGCGGACCAGCCATTCCCCGACCAGACGATAGTCGATGACCCGAAGCTCGCGACGGAGACCTTTTCGAGGATTGCAACAGCCTGTGAGCTACGCGGGGTAGGAGAAATTCGCGTGACCGCTCACACTATGACTGCTAATCGAGCGATGGCCGAGGCGCTCACCGCCTGGCTCTGCGCCCCGGGGGTGACCTCGGAGCCCATCTTCCGGCGGAGCCAAAAGAGCCGCCCCGGCGGGGGCTTTCTGGGTAAGCCGGCTGGCTCATCGTGAAGCGTCGAGCGACACTCGCGAAGCTCGAAGGCGCCTTCGGAGCACATTCGCTGCGCTCTGGATTCCTCACCGAAGCCGGCCGACAGGCCGTGCCCTTGAAGGAGGCATTCGCCCTCACCAACCACCGCAGCCTCATGACCTTCCTCCGCTACGATCAATCGAGAGCCGTGCGATCGAGCGTCGCAGCGAATCTCCTCGGCAGCGCCGTCAGGGCGGCAGCATCACAAAGACATCCGTTCTTTGGAATTTAGTGTCGACCCGCGGCCTCGAGCGGCTTCGGTCAGGTTCGCAGCTGCTGCTCGAGCCGCCAATCCTCATCGTTACAGCACTCGGAGCGCAACACGATTTGTTCCAGGATTTGGTACCAGGCGCACCGCCAGTGGTCCTGCGTCAGCCTCGCTCAGAGATGGCGCGCGGCCGTCGCCGCAAACAGGCGACCTCCTGTACGGCGCCTCGGGCACGCGCACAGCGCAGATCCATCCGCCCCAGGTGTCTTCCATTTGTCGTACCCATGTGCAACGTGACCGCACGGCTCACCGCACGGACGGGCGTCTGGCGTATCCGTACGTCCGCGGCGCGGCATTCTGGAATTTCCGGTTCCACTCAACCGCTGATCGTGTGGCGCCTCGGAGGCCATGCGATGAAGAGCGCCGACGGCGGTATCACGAGCCACTGCAAAGCAGGAGACAGGCCCGTCCCGAGCGGTGGGAGCAAAGGCATGGTAGAGGCATAGGCCCACCTCCTCAGAACGACGACATTCAGCCATTCACTGAAGATCGTATAAGTCACGCCAAAAAGCGTCGCGAGTGAGCCCACGCGACCGTAGCTTCGGACCGGCCATTCCGGGTTCCCGGCGAGCAGCAGCGCCAGAACAAAGGATACCGCAAGGATGACGAGGTCGCCGAGGGTGCAATGCAGGACGGCATAAGCCAATTTATCTACCGTAGCGGACTGCCAGATCGCATAGAGTGGGAGCTGTGCGGCTTCCCAGGCGAGATTCGCCGTCATCCCCACGAGAAGGTAGCGGAAAATGACTATCCGTCCAGCTGGCGATACGGGTTGGCGAAGCGCTTGCAGGCTCATCCCGTCACCCCTGTTCGCCTCAGAACGCGACAGAACGTGGGGGCGCCCGCTACGATCTGACAAGGCGGGTGATCCCGGCGGGTTCTACGAGACTCGCGGCGCCGGTGAGCCTTCCCCGCGAGGGCCCGCCGGATGCTGCAATCGGCGGTATTGCAGTGTCCCGGACAGGCGGTGGCCAGTGCACCTAGGGCATCCCGCATCCGTTCCAGGGCGGCGATACGCTGCCCGACTCCCGTGAGCTTCTCCTGGGCGACGCGTTTGACCCGCGTCACGTTGCTCGCCTCGGAGAGCGCCAGCAGTTCGCGGATCCCCTTGAGCGAGAAGCCGAGCGCCTGGGCGCGCCGGATGAAGCGCAGCTGGATGATCTGGGCATCACTGTAGCGCCGATACCCGGACTCGATGCGGCTTTCGGGTGCGAGCTGGCCGTTGCGCTCGCAATACGGCACCGTCTCAATGCGTAGTCCCGCACGCTTCGCGAGTGCGCGGATGCCGCGAGATGCCATCGGGTGCCTCGGATTCACGCCATGAATGGCACAATACGCCATGAACCACGGTTCACAGTCAAGCCTACTGCGAGCGGAGACGGCGATCAGGGGGAATATACGTATACCTATTGACTCTGGACCAGAGTGCGCACTGTACCTTGCCACGCCATGACGACTCGAGCCCCCCCTCGGCTGCCAGCGCCCCGGGCACGCGCCTTGTCATGCCAACACGGAGAAACCTCATGACCAAAGCAAAACTGACACGCCGACACACTCGGTACGGCGCGGTGCTCGGCGCTGGCGTAATCGCTCTCGGAGCCCTGGCCCGGCCGAGCAGGGTTTTCGCGGCACCGCTCGCGGCACGGCAAAGCGCGACAACGACGGCCAACGTGGTATTCCGCGGTGCAGGCTTCAGTCCTCTCGTGAGCCGTGTGGTCTCCGGCGAGACGATCAAGATCACTTCCACTGCAAGAACGAAGCTTCATCTGGTGAGCGCACCGCAGGCGCCGCAGCCCGTGACTCTCACCGTTGCAGCCGGCGGACGCGTCTCGCTGCGCTTAACCAAGCCGGGGGTCTATCTGCTGTACGATGACGTCACCACCCGATTCGATCGCAGGGTCGGCCAGGTGGCGGCGCGCAAGGGATCCCGTCAGTATCCCCTGCCCGCATATGCGGTGATGGTCGTGACAAACCGGGCGGGCGGCGGGATCCAACCGACCGGGGCGCACGTCAACATTCCCGACACGTCCATGACATTTCAGCCCTGGGTCACGGTGGTCAAGGCCGGCACGCCCGTCACCTTCACCAATAACGACATGGACTTGCATGTCGTGACGGCGTCGACGGAACCGATGATCACGCCGAAGTCCGGCCGCGGCGAAGGCCCTCTGAAGGAACGCATGAGCCCGTTCGCGCCGTTGACGCTGCCCGCGCACGGGGGCTCGGCGACCATCACTTTGAACCGACCCGGCGTGTATCACTACTACTGCCCGGTGCACGCGGCCTACGACGAGGCGTACCACACTTTCCAACCGCTAAAAAATTTCGGGAGCTACCCATTCGTCATGGATGGCGTGATAGTGGTGCTACCGAATTATTCGCGCTGACGAGTGTGCAGGCGTTGGGGATGCTCGGGAAGGAGCTCCCTCCCGGGCATTCCGGCAACCCAAATCGTCGCGCCTGCTCGATCGTCGATCCTTCATCTCGAAGGGATCCGCCCCAGGAGAAAGACGACGCCGAGAGTGTCACTCGCCGCGCAGGCTCAGCGCCTGGCCGCGCTTGACGAAGGTCGCGTCCAGCCCCTTGAGGGCGCGACGCAATCTCACCGGTATCGCGCGGTGCGCCCGGGCACTCAACCGCGCCCGACAACGCCGGCCAGGATACCGAGCGCCGCCCAGCCGATCACGAGCAGGCGACGCATGACTCACCCAATCCAGAGCACGGGCCGGGAACGCCGCCGAGGCGGCCGTCGGACCGCTCACCCCGTCAACTGCCGGTCTTGGCGGCCTTCAATTGCGCGGCCGCGAGCTTTCGCACCCCCTTGGCGGCTGCGTAAAGATCGGCGGCAACGCTCCTGCAGTGCCGCGCCTGAGCGGCCTCCCAGGGTTTGCCGCCCGGAGCGCCGTAGGTCTTGGCCAGGCTCTCGTGCCTCGCCGCCATCGCCTCGATCCTCTTCGCCTCCGCGTAGTAGGCCTTGGCGAGCGCCTCGTGATCAGCCGGCGTCCTGGCCGCTGCGACGGACGCCGGAGTCGGTACAGTCGCGCTTGCGGCAACTGTGCCAAGCGAGAATCCCCCTAAAACAAACATCGCACTCATCGCGATCGTTGCAAGTTTCATCGAATGCGCTCCCGTCGATTTAGTGGATGAAGATACGCAATTTTTGGGCAGCCGATCGCCGGGCACCTGTCAACTGCGACCGCGGCGGCGCGGACGGCTGTCCTCGTGTGCGGTACAACATTACCCGATGAGGACGTCGCAACCATCGTGAGCTATGCGTATACTCGCGGCCGGCACCGGGCGTTCCGGCCTGTCCGAGATCAGTTCGAGAAAACTGTCTCGCTGATTGTGGTCCCGTCCGGGGTGCCGCCACCCCTCTTCGCGGGGCGACTTCTACTTACCGAGGGCGATTCGCGAGAGTTTCGAGACACTTTCGGCGTTGCCGCGCGGCAGACTGCCCGCATGAGAGATCCGGAGCCGTCAATGAGTGAAGTGACCGAGAGCGGTAAATCCGAGCAGCGTACCGGGAAGGAGCCCTCCCCTTCGGCAATCACCGAGTGGACCTGCCCGATGCATCCGGAAGTCGTCCTACCCCATCCCGGGGCATGCCCAAAATGCGGGATGACGCTCGAGCCGCGCACCGCTGGGAGCGGCGAAGACCAGGAGAAAGCCGAGCTTCGCGACATGACGCGACGGTTTTGGTGGAGCGCCGCGCTGAGTGTGCCCGTGGTGGCGCTCGGCATGAGCCATTACGTGCCGTCCGTCCCTTCGGCTTGGGTGCAGCTCGTTCTCGCGACGCCTGTCGTCCTTTGGACGGGATGGCCCATCCTGACGCGGCTGTGGAGCTCGCTTGCGCGCATGAGCTTCAACATGTTCACGCTCACCGGGCTCGGGATCGGGTTCGCCTGGGGCTACAGTGCGATCGCCGTGGTGGCTCCCGGCACCTTTCCCGCCCAGTTCCGCACCGAGTCGGGCCTGCCACCGGTTTACTTCGAGGTGGCGGCGGTCATCACGGCGCTGGTGCTCCTGGGGCAGGTACTGGAGCTGCGGGCGCGCGGCTCGACGAATGCGGCGATCCGGGACCTGCTCGGGCTCGCGCCGAAGACCGCGCGCGTCGTGCGGGCGGACGGGTCCGAAGAAGACATCCCGCTCGCGGAAGTTCAGGTCGGTGACCGTCTGCGTATCCGCCCCGGAGAGAAGGTGCCCGTCGACGGCGTGGTCCTCGAGGGCCGCTCCTCGATCGATGAGTCCATGATCACCGGCGAGCCGATCCCAGTCGAGAAGACCTCGGGCGAGCGCCTGATCGGGGCTACGATCAACGGCACGGGCTCGCTCATCATGGCGGCGCAGCGCATCGGCAGCGACACGCTGCTTGCCCAGATCGTGCACATGGTGAGCGAGGCGAGTCGCAGTCGCGCGCCCATCCAGCGCCTTGCCGATACCGTCTCGGCGTACTTCGTGCCAACTGTCGTAGGCATCGCGGTCGCCACCTTCATCGTGTGGTACTTCCTCGGGCCTGCTCCGGCGCTCGCCTTTTCGTTCTTGAATGCCATCGGCGTGCTCATCATCGCCTGCCCCTGCGCGCTCGGTCTTGCCACTCCGATGTCGATCATGGTGGCCTCGGGCAAGGGGGCAACCTTCGGGGTGCTCTTCAAGAACGCGGAGGCCATCGAGACGTTGCGCAAGGTCGACACACTGGTTACCGACAAAACCGGTACGCTGACCGAGGGGCATCCGAAACTGCAGGACGTGTGCGCCTTCGCGCCGTTTGCCGAGGAAACAGTTCTCGAACTCGCCGCCTCCCTCGAGCGTGGCAGCGAGCATCCGCTTGCCGCTGCGATCGCCAAGGGTGCCGAGGCGCGCGGCATGAAGCTCTCCGCCGTCACTGAGTTCGAGGCGGTGCCCGGGAAAGGCGTGCGGGGGCGTATCGCGGACAAGCGCGCGGCTCTCGGGAACGATGCGCTGATGAGCGCCCTCGGCATCGACATCCAGTCCTCTTCCGCCCACGCGGATCGTCTGCGGGCGGAAGGCAAGACCGCCATGTTTCTTGCCGTGGACCAAACGCTCGCGGGACTCGTCGCCGTGGCCGATCCGGTCAAGGAAACCACACCCCAGGCCATTCAAGCTCTGCACGGGGCAGGCATTCGCATCGTCATGCTGACCGGCGATAATGAGACGACCGCCAAGGCCGTCGCTCAGCGCCTCGGAATCGATGAGGTGGTCGCGAACGTGCTACCCGACCAGAAGGCCGCGGTGATCAAGCGTCTGCAGGCCGAGGGCAGATTCGTCGCCATGGCGGGGGATGGCATCAACGATGCCCCGGCGCTCGCCCAGGCGCAGGTGGGGATTGCCATGGGAACGGGAACGGATGTCGCGATGGAAAGCGCGGGAGTCACGCTCGTCAAGGGAGACCTGCGAGGAATCGTCCGCGCCCGTCATCTGAGCGAGGCAACCATGCGCAACATGTACCAGAACCTCATCTGGGCATTCGCGTACAACGTGCTCGGAATTCCGATCGCCGCAGGCGTGCTGTATCCATTCTTCGGCATTCTGCTCTCGCCCATGATCGCCGTGGTGGCGATGACGCTGAGCTCGCTTTCGGTGATCGGCAACGCCTTGCGCCTGCGCTCCGTGGCAGCGTGAGCAGTGAGCCGCCGCCGGGAGGTCTCGAGGACTTCCGAAGGCGGGATCCGGGTGGTGAGGGTCGAGCCGCGGAGGTTAAGGCAGGCCACCAGACTTACGGTCGCGGGCGGGCATGACATCGTAGGCGTCCAGGAGCGGCTGGATTCAGCGCTGGCTCGCTCGCTCCAAATGACCTTGACCTGCCGCAACTCCTCGCCCTGCGGAACGGTCAGGTGCACCGCGCTTGCGATGCAAGGGTCGAAGCTGTGGATGGTTCGCAGGATCTCGAGCGGATGGCTTGGCACGGCAGACGCCCGGCCCTTCGATGACGTCTCGCAAGGTCCATCCTGGCCTTGCGCATCCCGGGGCCCCGCGTTCCAGATGCCCTCTACCCCCGCCCGGCAGTTGCTGAACAGCCCGTCGTCGATGACGACCCAGTGGGCCAGTGCCCTGCGCGGCGCCTCGGTGAATCCCACGCCCCGCGCGTGGCTCGACCAGCGCCTGCTTGGACTCCTCGACCCCGGCCACGTCGCCGAACCTGGTCTTAACTTGATCGGCCGCGAGTCGCCGCGCCGGTCGAGATGGCGACGGCGAGGATCGCGGACGCAGCCGGACGCCACCACGAGGGGAAAGCTGGAGGCATGAACGCGCTCAACGAGTGCGGTATGGTTAGAGCTCGATCAGGCCGTCGGAGAGCTGATCGGCTTCGTGCGGATCGGGAGGATAATGCTTGGCCATGGCGGCCCCGCAGGCGCTGATCGCCTCCACGAACCCATCCACCACCCTGCCCTGGCGTACTTGCGCCACGAATTGCTCGATGATGCCCTGCCAGTGGGCTTCACCGAGCCTCTCGTGGATCCCCTTGTCAGCGACGATCTCCACGTAATGCTCGGCGAGCGACACGAACAGCAGCACTCCAGAATGGTGCGCCGTGAGCTGCACGCCCTGCAGGTAGAACTGCGCCTTGGCGAGCCGGCTCGCGCGTGTATGTTTTACGCGGGTCGGCACGAGGCGCAGGTGCAACCCCGGCACGAACAGGAACAGTGCGGCGAGCACGAGGAAGATGAGGAGTTGGATCTGGTAGATGTGCACCGGGCGAAGCGACAGTCCAAGAAACAAAGTGGTGCCGGGGAACAGCAGCGCGAGGATCGCCGACCAGAGGAGCGGTGTGAACACGTAGTGGTCGCTGGCGCGCGCCACCACGGCCACGAACTCACCACTGGTGCTTTTCTCGGCCGCGTGGATCGCTGCCGTAATCCGGGACTTGTCCTCGGCGGAGAAACTGATCATGCCTCACCAACCCCCGGAGGCGCCGCCGCCCCCAAAAGACCCACCGCCACCGGAGAATCCGCCCATGCCACCGCCGCCAAAGCCGCCTCCACGGAATCCTCCGCCGAGGCCGCCGCTCAGCATGCCAAGAGCGAGCCACCCGAGCCAGCCGGCGCCGCTCCCGGGTCCTCCGCGTCCGCCACCGCCGAAGAACCTGGCGATCAGCGGCGAGAAGGCGAAGATGAGGATGAGCAACATGAGGATGCCGGTGCCCGAGCGCTGACCCACCTGCCGCTGCTCGATCGCATGACCGCGATTGCCAAGCACTGAAAGAATCGCCTCGGTACCGGCGGCGATGCCGCCCGCGTAGTCGCCCTTGCGAAAGCGCGGCGCGATCACGTTGTGGATGATCTCGAAGCTCTGCGCATCGGTGAGCGTGCCTTCAAGGCCATAGCCGACCTCGATGCGCACCTGCTTTTCGCCCGCATCCACGATGAGCAGCGCGCCGTTGTTCTTGCCTTTCTCGCCGATGCCCCAGTGGCGCCCTAGCTGATAACCGTAGGAATCGATGGGATAGCCCATGAGGGTCGGCAGCGTGACCACCACGAGCTGCGTGCCGGTCCTGCGGGAGTAGGCTGCGAGTTCCTGCGAGAGACGGTTGAATTCGTCTCTCGGCAGCAGGTGCGCCTGGTCGACCACCGGGCCGGTGAGTGCGGGAAAAGGTGGTCTGCCCGCGTCGAGCGCGTTCTGCGCCGCGAGCGCGGGCAGCACCGCGATACTGAGCAGCACGGCGAGCAGCCAGCGCGGCCACCAGGCGTTTGATGGCTCAGGCCGCGCGCTCACGTTGGACACCCACGTTTCAAGGGAAACCTCCTGACGAACGCCGCGCCACCCGGTAACCCCGCTTGTGCCATCAGAATTTCACCTGAGGAGTTTGCTGGGCCTGTTCCGAGATCGTGAAGTTCTGTATGGGCTGGTAGCTGGCATAGAAGAGCGAGTGATACCAGCGGCCCGGGATGGTGGTGAGTTCGGTGTCGTACTGCTGCACCGCCAGGATGTAGTCGCGGCGCGCAACGGCGATCCGGTTCTCGGTGCCCTCGAGCTGCGCCTGCAGGGTGAGGAAGTTCTGGTCGGCTTTGAGGTTCGGATAGTTCTCCGTCACGACCAACAGGCGCGCGAGCGCACCACCCAGGGTCGCCTGGTTCCGCTCGAAGGCGTGGAACGCCTTCGGGTTGGTGAGAATGTTCGCCGGGATGCGGGTCTGCGTGACCTTGGCGCGGGCGTCCGTGACCGCCTCCAGGACGCTCGACTCGTGGGCGGCGTATCCCTTGACGGTCGCCACCAGGTTCGGGATCAGGTCTGTGCGCCGTTGATACTCGTTCAGGACCTGGCTCCAGGCCGCGTTGACCTGCTGCTTATCCGCGGGAATGTTGTTGATGCCGCAACCACCGAGAAGAAGCGACGCCCCAAAGAGCGAGGCGAACGCAGCATGTTTCAGGTGACGAAGGGGTTCAAACATGGGGAGCCTCGCGCAAGAGTCCAACCGTGACTCCGCCCATCTTAGCACCTATCCAGCATCCTGGGACCCCGGCACAGGTGGCCTTAGAGTTGGCTCGACTCATTCCGACCTGATCTCTAACGGTGATCGATGCCTGGGGAACGCTCCGGCGATTCGGTTCGCTGAACGGCACGGCGCTCCCGATCCGGTCGCATGACCGAAAACCTAATCGCGCGCTCCCCCTCAATGCCGGTCCGCTAAGTGCCTGAAAATGTTACGATCCATTGATCGCGGAACCGTCTCGAAAGAGCTGCTGGGTGTATCCCAAGACACCGATTCCGCGCGGAATGATCGAGATCTTGCTCACGCGATCCGCGTACACGCGGGACTCGGCGACCCGCGCGTGGCCGGATTCGTGATAGGCCACGGTTTCCTTCTCGATCGGATTCATCACGCGATTGCGCTTCTCGAGCCCGGCGATTATCCGATCGATCGCCTGTTCGAAGTCCTTCATGTCCATCGACTTCCTCTTCCCGCGGGCTGCGAGGAGCGCCGCCTCGTTGACGATGTTGGCAAGATTCGCGCGCACAAGTCCCGGTGTCTTCGCCGCCACCACGGCGAGATTGACATCGGGCTGATCAGGGGAAAACTTCCCTTGGTACTAAGGCATCAGAGTCGACGGCCCGATCCCCGTCCTCGGATCGAGCAGCGCTGTCTGAAGGCGAGCGTCGTCTCGCCGGAAAGCCTGTACAGAGGTCTGCCAGGCCGTGCCGCCCTGACCGTCTATTTGGTGACCGAGCGCGCAGGAGCTATCTGCGGCCAGCTGGTTGAGGCGCGCACATCCTCAGGAGCACTCGATACATGAGCCTGCATTTCGCACATTCCGGAGCTTGGTCGCTCGCCATCATCATGGTCGTCGCTGCATCCTGGCTCGTCTACCGATACTTTGCACCGAAGAACTGGCGCGAGTGGGCGGGCGCCTGGGTGGTGCAGGCGTTCATCATCGCGCTGTACGCGGAGATGTACGGCTTTTCGCTCACTATCTACCTGCTGGTGCGATTCTTCCATCTCGATCGCACCTCCTTGAATGCCAATCTCTGGTCGACGCTTCTCGGGATGGGAGAAACGGGCATGATGATCGCGATGCTGGTGGGCTACGTATTCCTGTTCATCGGCATCGGACTCTTCATCGAGGGGTGGCGGGAACTCTATCGCGCGCACGAGCAGAAAGGACTCGCGACCGGCGGGCTCTACACCGTGGTGAGGCACCCGCAGTACACGGGGCTCTTCATCGGGCTCTTCGGTGAAGGCGTGGTGCACTGGCCGACGATATTCTCCATAACGCTCTATCCTCTCATCGTGTTGATTTACGCCCGTCTCGCCTACCGGGAGGAGCGGCAGATGCTCGAGCAGTTTGGAGAGGAATACCGGCTTTACCGCGAGCAGGTGCCGAGGTTCTTCCCCCGCTGGCATCAGTGGCGACAGCTTCTCGATCAGTCGCAGATCTAGTCTAGAGGTGACCTGCCTCTTGACCGTGGTCCGGGAAATCCGCCTGACGCAGCGGTTGAACCTGCAGCCGCAATTCGAGCGCAATGTCCACGGCCGCTGAGCTACGGCGCAAGGAGGACTCTTGATGGCGGGATCTCGACGCAGAACGCCGAGCCGCGGCCGACCGTCGATTGCACGGTGACGGGCAGTTCCAGCAGGAGCGACAGTCGCCGCACGATGCCGAGCCCGAGCCCGAAACCCTCGTGCGTCATGTCTCGCGCTTCTTCGAGGCGGCGGAAGTCCTCGAAGATGCGCTCGATGTCCTCGCCGGCAATACCGATCCCCGTGTCCATGACCTCGAGACCTAAGGCTCCATCATCGCGGTGCCTCCTCGAAAGAAGCACCGATCTCCTCGTTCGCGAGCGTCCCGCGATTCAGTGCATGCGTCTTGAGCATGACGAACAGGATCGGTACCAGAATCATCACGGCGATGGTCGCTGTCACCATGCCGCCGACGATCGGTGCGGCGATCGGCTTCATCACGTCAGAGCCGATCCCCGTTTCCCAGAGAATGGGCGCAAGGCTGCCGATCACGGCACAGACCGTCATGAGCACCGGGCGCAGCCGCAGCACGGCCCCGTCCATTGCGGCAGCCGCGAGTTCCTCAGGCGCCAGGGTATGGTGCGATTTCAGGCGCGCCTCGAGCGCGCCGCGCAGGTACACCATCATGACCACCGCAGTCTCCACGGCAATACCAAAGAGCGCGATGTAACCGACGGCCACTGCGACGCTGAATTCGTAACCGAGCAGCCATTGCAGCACCAGCCCACCGATGAGTGCGAACAAGGCGGGGAAAAACAGCAGGGCCGCCTCGGCCACGGAGTGGAACAGCAGATACAGGAGCAGGAAGATCACCACCAAGACGATCGGCAGGATGAGCTCGAGGCGCTCTTTCGCCTGGATCTCGAACCGGTACTGGCCGGACCATCTATAGGTATACCCGGGAGGGAGCCTGAGCTTCACGTGAAGGATTCGGTTGGCGCGCGCCACGAAGCCGCCGTAGTTCGAGGTGCCGAGGTTCAGATACACATACCCGGTGAGCTGCCCCCCTTCGTCCCGGATCATGGCAGGTCCGCGCGAGAACGTGATCGTCGCCACCTCGCCGAGCGGGATCTGGGCGCCTGTCGGGGTGGCGATCATGACCTGCTCGAGCTGCGGGAGGTCATTGCGGAAGTCGTGGGCGTAGCGCACGTTGATGGGGAAGCGCTCGCGGCCCTGCACCGTCTCGGCGATATCCTCGCCACCGATCCCCGACTCTATGGCGCGTTGAACATCCCCGACGGTGAGGCCATAGCGGGCGGCCTCGAGTCGGTGGACCGTGATGTTGATGTAAAGACCCTGCGCGACTCGCTCGGCAAACACCGAATCGACATCGGACAGGCGCGAGAGGAGATCACCGATGCGCCCGCCCACCCGGGCGATCCCCGTGAGAGTCGGTCCCTGGATCTTCAGCCCCACGGGCGTCTTGATGCCGGTGAGCTCCATGTCGAGACGGCCTGCAACCGGCATGGTCCAGGTGTTGGTGAGTCCCGGAAATTGCAGCTTCGCGTCCATCTGCTGGATCAGCTTCTCGTAGGTCATGCCGCTCGGCCATTGCCGACGGGGCTTGAGCATGATGGTGGTATCGAACATGTCGAGCGGGGCATTATCGGTCGCGCTATCGGAGCGGCCCGCGGTTCCGAAGACGGACTTGACCTCGGGAAATGAGCGAATGATGCGATCCTGTTCCTGCACGAGCTGCGTGACCTGGGTGATCGAGATCCCGGGCAGCGCGGTGGGCATATAGAGCAGCGAACCTTCGTAGAGCGCCGGCATGAACTCGCTCCCCATGCGCCTGGCGAGTGGCACCGTCAGTGCGAGAAAGATCACGGCCACGGCGAGCGCCGTCCGGCGGTAGCGCAGGCAGGTCTTGAGCACCGGCAGATAGAGCGCTCTGGTGATGCGCGAGATGGGATTGCGCGACTCGGGTCGCAGTCGGCCGCGGATGAAGAGCGGCATGAGGATCGGCACCAACGTGATCGCAAGAATCGACGAGCACGCGATGGCCAGCGTCTTCGTCCATGCGAGCGGCGTGAACAGCCGCCCCTCCGGACCCTCGAGCAGGAATACCGGCAGGAACGAGACGATGATGATGATCAGGGAGAAGAAAAGCGCTGGGGCCACCTGCTCGGCGGCGCCGAGCAGAAGCGCGCCGCGGCGTCGCGGCGCTGGGGATGTGAGAGCAGCACCATACTCCCCTACCGCCGCTGCCGCGGCTCCTCCGGGGGAGCCATTGGCCGGCATCCCCTCGCCGTCAGCGTCCCCTTCGGCGAGACGCCGGTAGCCGTTTTCGACCATGACCATGGCGGCATCGACCAGCACTCCGATCGCGAGCGCCAAACCGCCGAGGGACATGATGTTGCTCGAGACGTGCAGGAAGTACATGGGGATGAACGAGGCGATGACCGCGATCGGGATGGATAGGATCGGGATCAGCGCCGAGCGGACATGCCACAGGAACAGTACGATGACGAGGCTCACCACCAGCGCCTCTTCGATCAGATCGCGCTCGAGGGTGTGGACCGACGCCTCGATGAGGCCTGAGCGGTCGTAGGCGGTACGGAGGGTGACGCCGGGCGGAAGCGACGAGGCAAGCCCGGCAAGCTTTGCCTTCAGCGCCTGGATGACCTTGAGGGCGTTCTCGCCATAGCGCATCACCACGATGCCGCCGACGGTCTCACCCTCCCCTTGCCAGTCCGCGACGCCGCGGCGGGGCGCGGGACCGAAATTCACCGCGCCGAGATCCTTGACCAGCACCGGCGTGCCATTCTTGACGGCCACCGGGATGTCGGCGAGCTCTTTCAACGAACGAATGTACCCGAGACCGCGCACCATGTACGCGGCGCCCGAGAGCTCGAGCACCCCACCACCGACCTCGTTGGTGCTCGCGCGGATGCGCGCGATCACTGTCGAGAGGGGGATGTCGTAAGCGCGCAGCTTGTCAGGATCGAGGTTCACCTGGTACTGGCGCACGAAGCCGCCAATCGAGGCGACTTCCGCCACTCCCGGCACGGTCTCGAGCTGGTAGCGCAGATACCAGTCCTGAAGGGTGCGCAAGTCCGCCAGGCTATAGCGATGGCTGTGGTCGACAAGTGCATATTCGTAGACCCATCCGGCGGCCGTTGCATCCGGTCCCATCTGCGGGTGAACCCCTGGCGGCAGGCGACCCTCGATCTGCTGCAGGTACTCGAGCACGCGCGAGCGGGCCCAGTAGAGGTTCGTTCCGTCCTTGAACACGACGAACACGTATGAGTCGCCGAACATCGTCTGGGCACGCACGGCCTTCACGCGTGGCGCGGCGAGCAGCGTCGTAACTATGGGATAGGTCACCTGATCTTCGATGAGATTCGGTGGCTGGCCGGCCCAGCGGGTGTGGATGACGACTTCGACGTCGGAGATGTCCGGCAACGCATCGATCGGGATATGCCTCATAGACCAGAGGCCCGCCGCGATTGCGAGGAGGGTCCCGGTAAAGACGAGAAAGCGGTTCGCCGCGCACCAGCGCAGGATTCGGGCGATCATCTACGGGCTCCCCGCCGCATTAACCGAAAGCTGATGGGTGGCCAAGATTTGCTCCCCCTTTCGGACAACGACAGCGGCTTGCCACGTGCCGCCTCCCTTCAAGATTACCGAGCCCTGGTAAACACCGTTCCCGTCCGGCGTCAGTTGCACCGAAACCCGCTTGCCCGCCATTCCCATGGCCGGCATCGCAGGCAGCACGAAGGTTGCACTCACCTGCGCACCGTTGACCGGCGCGCCCTTGAGGCCGGTGACCGTCACGCGGATCAGATTGCGCCCGAGGCCTAGGGGACTCGGTTGCAGGGAGACGGCGAGACGCGCTTGCGGAGCACCTGCAGCACGCGGCGCCGCGGGCGGCACTGCGAAGGCGGACAGAGCCGCCTGCAGCTGACTTTGGGAATCGATGAGGAAGTTCGCCGAGGTGACGATGCGCTCGCCGGCCTTCAGACCCTCGAGAACGATGTACTCATCGCCGACCTCGGCGCCGAGCCGCACATCGCGCGGTTCGAAATACCCGTCGCCACGGTCGACGAATGCGATCTGCCGGGTGCCCGTCTGAAGGACCCCGGAAGCCGGAATCACGACCCGCTCGCCCATCGGGACCGCGAGCGAGACGTTGACGAACATGCCGGGCACGAGCTTCAACGTGGGGTTCGCGAATCGCAGGCGGACCCGCGCCGTGCGGGTCGAGGCATCGATCTCGGGGTAGATGAAATCCACCCGGCCGGTGAAGTGCCGCCCAGGGTACGTGTCGACGGTGAGATGTGCCCGGTCGCCGACCCTGAGCCGCCCGAGATCGTTCTGGAATATGTGGGCAAACACCCAGATAGTCGAAAGATCCGCCACCGTGTAGAGGCGTGTTCCGGGCTCGGCGTACGCATTGGGGAGCGCTTCGCGCTGGGTGACGTAGCCGGTCACCGGGGAGTCGATCACCAGATCCCGCCTGACTCGACCCGTCGCTCGCAGTCGCGCAATTTCCCGATGCGGGATACCCCAAAGCGCAAGCCGTTCGGCCGCGGCGGCAACCAGAGAGGCCGCATCGCGCGCCACTGCCGGATCAGGGCTGTGTGCGAGCCGCCGTTGACTCTCCCTTGCCAGCAGATACTCCCGCTCGGTGGACAAGAGCTCGGGACTGTAGATGGAGAACAGTGGCTGCCCCCGGCGCACGTACTGGTACGTGGAGTCGACGAACACCTTCTGGATGTAGCCCGAGAAGCGCACCTGCACGTACGCGAGCCCTCGTTCGTCGACCGCAACACTGCCCGTGGTCCGGATCACATCAGTCATGGACTTGCGCCGGACTTCACCGATTTTCACCCCGATGCGCTGCAATTGTCGGGAGGAGATGGGCACTGGCGCGAGTGGCGAGCCATGCGCAGTCCCGCTGCCGCCGGCGTTTGCGCTCGCTGCAGGCGCGGCGATCTCGGGCGCCTGCGAGACAACTCTTGCCACCGTGGCTGGATGCAATCGCCACCAGAGGACTCCCGCAGCGCCGAGCAACAGCAGATTGACACCGAGCGCCGCGAAAAAGCCGATGCGGTAATTGGTCTTCATGGCGAGGTCCCCGTCTCGGTCGATCTCGCGAGCACGCTCCCGCTCAGTTGCTCGAGCTCGGCCCACCGATCGAAGTACTCCGATTGCGCGCGGGCGAGTCCGAGCGCGGTATCGAGCTCGTGCTGCTCGGCCGTCTGCACCTCGAGAAAGCTACCCCGACCGCTCCCGTATTCGCTCAAGGCCACATCGAGCGCATCGCGCGCCAGGGGCACGAGGCTGTCTCGATAGAACGCGAGCAACTTCGCTGCCTCATGCGTTGAGGCATAAGCGGCCGAGAGATCGGCGAGCAGAGCGGCGCGCTGGTTCTCGAGATCATATTGGGCCCGCCGCGCCTGAGCCCGAGCGGCATCGACTTCAGCGCTATACTTCCCCTGATCGAGCGGTACCGTGAAAGACAGTCCCACCATCGGCCGCATGGCCGGATCCGACCACATGCTGTTGTAGCCGGCGCTGACCTGAAATTTCGGGTAGCGTTGCTTGCCCGCTAGCCGCTCTTTCGCCTGCGCGGCGTGCGCTTCGGCTTCGAGCGCCTCAAGCTGCGGGTGAGCCAGCGCTCGCTGCAGGAGCACCGCTTCGGACGGTAGTCGAGTCGGCGCCGGCAAGGCCGCCGGCAGAGGAATCGACGCGCTGGGCGGCCGGTCGAGCAATGCGTTCATGCGCGCCGCGACGACGGTGATTTTGCGCTGCCACTCGAGCCGCTGCTGCGAAAGGATGGTGCGCTCGACATCCGCCTGCAACACATCGGATTGCAGCGCCGTGCCCGTTGCATAGCGCACCGAGGCGATGCGCCGTAGCTCGTCGAGGACGGACTCGCTAGAGACGTTGATGGCGAGCGCGCGGTGAACGAACACCCAGTCCGCAAAGAGGCCTCGAGCCGTCGCCGCGATGCGCAGCCGCAGCGCCTGCAGGTCGTGACGCTCCACTTCCGCATCCGCTTGGGCGATTTCCTTGCGAACTTCGAGCGTGCCCCACCAGGGCAAGGCTTCACTCACCTCGATGTCCTCGCCCGATTCCATGGCGCGACCAAAGGTGCGTGGCGCGGCCGATACGCTCAGCATCGGATCGGGCAGCGCGCCGGCAGGGCGAATGCCGCAGACGGCCGCGAGCAACGCCTGCCGCATGGCCCGTAGACCTGCGTTTCGGGCAAGCACCGCTGCGGTGAACGACTCCGCCGTCAGCGGCGCGGGAAGCGCCACATCACGGTCCCGGTGCGCGAGATCGGCGGCATGGGTTGCGCTCATGGCGATGAACAGCGCCAGGCCGGCCACGCCGGCGAGCCTTTTCGAATATTGATGCACAAATCACTCCGTTTGCAGATCCCAAACGATGACGTGCCCGCACACGCTTGGCGTGCAAGCACCGATCCGCAGCGTGGAGTGTCAGAGTCTCAGACGGAGGGTCAAAAGATAGGTGTCGCGCCCCGCCGAGGCGACGGCGATGCGCGGGGGTCCCTGCGGTGGCGGCCTTCGATGCGTTGCCACAAAAGAGGTCGCAGTTCCTGCCGGCGCGAGCGAAGCAAGGGCATGCGCATTCCGGACTTCAATACCGGTGACTCGAGCCGCCTGCCCGGCGGACACCCACCCGCAGGCACCGGTCATCCCGCACGAGACAGACCAGGACAATGACCCGCCGCCACAGGGCATCGGCGCACGGTGACCGGTCATGGGACAGCGCATCGGTACCGGAGTCGAGGTCAGCATCATGGGACACGCCCAGACCTGCTGGCCGTACCCGAGGGTCACCACTGCCAGCAGCAGGAGCGTGAGGTAACGCGAATGAAATCGCCGTGCCATCATGCGCTTGCCATGCTAACGCCCTTGAGACTGCAACGCCACAGCCGAGGAAGCCGCGAATGCGATGAAGTCGAGCGCCGCCCATCGAGCCGTGAACTCGACGAGTTGCGGTCCAACGAATGCATCCGTCCTTTGCCCTGAATCGAAGTGCTCACGATGCGGTGCCACCGTGGGGTTTCACTCGTATCGCCATCCAGATTCGTTGACATACGGAGGAGCATTCCCGGGATTGTCGATCTCCTGAGAACGTCAATCTCCCAAGACAGGCTATCTCTGCGGGCCCTACCCTTCCATAGGTATTTCCTGCATCGCCTGCATCTGCTCCATCATGCCGTGCATGTGCTCGCGCAGCAGCTTCGCTCTCACCTCGGGACGCTTCGCCTCGCGGATACGCCTCATCTAAGGCCTGGCCTGCTCGATGAGTCCGCGGTAACTGCCCCGTTCCGGGAAGAACGTGGGCACGGGTTTCCGATACTTCTCGTATCGGTCGCCGAATTTCGCGATCATGCCCCGCTCTTCCCGGTACGCCAGCAGGGTGATCGAGCCAGCTCGCAAACGGGTGCCGTGGATCGGGCGCGAGCGCTCTCGAGAGGGAATACGGCCGTTCCTTTCGCTTGCTCGGACCCGAGGGCTGCGCGGCGCTCGGAAAACGGCGGCCGCATCGGACCCCTGAGGACCTTTGCGCGCGAACTGCGCGGCCACCTCCCGGGGCTGGATTCCCCGCAACTGGGTGAGAAGCCAAGAAGATCGCTCAGGAATCGATCGGTGAGGCGCCCCCGCCTTGCGAATCTCCCTCGGCGGTCAACGTTCCACTGGCGGTTGCCGGCCCTTTTAGAATCCACTCGAAGGCCACCGCGATCATCGCCCCGATCACCGGGCCAACTATGTAAATCCAGGTCGAAGTCAGATTGCCGCGAAGCAGGTCCGGCGCGAACGAGCGCACCGGGTTCATTGAGGCGCCGCTGATGGGTGCAGCCCACAATCCGGCAAGCGCGATATATCCTCCCACCGCTATCGCGCCGTTGGCGCCAATGTTGCGAGCCCCGGAAGCCGTGCCGAGAATCGTGCTGACCAATCCCGTGGTCAGAAGAATTTCCATGATGAGTGCTTTGAAATCCGTGATGCCCGGGCCAGGTACGGTTGCCCCAAGGAGCGCGATGTTGCCGAACATGGCGCGCAGAAACGCCACCGCGGCAATGCCTCCGAGGAACTGCGCGCCGATGTATCCGGGCACTCGACGCCAGGGAAAATTGCGCCGCGCCGCGAACGCCACTGTCACGGCTGGATTCAAATGCGCGCCGCTCACCGCTCCCATGAAGTAGATGATCACCATGACCATGATGCCGGGCGCGACGACTCTTGCGCTCAGGGTAATGCCTGCGCCACCCCCGGTGGCGCCGACGACCGAGGCGCCCGCGGCAACGACAACGAGCAGGAATGTTCCCCACGCCTCCGAGAATAGACGGCGTGGCTCGTGGGCCGGGTCGGTAAAATCGGGTACCGGCAGCGGATGCAGCATGCGGGACTTCTTTTGCGCCGCGGTGCGATTGGGTCGGTTCACCACGGCTGTGTGCTCAGACGATCTTGCACGGAATCATTGCATCTTCGTCGAAGGTATACACGGCGCATAGCCGATGGTATCCGTCGGCGATGATCAGTCGTCCGTTGCGTATGTCGCGATACAACAGAACCGGAGATATAGCCGTCTTGTCGATGATTTGTGTTCGGAACTCTTCAACATGCCCGTTGCTGACACCAAGCAACGACAATCCAGAGGATCTGAAGACATCCTTGGCGGCGAATTTGTTCATCTCAGCGCGCCGCAACCTGTCCGCGACACTCTTCGCGGTCCGCGGATCCAGCGTGAGACTCAGATAGGAGCAGGCCGCAGGGTAGTCATGCTTCTGCGGCTTATCGAGCCATTTTATCCGCACTTTTCCCATAATCGAATCTGGCTCCGCGATCGACTCCAGCTGCGCGTCCGCGTGTCCGGCACTCGATACCGTCAGTCGGCTCGCCGCGCGATCGGGTGAGCGATCACCTTCGCTTTGCGTCGCCGTATTTCGCCCGTAGACCGCCAAGAGCCTTATGCGTCCTTCCGGAGGCTTCCGACTTGCCGTCTCCGGTCACACGTCCGACAGCCTGCTTGACGCTGCCTTTCGACTTTAGGGTGCGGCCTTTCACTTGATCCCTATTGATACTCATGTGGTGCTCCTGGAATCAGTCTTCGACAGCGGTCGGCGCGCTATCGTCGCAACGCGCGAACTGCGGCCAAACAACACCAGATGAAACCTAGTCCCATCGGTGGCATGCGGTCTGTACGCGGCACCACAGAGTATCGCTGCGTCATGGAAATTCCGCGCATCCTGAACGCGGGGGGCATTGGCTTCAATTCCCGCGGTATTGCCTATGGCAACTGAAGCTCCACCGAACTCGCTGCGCTCTCACGGGATGGCTCGGTGCAAGGGCGGAGACTGGGGTTCGAGTGGCTCGCACTCATAGGCCAGACGCTTCCGGCGCATCGTGTGCAGGTCGGCTATCGCGACTCGATGGCAATGCGGCAACTGGCGTGGCGAAGACGTCGCGGTGCGTACGCTCATGCCGTGGATCACCGATTTGTCGGATCTCATATGATCGGATACCC
>DAIDHH010000073.1 GCA_027452045.1 Gammaproteobacteria bacterium
GTAAGGCCGGTGACGGCTTCAGCTAACCAGTACTAATTGCCCGTGAGGCTTGACCATATAACCTCAAGCGGTCTGACCGCGAGAGGATGATGCATGGAACCGGTTGTGGCCGCGAGGCCGCACCCGTATGGACACATTCGAACGCGACAAGCGTCGAAACGAAACGAACCGAATTGGAGGCGCGTGCGGCCGGCCATGGCTCAACCAGAGCCGGCCGCATGAACCTTAAACAGCTTGCCTGGCGGCCATAGCGAGCGGGAACCACCCGATCCCATTCCGAACTCGGAAGTGAAAACGCTCTGCGCCGATGGTAGTGTGCCCTTCGGGCATGTGAGAGTAGGTCACTGCCAGGCTCTCGAACGCAAAACCCCCGGAATCTCGCGATTCCGGGGGTTTTTGCCATGCGCCGGCGGCGCGCGCGGCGTGCGAGAATCCTGCTCATGACCAGCACCCCTTCCCAGCCAGCACAGACCGCGCACCAGGCTCGTGCCGCACAGCAGTGCGCCGATGCGGTGCTCATGGTGCGGCCGGCCAGGTTTGCCTACAACCCGGAGACGGCGGCCACGAATGCCTTCCAGTGCGCGCCTGAGCAGGGTGACCGGGAGCCCGCGCCCGCCGCGCGAGCCGAATTCGATGGCCTCGCCTCAGCCCTTCAGGGCGAGGGGATCAGCGTCGCCATTCTGGAGGACTCCCCGGAGCCGGCGAAGCCGGACGCGGTCTTCCCCAATAACTGGGTCAGCTTTCACGGGGATGGAACCGTGGTGCTGTATCCGATGCAGGCGCAGATGCGGCGCCTTGAGCGGCGCGAGGACGCCATCGAGGCTGCGGAGGAGCTCGGCTATCGGGTGTCGCGGGTTCTCGACCTGACCGATCACGAGACGCGCGGCCGCTATCTCGAGGGCACCGGGAGCCTCGTCCTCGACCACCGCCATCGCATCGCTTACGCCTGCCTTTCTCCGCGCACCGACGAAAGCGTGCTCGAGGAATGGTCGCGCGAGCTGGGCTACCGGCCCGTCGCCTTCGGGGCCGCGGACCGAGCCGGCGTGCCGCTCTACCATACCAACGTGCTCATGTGCATCGGCGAGCGATTCGTCACGATCGGACTCGATGCGATAGCCGCGTGCGACCGCGACCGGGTGCTCGAGAGCCTGAGCACCGGTGGCCGCGAGCTCATCGCGATCGGGCAGACTCAGATCGAGCGTTTCGCCGGAAACATGCTCGAACTTGCCTCCTGGGATGAGGCGCTCGGGGAGTGCCGCGTGCTCGTCCTGTCGCAAAGCGCTCGCCAGGCGCTGCCGGAGGAGGCCTTCTCCCGGCTCTCGGCCTGCACCGACGAGGTGCTGGTGGTCCCGGTGCCGACCATCGAGCGCCTGGGCGGTGGCAGCGTGCGCTGCATGCTGACGGAGGTCTTCCGTCCATGACGCTGCTCATCAGGGCCGTGCTCGCCTACCTCTTGGGATCGTTCATCGGCAGTCTCATCGTCGGGCGCCTGCGCGGAGGGATCGACATCCGCATGCTCGGCAGCGGCAATGCCGGCGGTACGAATGCGCTGAGGACCCAGGGCAAGGCGTTCGCGTTCTGGGTGATGCTCATCGACATCGGCAAGGGCTGGCTCGCGGCCGGTCCTCTGGCGGCGGCGCCTCTGCCCGGACTCGCCGGCGCAGCGCAGGGACAGGCATGGTCGGTGGCCGCGTGCGGCATCGCCGTGATCCTGGGTCACGTGTACCCGTTGTGGTACGGCTTCAAGGGGGGCAAGGGAGTCGCCACCCTGGTCGGCGCCGT
The DNA here is from genome assembly GCA_027452045.1 of Gammaproteobacteria bacterium. Taxonomy (GTDB): domain Bacteria; phylum Pseudomonadota; class Gammaproteobacteria; order Steroidobacterales; family Steroidobacteraceae; genus 13-2-20CM-66-19. Next base: position 1,783 of record DAIDHH010000073.1, read on the forward strand.
GCTGGGCGCGGCGCCCATGCTGTTGGCGCCCACGCTCGCAGTGTGGCTCGCGACCGTCATGCTTTGCGGCTATGTCGGGTTGGCCTCGATGCTCGCGGCCCTAGCGCTCGCGGCCCTCGAGGCGTGGCAGGGCACTCACGCGCCGCTGCTGTGGTTCGCCGTGCTCGCGGCCGCCCTGATCGTGTTCACCCATCGTTCCAACATAGCGCGCATGTGTGCGGGCACCGAACCAAGGGCCCGGCGCCTTTGGCTGTTCGCGCCCCGCGCGAGGTCCTCCTGATGCGCCAGGAGGGAGGCGGATCGCGCGCCGGAACCCATGGGCAGCCGCTGGCCGAGCGCGTATTCGCTTGCCTCGCCGACGGAGAGTTTCATTCCGGCGAAGAACTGGCAGCCACGCTCGGGGTGAGCCGCAGCGCGGTGTGGAAGGCGGTGCACGCGCTGCGTGATCTGGGGGCGACGCTGCACGCCGTGCCGAACCGGGGCTACCGTCTGCGCGCGGGGAGCGATGCGCTCGACGCCCGCCGCATTCGCGAGCAACTGTCCCCTAACGCGCGGGAGTGTGTGAGCAGCGTGGAGACGGCGTGGACCGTCGATTCCACCAACAGCGTGCTGCTCGCCCGGCCCAACCCGCCATTCGGGACGTGCGAGGTGATGCTGGCCGAGTACCAGAGCGCCGGCCGGGGGCGCAGAGGGCGCGCCTGGGTGGCTCCGCCCGGCGGCTCGATCTGCCTGTCGCTCAGCTGGAGTTTTCGCGAGGTCCCGCAGGATCTGGGAGCCCTGGGCCTCGCGGTCGGAGTCTGCGCGCTGCGCGCCTTGCGCAGCCTGGGTCTCGAGGGCGGACGCCTCAAGTGGCCGAACGACATTCTCGTGAACGGCCGCAAGTTGGGCGGCATCCTGATCGAGCTGCGCGCCGAAGCGACCGGACCGGCCTGCGTCATCATCGGCATCGGTCTGAATGTCGCGCTCGGCGAGCCGCTGCTCGCGCAGATCGAGCGCACGGGTATGCCTGCGACAGACCTGATCGCCTCCGCAGTGGCGCATCCCTCGCGCAACACCCTCGTGGCGGCTCTCGTCAGCGACGTGGTGGAAGGACTCAAGCGTTTCGAGAACGAGGCCATGCGGCCCTTCATCGAGGAGTGGCGTGCCGCCGATGCGCTGCGGGGCACACAGATCGAGGTTCGCACACTGTCCGGGAGCGTGAGCGGCTGGGCAAAGGGCATTGATCTGCACGGCGCCCTGGTCGTCGAAACTCCGCAGGGGATCGAGCGCTTCATCTCCGGTGAGGTCACCGTCAGGCCCGTGCAGTGATTCTGCTGATCGATATCGGCAACACGCGCATCAAGTGGGCGCATCTCTCGGACGGGCGGTTGGGCCGGGCGCGCGCGACCCATCATGCGCACTGGGGTGCCTCGGATTTCGCGCGAGTGCTCGGCTCACGACCTCGTTTCGATCGCATCATCGTCTCGAGCGTCGCCTCCGCCAAGATCAACGATGCGCTATCGCGCGCCGCACGCCGGGCGAAGCACCCGAAGCCCGAGTTCGTGAGCACCCGGCGCCGCGCCTGCGGGGTCACCGTCGCTTACCTCGAACCGTGGCGCCTCGGCGTCGACCGGTTCCTCACGATGATCGGTGCGCACGAGCGATATGCGCGCTCGGTCTGCATCGTCGGTGTGGGCACCGCGATGACCGTCGATCTACTCGACGGCGCCGGCCGCCACCGCGGCGGCGCGATCATCCCTGCGCCGCCGCTCATGGTCACCAGCCTGCTCGATGGCACGAGCGGGATCCGCAAGCGTGCCAGGGGTGGAGCGGATGGCCGGGGCCCAGCCCTGTTCGGACGCTCCACACGGGCGGCGGTCGAGCAGGGAGCGCGCTATGCGGCCGCAGCCACGGTCGAGCGCGCCGTCGGCGAGGCCCGCGCCCTGCTCGGGCACGCCCCGCGGGTCATCCTGACGGGCGGTGGTGCGCGCGATCTGCAGCCCCTCATCCGCATACCCGGCGTTCTATTGCCCGATCTCGTGCTGCAGGGTCTGGCGGTGTGGGCCACAGAAGGCTGACAATCCGCTCGTGCGCGCCACCTTCCTCGCTCTGCTGCTCGTCAACCTGATGTACTTGGCCTGGGCCGAGTGGATCGACGTACGCGTGCCCGCGCCGAATGCTATCGCGGACCTGCCGCGCCTGCGCCTGGCCTCGGCGCCATCGGAGGGTGACCCGGCCGCCCAGCCGGCCGCCGCGGCCCCACCGCCTGCCGCGGGCGCTTCCGGCTCGCAAGGCGTATCCGCCGCCCAATGCATATCGGTAGGCCCCTTCAATAGCCTCGCCGACGCTTCCCGTGCATCGACGTTGCTGATGTCCCAGGGACTGCCAGCCCGAGAGCGTGTGGCGCAGGGTCTGCCGGTGCAGTGGTACTGGGTCTCCATTCCCGCCCCGGCGAGCGCCGCCGACATCAAGGGGCTGCTCGCACAGCTGAAGGGCGATGGGATCGACGGCGCGGAACCCATGACGATGGGCGGTGAGCAGCGCATCTCGCTCGGGATGTTCCAGGACCAGCAGCTGGCCGTACGCCAACAGCAGCTCGCCTCGCAGAAGGGCTTTCAGCCGCAGCTCACCGCCGAGCAGCTCGTCCCTCCGCCGGTGTACTGGCTCGATCTGTGGGTGACCGGTGGCACCGATACCCCGCCGCTCGAGGCGCTGAAAGCCGAGGCAGGAACGCCCATCGGCATCCAGGCCTGTCCGCCGAATCCGGCGCCGGGGGCTCCTCCGGCCGGGGCCCAGGCGGTCTCGCCCGGGATCCCGGCGCCGCAGGGGGCTACCGCCACGTCTGTTCCACCCGGTCCCGCCGCGACGAACCGCCCCTAGGGGTCTTCGTTCGGGATCGGTACAATCTGCGCCCCCGCCGCGTGCGGGAGCGCTATCGACGCCGGCTTAGCTCAGTGGTAGAGCAGCGGTTTTGTAAACCGTTGGTCGGGGGTTCAAGTCCCTCAGCCGGCACCAATTAACGCTAATATTATCAATATAATAAGAGGCTCGCAAGAGCGTGCTGGTTGGGCGTAGCACAACCCTGGCACAGTTGGTTGGCGATTTTTGAGTTATAGTCACCTCGAGGCGTGCGTTCTAGGGCGCCGCGACACGAGGATGGACGATGGCGACGATCCGGGAGCGTGCCAAGGCTGATGGCACACGCGCTTTCCACGTCCAGGTTCGCATGGCGGGATTTCCCGCACGCACGGCAAGCTTTTCCACCAAGCGCCACGCTGAGCGCTGGGCGAAAACGGTCGAGGCCGAGATGATCGAAGGGCGCCACTTCCGGTCGGCCGAAGCGCGACGCCGAACGCTTGCCGAGGCGATCGATCGCTACCTCGACCACGAGGCTCCGAAGCTACGGGATGGCCGCATGCACAGGTCCACATTGCCGTGGTGGCGGGAAAAGCTCGGGCACTTCAAGCTGTGTGACATCACGCCCCCGCTCATCGCGCAATATCGCGACAAGCTCGCCGCTGAGACGTACCGGCGTGCCCGCCCAGGCGCGAAGCGCTCATCGCTGAAGGCCGGCGAGCACGCGCGCGAATTCAAGCGCAAGCCCAACACCATCAACAACTATCTCGTGTCCCTCGGCCGCATTTTCAGTGTCGCGCGTCGGGAATGGCACTGGATCACGCATAATCCCATGGAGGGAGTTGCGAAGCTCTCCGCCGGTCCCGGGCGCGTGCGCTACCTATCCGAAGACGAGCGCCAACGGTTGCTGACCGAGACGGCAAAGGACCCGCAACTCCACGCTCTCGCCGTCCTGGCGTTGTCCACCGCAGCCCGCGCAGGCGAGCTCATGGGCCTGACTTGGCGCGATGTGGATCTGAAGGACGGTCGAGTCCTCCTGCGCAAGACCAAGAACGCTCAGCCGCGGGTGGTATGGGTCCACGGCGAAGCTCTCCGATTGCTGAAGGAGCACGGCAAGATCCGCCGGCTGGATGACGACCCTGTATTCCTTGGTGCCACGTCCCGCACCCGCTACGACTATCACAGGCCATTCAAAGCCGCGTGCGCCGCCGCCGGCGTGAATGAATTCCGTTTTCATGACCTGCGACATTCGGCTGCGACCTATCTTGCCCGAGAGGGCGCCACGGAGCAGCAGCTGAGGGCGATCGGCGGCTGGAAATCCAACGTTGTCAGCCGCTACGTGCACCTGGCCGCCGAGGACGCCAAGGCGGTCCTCGAGCGGATGAACGCCAAGATCCTCGGCGATGGGACGAATCGAGAGGGGCCGACACAGGAATGAGTCATCATGATCCAGCATCTGCGGAACGTGTTCATCGCCCTCTCCGGAGCGAAAGCCGTGGCGTTGATGCCCGGGGAGGAAGCGACGCTCTCACAGACGTTCAAATGGCCGTCTGATTGCCCGTCCATCGCTCCGCGCAGTCTTGTAACTAACACGTGTGAGTCGTAGGCTTCGCGTCTATGAATCGCTGCACGAGAGGCGTCGCGTTTTGCGGCTACGAGTCACGGACAAGTAGGCCCAGGCACGATCCGGAGCGGGTTGCTCGGTCAACCTGGTACGGATCTACTGCAGTGACGCGATGCAAATGCGGAGTGTCCAGAAGGGCACTGGGAGCGAGGCATGACGAGTGAGGCACCGAGCGGTGAGGTTATCGTCTATGACACCCCCGGCGGGGGGGTGCGCGTAGAGGTTCGGCTGGATCGCGATACGGTGTGGCTCACGCAACGGCAGATGGCCGGGCTATTCGATACGACGCCCGAGAACGTGCTGATGCATTTGAAAAATGTCTTTGCAGACAAGGAATTGGAAGAGGGAGCAACTGCTAAGGATTTCTTAGTAGTTCAGGCCGAGGCTGGCCGTCGCGTACGCAGGCAGATCAAGCACTACAACCTGGACGCCATCATTTCGGTCGGCTATCGGGTGAACTCTCGTCGCGCGGTCCGGTTTCGCCAGTGGGCAACCGCGACGCTCCGCGAGCACTTGGTGCAGGGCTACACCCTAAATCGCCAGCGTCTCGAGCAGAACGCGCGCGAACTGGAATCCGCCCTCGCCCTGGTGCGCAAGGCGGCCTCTGGAGAAGCACTGACCGGGGATCAGGGTCGCGGCCTGGTGGACATCATTTCCCGCTACACGCAGACCTTTCTCCTGCTGCAACGCTATGACAAGGGGCTGCTGGTCGAGCCTGAAGGTGTGCCCGGCGGAAAACTCCCGAAAGTGATTGAAGCCCGCCGAGCCATCGGCGAGCTCAAGCAGGATCTGATGGCGCGCGGCGAGGCGACCGACCTGTTCGGGCACGAGCGCGACGACGGACTCGCCGCCCTACTCGGCAATCTGGACCAGACCGCGTTTGGCGCACCAGCTTATCCGACCGTCGAGTCGAAGGCCGCCCATCTGCTGTATTTCGTGATCAAGAATCATCCCTTCTCCGACGGAAACAAGCGCATCGGCTCATTCTTGTTCGTCGAATTCCTGCATCGAAACGACTGCCTGGTGCGCCGGGGCGAACCGGTCATCAATGATGTCGGATTGGCTGCGCTGGCCCTGCTGGTGGCCGAATCATCGCCGAAAGATAAGGATGTGATGATCCGGCTTGTGATGAACATGCTGGCCGACAGCACGGCATAACCCGATTTTCCAGATCGTCGCTGAACAGGCCGCGCAGTAAGTTCGCGAGACGCTTGAGCGCGAACGGGGCTATCTCGTCCGATAACGTATGGGAATTCCATTCAAGGCAAATCGGAATCCATCCGTCGGCGGGTGCGACCGATCGCACCCATGATGGTGTCGAGCACCCGATCCAGTGCTTTGCCGACGTCCTCGGCGAGAAAGCGAAGCACCAAATAACCGTTCTCTTGCAGCAACTGGTCCTTGCGCCGGTCATAGCGGTACGTATCGGTGTCCGAGAGACGCTCGGTGCGGTCCAACTCGATCGCCAGGCGCGCATCGGCGCAGAGCAAGGCAACCTCGAGGGTGCCGGCAGCGTCGAGCGTAATAGGTAGCCTCTCGTTGATGCGAAAGCGACCCCGGGTCTCGGGCAGGGTCTCGAGGCGCCGGAAGAGGAAGGTCTCGGTGTTGCGTGCGCGGTCGACGCTTTCGGTATCCTCGGGAGTTCGTGTTGTCTCGAGGAAGAGACTGGCGAGAGGCGTATCCACCCCATCGCGAACGAGCCGCTGGACGCTGCCCGCGTAGTCCCGTTTCCAGAGGGGGTCCGACGGGAGGGCGACCTCCGCGGGCCAACCGTCAATCGCGCTGGCCGGCAACAGGATCGTGTAGCCAAGGGCCTCGTAGCCCCGACATCGCCGGTTGAACATCCGGGCCAGCATCGGCACGCCGAGATCGGCATAGTCATAGATCCGCACCTCACGCTTCCCGTCGTGCAGTCGGTGTAGTCTCCCGGCGTACTGCGCGACCGTCCCTCGCCAGGACACCGGGAGCGTCAGGAACAGGGTGTCAAGACGGGCGTCGTCGAATCCCTCTCCAATGTGCTTGCCGGTGGCAAGCACCACCCGCGCCTCATCGGCGGGAATGGCGGCCAGATGCTCCCTCATCGCCTGCCGCTGTTTCTTGCCCATCCCGGCGCGCAGGACAATGAGGTGGCGCACATTCGGGGACAGGGCCCGCGCCAGGCGATCGAGATGATCGTTGCGCTCGGTCAGCACGAGCGGTGAGCGTCCCGCCTGCACGGACTCGACGACGTCGTCGCTGATACGGCGTGTCCGCGCTTCATCCTCGACCAGTGCCTGGTAGAGCGCCTGGAATTCGAGCCGCTTGTCCGGTTCCGGGGACCTCAATGATCGGAACGCGGTGGGCTGTACGAACACCGTGTGCCTGAACGGCCGAGTGGCGGCCTGAGCGCGCGCGTTGACGCGGTGGCGGATCGGACCGCACTGCATGAAGACGATCGGATGGTGGCCGTCCTTGCGCGTGACCGTGGCGGAAAGACCGACCACGAATCGGGCCTTGCTCTCGCGAGCGACCTTCTCGAAGCTCTTCGCCGAGAGATGATGACATTCATCGACGATGAGCTGCCCGTAGCCGGCTACACAGTCGTCGACGACACCCTTGCGGAAGAGAGTCTGGATCATGGCCACGTCCAGGAGCCCATTGGGTCGCCGCCGGCCACCGCCGATCCGGCCGACACTTTGGGCGGGCATGCCAAGAAAGGTCGCGAGCCGTTCGATCCACTGATCGAGCAAGGCCTCGCGGTGGACGAGCACCAGCGTGTTGACCGCGCGTTGGGCGATCAGCCAGGCGCCGATGACCGTCTTGCCGAAGGCCGTGGTGGCCGCGAGCACTCCTGTCTCGTGCGCCAGCAGGGCGCGGGCGGCCGCCCTTTGTTCGGACCGTAACTGCCCTTGAAAGGTGACATTCAGCGGCTGGCCGCGGCTGCGCTCGTCCCGGACCGTCGCGCCAATGCCAAGGTCACCGAGCAGCCGCTGAATGTCTTCAAGGCAGCCTCTCGGAAGGCCGATGTGATGCGGATGGTCCTCGGCGCACGCCACGATGCGCGACTTGCCGTATGTCGACAGACGCATCGCCTGTGCCCGGTAGAACTCGGGATTCTGGAACGCCGCCAGGCGCAGCAGGCGGTTTCGTATGCCGGGGTGCAGTCCTTCCTTGGCGATGTAGATCTGGTTGCCGAGCACCAGCTCCAGAGCCTGCGGCAACTCGCCCGTGATGGGCGGAGCTCTCAGCTGTCGCGAGGGCGGTGCGGTCCAAGGTTCTGCATCATCCTCTTCTGGCGGCAGTCGTACCCCCAAGACTCGCCCCCGGCGCTCGGCGTCCCGGACCACCTCCTCAATCCGCCGTCGCGACAGCCGATGCACGTGAGCGAGGAAGGACCACTGGTCCGGCCAGGGCTCGAGCGCCTCGTCGAGAAAGACGCTGTTCGCATGTTGACGAGCCGCCTTCTGCAACGGAAGGGCTATCAGGTTGCCGAAGCCTCCCTGAGGCATCGTGTCCTGATTCGGAAAGAGCCGGTCGTAGGAGTCCAGACCCACATGGGGCCGCCGCTCCATGGTTTCGGTCAATACATGCGAGGCGAGCTGGCGGGCGAGCGAGGCCGGCAGGGGCTCGTCGAAGAACAGCCACAGATGAGCGCCGTTTCCGGATCGGGACCGCTCGAGGGCAGCGGGAAGACTCAGCCGACGGCAGGCTTCGAGACAGGCTGCTGCGTCCTCACGCCAGCCGCCCTTGTCGAAATCGACGGCCACGAACCAACAGCTATCGTCCGGCAACAAAGGATAGAGCCCGACGACGAAGGACTTGCCCTCGCCGTCCTCACCCGACAGATGCCGGCGGATGACTTCGTCGGTGACCGGCAGAAATCGACGGTGCGGGCACTCGGCGCACGCGATCAGCGGCTTCTCGCAGACCCCACGCACCCACTCGTTGGCGCAGGCCGGCGCGTAGCCGGTTTTGCCGCTCTTGCGACTCTCGAAGCGTCGTGCATACACATCCTCACGGCCGCGGAAAAGCGATCGGAACAGGCGGATCTTCTCCTCGACCGGGGCATGGCGGTCGACGCGAAAAGCCCGCTCCGTCGAATCGCTCACGCACGCTTCCTGTCGGCTGCTGCCCGGATCCGTGACCAGTGGGCCACGATCATGCGCAGGTCGTTGTAGTCGAAGTGGTCGCCCGTGCCACTGCGGATCGCCGTCAGGCTCGCGTCCTCGTGCGCCTCCAGGAAGTTCGTGACCGCGCTGATCATGTCGGCGGGAAGCACCTCATGGACCTCGATCTCGCCGCTTGCGATCAAGCGAGCGAGATGGCTCTTGATCGTGCCTACGGAGAGACTGCGGAACGCGGCGATCTCCCCGGGCGTCTTGTGCTCGCGATGCATGCGCAGCGTTTCCCGGACAGTCGCTCCCTTTTCCGTGCGGCCCCGGCCTGCGGCGGTGGCAGAGATTGTCTCGGTGCCGCGCTCAGATCCTTGCCTCGTATGGCGGGGCGTGCCGCTGTAGAGGCTCCGATCGAGCAGCCGGACGCCGTACAGCGCCTCGATCCTGCCCTGGCAGGCTCTCTCGAGGGACTCCACGGGAGCGAGGTAGCGCTTGAGCTTTTTCTTGCCACGGAGCGATCCGATGTGCTCGCGCAGGGGGGCGAGGATCTCCAGGGCGAGCCGCCCGGTGAAGTATTCGATGGCTTTATCACAACGCTCCGCCAGCACCGGGAGGCCATTCGCCACGCCTCCGGCCTCTTCGGTCAAACGGCGCAGCTGGCGCCGGAATCTCTCCGCCGTCTCTTCGATCTCCGCGAGTCGCAGCCCGATGCCAGCCTGCAGCGCGATGACCTGCTCGCGGTCCGGCAGGCTCGGGGTCGTAGCCGTCCGCTGGCGCCATTCGCCCAGGTGAGCCGACAGACCCGAGAAGGAGAACAGCTGCAGCAGCAGATGCCCCGCGTAACCGGCCTTCTCCGTCTCAAGCACGCGCCGTAGCTCGTCGGTGGCGTGATGCGAAGCGCTGAACGCATCGATCCGCGGATCCTCGCGCAGGGCGGTGGGGGTGATCAGCGAGCGCAGAACCATCCCGTCTAGCGAGCGGCAACGGCTGAGTGCCACGTACACCTGACCTGCCGCAAACGAGCGTCCGGCATCCACGATCACCTTGTCCAAGGTCAGTCCCTGGCTCTTGTGGATGGTGATGGCCCAGGCGAGTCGCAGCGGGAACTGGCTGAAGGTGCCGAGGACCTTTCTCTCGACCTTGCCGGTGCGCTCCTCGAGCCCGTAGCCGATGTTCTCCCAGATTTCCTGATGTAGCGTGTAGTCCGCTCCGGAGTCGCGGAACGCGACTGTGATCTCGGCCCCACGGATCCGCCTCACGGTGGCGAGCTTGCCGTTGTAGTAGGCGCCCCCCTCGGTGTCGTTGCGGATAAACATGACCTGTGCGCCGACCTTGATCTCGAGCACCCGCTCGCAGGGATAGAGAGCTTCCGGGAACTCACCGGCGATCTCGGCCGCAAAGGAATGCGCTCTGTCGGGGAGCGCCGAGAGCTCTGAGGCGTTGAGGCTGTCGGCCTTGTGGTTGTGGGTGGTCAGGAGGACGAAGCCCGGCTCCTGCGGCTTGAAGTGCGGGTCGTAACGCTCCCGAAGCAGCCGCTCATCGTCCGGATCGAGCCGGCGATGTCGGATGTGCTCGAGGAGCGAGAGAAAGCGCGCATCGCGCTGACGATAGACAGTCTGCAGCTCGATGCGCGCCGCATCCAGCTTGGGCCATACGAGAGCGTCGAAGAAGTAGGGGCTGCGGTAGTAGTGTCGCAGCACGCCCCATTCGCCCTCCTTCGCCACCGGCGGGAGCTGATGGATGTCCCCGATGAGGACCACCTGGACATCGCCGAACGGCTGAGAGCTTGCGCGCACTCTGCGCAACACGAGGTCGATCGCATCGAGGGTATCGCAGCGCACCATGCTGATCTCGTCGATGATGAGCAGGTCGAGCTCGCGGAGCACTCGAACCTTCTCCGCGCGCAGGCGCAGATTCTCAGTCAGCAGGCGGCGATTCGTGGCGATGCCGGGATCCACGGGATCATCGGACGGCACGAAGCAAGTGAGTGGCAGGCCGAACATGGAATGCAGGGTGACGCCGCCGGCGTTGACGGCCGCGATGCCGGTAGGTGCCACGACCACGATGTTCTTCTGCGCGCTCTGCACGAGCTTGCGCAACAGGCTCGTCTTGCCCGTGCCGGCCCGCCCGGTCACGAAGCAATGCTTGCGGGTGTGCAGGGCGAACTGCTCGGCTAGCTCGAATTCGGCGTTGCTCATGGCGGTTCCGTGATCGGGCACGCTGGGGGGGCGCCGCGATCGGCATCCTCGATTCCGGCCGGCGCCCCGCCCGTGGGGCGATTCTATTCTGTTTTTGGGCCGTTCCTGCGTCACGGGACCGGCCCAAGCGGGTACCATGGGCGCTCCCCCAGAATCAGAGGCGCTCTTCGCAATGGCGAGTAACGCGGATTCGCGGGCGCGACGCCGACGTCGCTCCCACCAGGTGGCGCATGTTTCCAAGCTCTCGCACCTGCGCCGCCCAAGCGGCATGGCGGTCGAGGAATGGCAGCGGGGTCTGCGGCGCCAGTTCGGCCGCGCGCAGGCGTTCAAGTGGAAGAACCTCGGCGCCGAGCCCATCTTTTCCGAGTTCGCGGTGGAGAATCCCCAGAGCGGCAGCCGCTACCGAGTGGCCATCCGCGGCATCCGGCCCGGGGAGAACTTCTGCTCCTGTCCGGACTTCTCCACCAACGATCTCGGGACCTGCAAGCACATCGAGTTCGTGCTCGGCCGGCTCGAGCGCAAGCGGGGTGGCCGGGGGGCGCTCGCCGAGGGATTCAAGCCTCGCTACAGCGAGGTCTACCTGCAGTACGGTGCGGAACGGCACGTCCGGTTTCGCGCCGGACTGGAGTGTCCAGCGTCGCTGGCGCGGCGTGCGGCCCGTCTGTTCCGCGGACCTCCTGCCGGCGTGCTGCCCGCGGCGCAAATGAGCACACTGCAGAGTTTCCTCGCGGAGGCCCGGCGTCGCGATCACGAGGTGCGCTGCTACGAGGATGTGCTCGGCTTCATCGCGCAGCTCCGCGATGCCGAGGAACGGCGAAGGATCATCGACAGCGCCTATCCCCAGGGGGGCGCGAGCCCCGCTCTGCGCAAGCTGCTGAAGGCCGAGCTCTATCCCTACCAGGCCGACGGTGCGCTGTTCGCCGTCCGGGCAGGGCGCTGCTTGATCGGCGACGAGATGGGTCTCGGCAAGACCATCCAGGCGATCGCAGCGGCGGCGCTTTTCGCGCGGCATTTCGGCGCCGAGCGAGTGCTCGTCGTCTGTCCGACCTCGCTCAAGCACCAGTGGCAGCGCGAGATCGCCCGCTTCACTGGCCGGCCGAGCCAGGTGATCAGCGGTCTGCGTGCTGCGCGGGAGGCGCAATACGCACAGCAGTTCTTTTGCAAGATTACCAACTACGATGTCCTGTCGAAGGATCTCGATCTCATCGGACGCTGGTCGCCGGATGTGGTCATCGTGGATGAGGCGCAGCGGGTCAAGAACTGGAACACGGTTGCAGCTCGCGCCTTGAAGCGCATCGAGACGCCGTACGCCATCGTGTTGACCGGTACGCCGCTCGAGAATCGGCTGGAGGAGCTCATCTCCATCGTGCAGTTCGTGGATCGCTATCGCCTGGGCCCTACCTGGCGGTTGCGTCACGAGCACCAGACCCTGGATGAGGCGGGCCGCGTCATCGGCTACCGCCGACTCGATCGTATCGGCAAGACACTGGAGCCTGTCCTGCTGCGACGCCGCAAGGCCGAAGTGCTCTCGCAGCTGCCGCCGCGGGTGGACAAGATGTTCTTCGTCGAGATGACCCAGGAGCAAATGCGCCACCACGAGGAAAATGCGGAAATCGTCGATCGGATCGTGAGTCGCTGGCGCAAGACCGGATTTCTCTCGGACGCCGACCAGCGGCGCCTCACCTGCGCGCTGCAGAACATGAGGATGTCCTGCAACAGTACGTATCTTCTCGACAAGCGTACCGATTACGGCGCAAAGGCCGACGAGGTCGCCACGCTCCTCGAGGAGCTCTTCGAGCGCCCCGAGGCCAAGGCCGTCATCTTCAGCTCCTGGATCGCCACGCACGAGCTCATCATCCGCCGACTGAAGCGAAAGCGCTGGGGCCACGTGCTCTTCCATGGCGGCGTGCCGAGCGCGCAGCGGGGCGCTCTGGTCGACCGCTTCCGCGAAGACCCGGGCTGCCGGGTGTTTCTGTCCACGGATGCCGGTGGCGTGGGTCTCAACTTGCAGCATGCCGCTTCCACCATCATCAACATGGACCTGCCGTGGAATCCCGCCGTGCTCGAGCAGCGCATCGGCCGGGTACATCGCCTGGGACAGGCGCACGGCGTCAATGTGGTCAACTTCGTGGCCGAGGGAACGATCGAGCAGCGGATGCTGTCGCTCCTCGCCTTCAAGAAATCGCTCTTTGCCGGGGTGCTGGACGGTGGGGACAGCGAGGTCTTCCTCGGTGGAACGCGGCTCTCGAAGTTCATGGAGAGTGTGGAGGCTGTCAGCGGGGTCTCCGGTTCCGAAGCCCCGCCGGCTCCGGCACCCGATGCGCTCGCCGCGCGCAGGGCCCAGCTTGGCGGCACTGCGCACTCCGACGCCGATGCCGCCGCCTCGAGAGCCTCCAATACGCTGGCTGCGGCAGTCGAGTGGCACGTCGCTGCCGCAAGTCTGGACACGACCGGGGCGCCCGCCGGGCCATCAGCCCCGGTACCCCTGGCCGAGGAACCCGCTGCAGTGGAGCCCGAGGCAACCCCGGGGCCGGCGCAAAATCCGTGGGCGCCGCTGCTCCAAGCCGGTCTCGAGCTCGCTCAGGTGCTGTCGGCGGCCTCGAATGGGAGCACCGCCGCGGCGCCGACGTCGAGCGCAATGCCATCATGGGTCGAGAAAGATGCGCGGACAGGGCGCCAATACCTCAGGCTTCCTCTGCCGGACTCGGGAGCGGTGCAAGCACTCGCGACGGCTCTCTCGAAGCTCATGGAAAGCATTGCGAGATGAACTCGGGTGTGAGGCCGCTGGTGAGAGTCCACCGATCTACTTAGACAGGCATTGGACATTCGCCGCTTCGCCGCTTCGCCGCAGCTACCGCAGCCCGTACGAGAGGCGCAGGGCGATCTGTTGGAGCACATCGACCAGCATGTCGTCGTTGAGGGCGCGGTGAAACTGCGGTTTCTTGGGCACCGCTCCCTTCGCGCGCTCGTTGAGCACGATCGCGGGGGCGTGTCCGTTCATCGATGAGCCGTATTGGAAGCCTTGAACATCGGGATAGGCTTCGTACAACTGCCGTGCCCAGGCGCGCGCACGGGAGCGCGGCCCGGAATGAATTGCGGTGGAAGTGCCGAGCCTTGTGGCGAAAGCGCCGCGCAGGTCAAGCAAGGTGACCGGTGCGTGTAGGGCAAAAACCGCGAGGGCCGGTGCGTTGCGGATCCGGTCGATCCGACGGGTCGCCTGGTAGACTTCCGCCGCGCAGGTGTCCACTTCGGGCGCGCAGTACAGCACGGCTCGGTCTTGCTCGGTCGGCTCATCGCTTGAACCGGGTAGATGATGGTCCCAGCGCGCCGCGGTGGGTCCGACGTGACGGAATCGGTTCCAGTGGGAAGGATACGGCCCGGCGGAGAAGTAGATGCGCGCCAAGGGCGTGCCGGCGGGCAGCTCGAGGGTCTCGGCCGCAATCTGGCGTAGCGCCTCGACACCGGGCGGCTCCGGGAACTTGCTCACCGGAGTCAGGCGCGCGTCAGGTCACGGGCGAGCTTCGCGACGGTCTCGATTGCCCGGCCGGACAGCAGCCAATCGCGAGGACTCAGAGGAGAGGCATCGCTGTCGGACTGCAGTTCCGGATCGGGTAGCAGGAACCAATCGACCACATCCAAGGGGAAGAGACCCGTCGGGAGCGCCTTCAGGACTTGCGCGAGACCCGGGATGACGAGACGGCGCTCAAACTGAAAGCGCGGCAGGCGCCAGCTCCCCTCGTATTCCAGGCCAAAGAGGGACCGTTCCCGCAGCCTCTGGCGCACTCGGCTCACGTCCACACGCAGGAGCTTGGCTGCCTCAGCGGCCGACAGACTTTCCTCGAGTAGCGCCATGTATTGAGCTTGGCTGCCTATGAGTGGATCGTTATCGGCGCCGACTACCACATCGTCCTTGAAAGCGCCGACGCTACGCAAAGCGTCAAGCTCGGCAGTCGCCAGCTCCGCGGCGTCGTGGCGCCCGGGAAGGGGAGTGGTGGCCGTGGTCAGAGGACGATTGCGCGCCAGTGCAAGCTTCGCGGCCGCGTACCACTTGGCCAGCGAGCGCTTCTCCGCCGCGCTGCCGCTCGGCAGATCATCCAGGGCATCCGACGAGAGAGTCGCGGAATGCTCAGCCATATGCTCCTCTCCATACCTAAGCGAGAATTCTCGGTGATACGATATCAGGAGAATGCGGGAGAAGCATCAGCCTGCACCCCATACACAAACCCCTGTGCCGGGCCTGTGCCGAATTGACATTGGGTGTGCCGTAATTGTGCCGTGGTTAGGATGGGGACGGGGCTGGCAAGCCCTGCAAGTGGTTGATTCATAAGCCACTAGAACCACCGGGGTGTGCTTTGTAAACCGTTGGTCGGGGGTTCAAGTCCCTCAGCCGGCACCAATTACGTTAATAATATCAATAAATTAGAGGTCGCGGAGAACGTTCGGATTGGTCCTGGCACAGTCGCTTGGCAACTTCTGAGCTATAGTCGTATCGAGGCGCACGCCCATGTGCGCCCCGACACGAGGGTGGACGATGGCGACGATCCGGGAGCGCGCCAAGGGCGATGGCACACGCGCTTTCCACGTCCAGGTTCGCATGGCGGGATATCCGTCCCGTACGGCGAGCTTTTCCTCGAAGCGCCAGGCCGAGCGTTGGGCGAAGACAATCGAGGCCGAGATGATCGAAGGGCGGCACTTCCGCTCGGTCGAAGCACGCCGCCGGACCCTTGCCGACGCGATCGACCGCTACCTCGAGCGCGAGGTTCCAAAGCTGCGAGATGGCCGCATGCACACGTCCACATTGCCTTGGTGGCGGGAAAAGCTCGGGCGCTTCAAGCTTTGTGACATCACGCCCGCGCTGATCGCACAATATCGTGACAAGCTGGCCGCGGAACCGTACCGGCGTGCCCGCCCAGGTGCGAAGCGCTCATCGCTGAAGGCCGGCGAGCGGGCGCGCGAA
>DAIDHH010000074.1 GCA_027452045.1 Gammaproteobacteria bacterium
ATTATGCGCATCGCCGCCGTCCTGACCAGCACCAAGGTCTTCACTACAGCCACTTCCGGCCCCGGCACGCACGCAAGTGCCTGAATGGCGGTCACCTGGGCAGCCGGCCGCGCTCAAATCCGGGGGCGAATCCGCGAAGTCGGGCTAACGCGCCGGGGCCGCCCCCGGGGCATGACCGGGGACCTTGATGACCTCTCCCGCGCCGTAGATGTGCGAGCTCACCTGGGGCGGATTCGAGTGCAGGCGCACGGTGCCCGCCCCCTCGATGCGGACCGTGACGCTCTCGGTCGGAGCGATATCGACCGTGCCGCTGCCGTGGATCACCACGTGCGCGCGATTCTCGGTCAACTGCGCCAGATGCATGGCTCCGGCGCCATTGATCTCGATGTCGGCATCGCTCACCGAGCCGCTGCCGCGCACCGTGGCGTCGCCGTCAATTTTCAACATGAGGGTGTCCTGGCGCAGGCCATCGAGATCGACGGTGGCTGCGCCATCGACTGCGACCGTACGCAGCGCGGGCCCGGTCAGCTCGATGTCCACCTTGTGGCCGATACCGGTCCCGAACCCGATGCAGAAGGGAACGAGGGAGAAGCACCCATGAGACTTCGATTCGATGCGGCCGTTGTGCACCACCAGCTGCTCGAGCACGCGCTCGGGCGCCCTGATGATGAGGCGCCAGCTCGTGCCCGGATGGAAATGCACCTCGGCAGGGATATCGAGCTGCAGGCGGTCGGAGCGCCACGCATATTCGCGCGAGACGACCTGGCCGGAGTCCGCGAGCGCCACGGGCGGGGAAGCGAAGGCGAGAGCTCCCAGCAGGAGCACGGTGCCGATGAGGGCGAGCTTGAGGATGCGGTTCATGGTGATCTCCGGGACCCGGTGATGCGAGTACTCGCGCGTCTATCGCGCGGCGACGGAGGGATCGGCCGGCCGCTCCGTGACGCTTCCGGAGCCTGATACGTGCATGACGAGCGACTGCGGATGCGAGTGCACGCGCACGTCGCCCGAGCCGCTCACGCTGACCGACACGCTGTTGGTCGGAGAGATGTCGACAGCGCCGCTCCCGGAGACCGACACCCGGGCGTTCTCATCGGTCAGCCGGACGAGCCGCATGTTGCCCGAGCCCGAAATGTCGGCCTCGAGATCCCGCGTGGAGCCGCTGCCGGCGACCGTGCCGCTGCCGCTGATCCGGGCGGTGAGCCGGTTCTGATGCAATCCGTCGAGTGTGATCGAGCCGGAGCCGCCGATCTCGAGGTTGGAGTCATCCACGGTGCCGCTGCCGGTCACTGCGCCACTGCCGTTGATCCGCACGGTCAGCCGGTCCTGTCTGAGTCCCACCAGGTCGACCTTGCCCGAGCTGTCGAGGGTGACACGGTGCAACGCCGGCCCGGCGATCGAGACGTCCACCGCGTGATGAAGATTCGGGCCGAAGCCGATGCAGAAAGGAACGAGTGAGAAGCAACCGTGCCCTTTGGCGGCGATGCGGCCGTTTTGCACCACCAGCTGCTCGAGTACGCGCTCGGGCGCGGTGATGGTCACCTGCCAGGCCGGGGCCGGGTGGTACGACACGTTGGCATCGACATCGAGTGTCAGATGGTCGGAAGTCCACGGATAATGACGCGAGACCACCTGATTCGGGCCGGCGTGCGCGAGCGAGGGCAGGGCAAGCGCGAGGACGGTGAGTCCGGTGGCGATGGCGAGCGATAGGCCGGCAAAGGCGAGCTTGAGAACGCGGTTCATGATGGCCTCCAATCCTGTATGGCCAGAAAACACGCCGCAGCTGCCAAAGTTGCAGCCGCTCGCGCAACGCATGCTCAGGCGCCCTCGCCTCCCTCAACCGGCGCTGCGATCATGCCGCCACAAGACCTCCGCGCCCCGCTCGTGACGGGCGAGCACCCGGGCGAGGACGAACAGCAGGTCCGAGAGGCGGTTGAGGTAGCACAGGGAGTGCGGATTCACCGATTCGAGCGCCGCGAGCGTCCAGAGCCGGCGCTCTGCCCGGCGGGCGATGGTGCGGGCCAGATGGCAGGCAGCGGCCGCGGGCCCTCCGCCCGGCAGGATGAACTCCTTGAGCGGCGGGAGCGAATCATTGAACCCATCGAGCGCGGTCTCCAGATGGGTGACTTGCGCGGCCGTGATGACCACGTATCCCGGGATGCAGAGCTCTCCGCCGAGATCGAAGAGCTCGTGCTGCACTTCCACCAGGCACGAGGTGACGGCCTCGGGCAGGCCTGCAACGGCGAGCAGCACGCCGAGCGCGCTGTTGAGCTCATCCACGGTGCCGAAGGCCTCCACCCGGGCGCTGTCCTTGGGCACACGGGTGCCATCGCCGAGACCCGTGGTGCCGTCATCGCCGGTGCGCGTGTAGATCTTGCTCAGCCTATTTCCCATGTGCCCGTCCTCCGCGAATCGGCAGGCATTCTGCCAGAGTGCGATTGACAGCGGCCCTCACCGGCGGCACCTTGGGCCGTCCCAGTCAGACGACGCCCATGCCCTCAGCAGAACTCCAGGCCGCCCTCGAGGCGGCACAGGCCGCGGCCGAAGTCATCCGCCGCTTCTACCAGCGAAACCTTCGGATCCGCACCAAGGAGGACCAGACTCCGGTCACCGAGGCAGACGTGCGGGCCGAGGAGGCCATACGGGAGGTCCTGAGCGGACGGTTCCCGGGCTACGGCTTCCACGGCGAGGAGACCGGCAGGCACCATTGCGAGGCCGAGAGCGTCTGGCTGGTCGATCCGATCGACGGCACCAAGTCCTTCGTGCGCGAGTGCCCGTTCTTCTCCACCCAGATCGCGCTGATGCGCGGCGGACGCTTCGTGCTCGGGGTCTCCAGTGCGCCCGCCTACGGCGAGCTTGCCTGGGCGGAGGACGGCCTCGGCGCGTATCTGAACGACAAGCCCATTCGTGTGAGCGCGACGGCCGAGCTCTCGGCCAGCATCCTGTCCACCGGCAATCTCAAGAGCCTCGCGCGGTCGGCGCAGTGGAGCAATCTCGGCGCTCTGATCGGCCAGGTGAGCCGCATCCGCGGCTATGGGGATTTCGTGCACTACCACCTGCTCGCGCGCGGCTCCCTCGACGCGGTCGTCGAGTCCGACGTCAATATCCTCGATATCGCCGCCCTGACCGTGATCGTGCGCGAAGCCGGCGGCACGTTCACCGATCTGAGCGGCGGCGAGGTCGGGCTGGGCACGACATCGGTCCTGGCCACCAATGGCCGGCTGCACGCGGCGCTTCAGGCGGCGTTGCCCTGGCGGGGGCCCTAGGAGCCAAGCAGCGCGTCTTCCGCGCCGGGCGGCAAATTCCGCTCCCCCCGGCGCAGCTTGCGCTCGTACATCTCGCGGTCGGCGAGGGCATAGAGGCGATCCGCATCGACCCCCTCGTCGGGATACAGCGAGAAACCTATGCTGGCCTGGATCGTCAGCTGCCGCGAGCGGACCAGCATTCCGCCGTGCAGCGCCCGTCCAAGGCTCTGCGCGGCGCGCTCGGCGCTGCCTCGATCGGGAACGTCCGTGAGCACCGCGGCGAACTCATCGCCGCCCAGGCGGGCGAGCACATCTTGCGGGCGCAGTTGCGCGCGAAACTGCCGGGCCGCCCACTGCAGCACCTCGTCTCCCGCGGCATGGCCCAGCGTATCGTTGATTTCCTTGAAGTCATCGAGGTCGATGACCACGAGCGCCATCCGCGCGCCCGAGGTCTTCGCGCGCTCCATCGTCTCGCGCAACCGGCTTCTGAGCATGCGCCGGTTGGGCAGGCCGGTGAGCTCATCGTGCAGTGAGGCGTACTCCGCCTTGGACAACTGCTCTTCGAGCAGCGTGAACGTGAGACCCGTGGCGACCAGGAACTTCGGCAGGTTCCACACCTCGGCATCCACCTGGGCGTGCGGCCACAGCACCCCCATCAGGTCACCGACCGGCCAGACGAATGCCCATGCGATGAAGTTGATCATCGTGAAACGCACGCTCGCCGAGGGGCGCTGCGCGGTGACCCTGTAGAATGCCGCCACGGCCAGGTAGTGCCAGGTCAACATCCAGTCCACCGCATAGTCCCGCTGATGATAAGCCACCAACGCGCCCTGTACTGCGTAGGCGGCCAACGCAAGCGAGGTGCGCCAGCGCAGAGTCGGCTGACCGGTCGCGCTGCGCCAGCTGCGCAGCATCCTCAGCATCGAGCCGGCTCCCAGGACGGTGAGCACTGCGTAGACCCAGGTCGCCTGGACGCCGTACTGGTTGCACGTCAGGAGCGCGACGTCCGGCAAGGCGCAGATCACCACCGTCGACAGATTCCGCCAGCGGATGTCGAGCTGATCGCTGCTCGCCCAGATGAAGGCGTTCGCGGTCATGACCAGCATCGCGACCGCGACCGACCACGCGCCATTGGCGCTACCGTGGGTATTGTCGGCGACGAACTCCGCGACGATGTGAATCAGCAGCAGTATCCAGCCGACCAGCCAGAAATTGAGCCGGCTTTCCCCGGTACGCCGCAGGAGTGTCCAGAATACGGCGATCAGGCCGCCGATGGCGGCGAAATCTGGTAGGACGGAGAAATTCACTGCAACGCCGGAAACCCGCCTCGCTGTGAGGTGTATTCAAGGCTATACCGCGTCCCTGGCCATAGCCGGAAAATGCGGCGCCTCCCGGCGTCGGATGGTATCGAGTGGCGTCCTGGCCCGAGAAACGGCTCCCTTTGCCTTTGAATCGGTCGCGAGCCCAAAATCTTGAGCCCGCACCCGCGCCAGGCTCACGGTCACGCTGGACCGCCCCTACGCCGCCGCGCGCGTCTCGTCCGCGATCATCTCCTCGAGCTGCTCGAGATCCGGCACCCACGGCGACTCATTGGCCATGCGCAGCTGGCAGATGACCAGCGAGCGCTCGGGGAAGGTGCTTCCCCCGGGGCGAATCACATCGGAGCTCACCCGCACGAGCTGCGGGAAGCCCTGCGAGACGATCGCAAAGTGAGGCAGGCGGGTGCCCAGACCGACGAACACGACCATGCGCGCGCGGCCCGAGGGCGGCGGCATGGGCCGGCCACAGGCGCCTTCGAAGGACACCAGGGGTACCGGCTTGCCGCTCCAGGGCACGGTGCCGATGTACCAGGGCGGAGCTCCGGTCATCTGCGAGGCAGCCGGCAGGCCTGCCACCTCGGCGACACAGGCGCGCGGCACGATGAGCCGCCCGTCCGACAATGGGATCAGCAGGCTGTAGATTTCCTGGACGCGCTCGGCCATTTGTCTATCTCACTCGCATCGCGCGCCGGAAAGAGTCGGTTTCATTCATTCTCCCTGGGCCGCGGCCGGCCCGGCCTCGGATTGACGGGCGCGCTCGGCGCGCGCGCGCTCAACCAGCGGCCGGATGGCATCGAGGAGCTCGGTTTCCTGGTAAGGTTTGCCGAGATAGTCATCGACACCGAACTCGATTGCGCGGGCACGGTGTTTCTCGCCGACGCGCGAGGTGATCATGATGATCGGCACATCCTTCAGGCGGGGATCGTTACGCACGTGCGCGGCCACCTCGTAACCATCCATGCGCGGCATCTCGATATCGAGCAGGATGATGTCAGGCACGTTGTCCTGCAGCAGCGCGACCGCATCCATGCCGTCCCGCGCTGTGAGCACACGCATACCGTTGCGTTCCAACAGACGTTGTGTCACGCGGCGCACCGTGATCGAGTCGTCGACCACGAGGGCAAACGTGCGCTGGTCATCCTTCGCTCCCGAGATCGGTAGCAAGCCGCGGCCTCGCCACTCGGCGCGCACCAGCGCACCGATGTCGAGGATGACGACGATGCGCCCATCGCCCAGGATGGTCGCTCCGGAGATGCCGCGGATGCTCGAGATCTGAGGACCGACGGACTTCACCACGATCTCGCGGTTGCCGAGCAGCTCGTCGGCCACCAGCGCCGTGGAATGCTCGCCTGCGCGCACCAGCACCACGGGAGTGGCCGCATCCTGCTCCGGAGGGGGCGAGGGTGTCAGACCGACGAACACCGCCAGGTGCTGGAACCGGTACTTCTGGCCCCCGTGCTCGAAGGTGCCACCATCGGCGCCCAGATGCTGCGCGACCTGCGCCGCCGGCAGCCGCAATACACCCTCCACGGTCGGCAGGGGCAGCGCATACAGCTCATCGGCGGTGCGCACGATGAGGGCATGGCTGATGGCGAGCGTAAAAGGCAGGCGGATGGTGAATTCCGTGCCCTCACCCGGCCGGGTCTGCATGTGCAGCGCCCCGCCCAGGCGTTTGATCTCGGTCGCAACCACGTCCATCCCGACGCCGCGGCCGGCCTGCTGCGTGATGCTGCCCGCGGTGGAGAATCCCGGCTCCAGGACGAGCTGCATGGCCTCCTCGTCGCCCACCGGTCCGGGCGGAATCAGTCCCAACGCTCGACCCTTGACGCGGATCGCATCGAGGTTCATGCCAGCGCCGTCGTCGCTCAGGCGCACCACGACCTGAGCTCCCTCTCGCTTGAGAGTGAGCTCGATTCTTCCAGCGGGCGCCTTGCCGAGTCGCTGACGCTCCTCGGGCAGCTCAATGC
>DAIDHH010000075.1 GCA_027452045.1 Gammaproteobacteria bacterium
GTGTTTCCCGCGGCGGAGAAAGAGATGGTGCGCTCGATGCTCTCCGAGTCGCTGCGCGCGGTGATATCGCAGACGCTGCTCAAGCGTATCGGCGGCGGCCGGGTTGCAGCCCACGAGATCATGATCGGCACACCCGCGATCCGCAATCTCATCCGTGAAGGCAAGATTGCCCAGATGTACTCCTCCATCCAGACCGGCCAGGCGAGCGGCATGCAGACACTCGACCAATGCCTGCAGGACCTGCTCTCCAAGGGTCTGGTGAGCAAAGAGGAAGCGCGCTTCAAGGCCCAGAACAAGGATGCTCTGTGATGCACCGCGTGCAGGGTTCAATCGGGTCCGCCGCGCGGACCGCGACCATCAGGCGGCGCGAAGCGCCCCGGGAAGAATCCGTCGAACGCCAGGCTTGGGGGTGAGACCATGGACCGCGACCAAGCGATCAAGCTGATCCACGACCTGCTCAAGCGCATGGTCGAGAAAAAGGCCTCCGACCTCTTTCTCACCGCCGGATTCCCGCCCGCCCTCAAGATCGACGGTGACGTGCGCCCGCAGAGCGAGCGGGCGCTTACCGGCGAGCAGGCCGGCACGCTGGTCCGCTCGCTGATGAACGACCGGCAGTCGCGCGAATTCGACGCGACCAAGGAGTGCAACTTCGCGATCGCCCCGCCGGGAATCGGGCGGTTCCGCGTCAGCGCCTTCGTACAGCAGGGATCGACGGGCTGCGTGATGCGCATGATCAACGCCAAGATCCCGACCTTCGAGGAGCTCGATCTGCCGCCGATCCTGAAGGAGCTGGCGCTTTCCAAGCGCGGCATGGTGGTGGTCGTCGGAGGCACGGGGTCGGGCAAGTCCACCACGCTCGCGGCCATGGTCGGTTACCGCAACGAGAAGACCCGCGGCCACATCGTCACCATAGAGGATCCGGTGGAGTTCGTGCATCAGCACAAGGGATGCGTCATCACCCACCGCGACATCGGCGTCGACACCGATTCCTGGCACGTAGCCCTCAAGAACGTCCTCAGGCAGGCGCCCGACGTCATTTACATCGGCGAGATACGCGACCGCGAGACCATGGAATACGCGGTGCAGTTCGCCGAGACCGGTCACCTGGTGTTCTCGACCCTGCATGCGAACAACGCCAACCAGGCGCTCGATCGCATCATCAATTTCTTTCCCGACGAGCGGCGCGAGCAGTTGCTGATGGATCTGTCGCTCAATATCCGCGCGTTCATCTCGCAGCGGCTGGTGCCGCGCGAGAGCGGGGGCGGGCGGATCGCCGCCACCGAGATCATGCTCAACTCGCCGCTCATCCAGGACCTCATCTTCAAGGGCGAGGTGGTCAAGATCCGCGACGTCATGGCCCGCTCGAACCGCCTCGGCATGAAGACCTTCGACCAGGCGCTGTTCGAGCTGTACGAGAGCGGCTTCATCTCCTATGAGGATGCGCTACGCAACGCCGACTCGAAGAACGAGCTGCGGCTGCGCGTGAAGCTCGAGAGCCGCCGGCAGGCCACGAAGCTCGAAGACGAGGGCCTGAGCATCGTGGACGAGGAGGAGGGCAAGTCACTGTGATCGACGCCACCGTCGTACAGCCCGCGCCCCCCCCGGAGCCGGAGGCGAAGGCCGATAGCACCGGCGATTTCGGGGCGCTCTCCCAGGGAGGGCCGGGGGGCGCGCCGCACATCAACACGCTGCCCCTGTTCAGGCTGATGGCCGAGCGCAAGGCGTCGGATCTCTTTTTCGCCTGCAATGCGCCCATCAAGATCAAGATCGAAGGGCAGATTCTGCCCGTCAACAAGCACGTGCTCACGCCGCAGATGGTCCGTCAGACCGCCCTCGCGCTGATGACGCCGGAGCAGCGTGAGACCTTTGCGCGTGAGCTCGAGCTCGATTTCGCGATTTCCGAGCCCGGTCTCGGCCGCTTTCGCGTCAATGTGTTCATGCAGCGCGGCTACCCGGCGGTGGTGCTGCGCTATATCTCGGCGGAGATGCCGCGGCTCGAGTCCCTGGGCGTGCCCGAGGCCGTCGCGGATCTGGCGATGATGAAGCGCGGACTGGTCCTGGTGGTCGGCTCGACGGGCTCCGGCAAGTCGACCACGATCGCCTCGATGATCAACCTGCGCAACGAGACCGTATCGGACCACATCCTCACCATCGAGGACCCCATCGAGTTCCTGCATGCCAACAAGCGCTCGATCGTCAATCAGCGCGAGGTGGGGCTCGATACCAAGTCCTACTCGCGCGCGCTGCGCGGTGTCTTGCGTGCGGCGCCCGATGTGATCCTCATCGGGGAGATCCGCGATCGCGAGAGCATGGAGGCGGCCATCCAGCTCGCGGGCACCGGGCACCTGGTGCTCTCGACGCTGCACTCGAACAACTGCGCGCAGGCGCTCGACCGCATCATCAACCTCTTTCCCTCCGAGCAGCATGCGCAGGTCTTCCTCGACCTGTCGCAGTACCTGCGCGGCATCCTGGCGCAGCGCCTGGTCAAGGGCAAGGATGGACGGCGGGTGGCGGCGGTCGAGGTGATGCTCAATACGCCACACATTTCGGATCTCATCTCCAAGGGCGACATCGTCGGCGTCAAGGAGGCGATCGCCGCCAGTGGCGAGCGCGGCATCCGCAGCTTCGATGCCGCGCTGCACGACCTGTACAAGCAGGGGCGCGTCGAGCTCTCCGACGCGCTCGCGAACGCCGACTCGCGCGCCAACCTCGAAGCGAAGATCAACTTCGGCTAGCCGGGGCGCCTTGCCGCCCTGGAGCGCAGCCGCGGCGTCAGAATACGCTGAGCGCGTCGAACACCGGTCCGTCCACGCACACTCGCTTCATCGCGTCGCCCTCCGGCGTACGCACGCGCACCGTGCACCCGGCGCAACCGCCGACCGCGCACGCCATGAATTCCTCGAGCGAGACCTGGCAGGGCACCCCGTAGCGGCGGGCGAGCTGACTTGCCGCCGCCAGCATGGGGGTTGGTCCGCAGGCGAACAGTTCGACCTCTGCAAGCTCGCCCGCCGTGAGAGAGTTCAGCCACTCGCCAGCGAGCTCGGTGACATAGCCCTCGAAACATCCCGGATAGCCCGAGCGGCTCGCGAGCCGGCTCGCCACCCCCCACTCCTCGAGGAGCGGCATGCACGCGATCGTGCCCGCCGGCATTCCGGGCACGACAATCACCGAGGGACGCGCTCGAAACGGGAAGGGTATCTCCGAGCCCATGAGCACCAGGGGCTTCACGCTGGTGTCGGCGCGCAATCGCTCGGCCAGGAAAATCATGGGCGGAATGCCAACGCCACCGCCGATCAGCACGGCCCGTGGCCGGTCGGGATGCGTCACGAAGGGTTGCCCGATCGGGCCGATGAGGCTGAGCGTCTCGCCCGTCTTGCGCGCCGCCAGGGCGCGCAGGCCCGGGCCCACGATCTTGTAGAGCAGCTCGATCCAGCCCGCCCGGGCATCGACGCGCATGATCGAGAGCGGCCGGCGCATCGCGATCGAGGCATCGCAGGTCAGATGCACGAACTGCCCCGGCTGGGCGTGCGCGGCGCAAGCCGGCGCCTGGAGGCGCAGCACGAACTGCTCGCCCTCATAGGCGCTCTGGCGCAATACCGCGGCATCCTCCAGGTGCAGCGTGCCGCGCGTTTCGCGGCTCATGGCGCGCCTCGAGAACCCATCACCTCGGCGAGCACCGCCATGCGCACGGCCACGCCGTTGCGCACCTGGTCGCGTATGGCCGAGCTTGGACCATCGGCGACGTCGGAGGCGATTTCGATACCGCGGTTCATCGGCTGCGGGTGCATGACGATGGCATCCCGCCGGGCCGTGGAGAGGCGCTCGGACGTGAGTCCGTAATTGGCGAAGTAGCGATCCGCATCGGGCAACTCGGCCTGCGCCATGCGCTCCTTCTGAATGCGCAGCATCATGACGACATCCGTGTCCTTCAGGCCGCTTTCGAGCGTGGTGTGGCGCGAGCACCCGGAGAATTCCCCGGGCTCGGGCATCAAGGCTGGCGGCGCCACGATGCGCA
Source organism: Gammaproteobacteria bacterium (assembly GCA_027452045.1). GTDB lineage: Bacteria > Pseudomonadota > Gammaproteobacteria > Steroidobacterales > Steroidobacteraceae > 13-2-20CM-66-19. The sequence goes on from DAIDHH010000075.1 coordinate 4,016, forward strand.
GGTCCGGCACGCCGAGCGCGCTGAACACGTGGTACGCCGAACGCGCGACGCGCGAGTGCCGGATGTCGCCGACGATGGAAATGGAGAGATTGTCGAGGCGACCCTTGTGCTGGCGGACCGTGAGCGCATCCAGAAGGCCCTGAGTCGGATGCGAGACGTGTGCTTCGCCTGCCGAGAGAATGCTTACATGCGGTGCAACGTTGGCGGCCACGGTCGCTGGCACGCCGGTCTCGGCGTCGCGAATGACCATGACATCCACGTGCAGGGACTGAAGCGTATAGACAGTATCCAGCATGCTCTCGCCCTTGACGCGCGAGGACAGCTGCACCTCCAGGTTCACGACATCCGCGCCCAGGCGCTTCGCCGCAAGCTCGAACGACACCCGAGTCCGGGTGGAGGGCTCCGTGAACAGGTTGGCGACCGTGCGGCCGGCCAGGAGGCGGCTGGCGGGCGGTTGCGCGCCAATGGGCCGGACGTAACTCTGGGCACGATCGAGCAGTTGCTCGATCATCGCTCGCGGCAGGCCTTCGAGGGTAATCAGGTGACGGAGCGTTCCGTCGGGACGCAGTTGATCAGTCACGGCTACAGTTGTTCTCCCATCTCTCCCGACAGCCAGCGCTCGAGAATGATCGCGGCCGCGGTGCTGTCAACGTCCGCGTGCCGTGTCCGCCGCCGTTCCCCGGCGGCGCGCCGTGCGGTGAGCGCCGCGCTCGCCTCCAGGGAGGAGAAACGCTCATCGACGAGGCTGACGGGAAGAGCGAAACGACGCTTGAGCTCATTGGCGAACCGGCGCGCGCTCGGCTGCAGCGCCCCGGGAGTGCCGTCTACATTATAAGGGGCTCCCACCACCAGCCGCGCGGGCTTGAGAGAGAGCACTTCCCGGCCGATCGCCCCCCAATCGGGTCCGGCGCGGCCGACGAGCGCGGCCGGCCGCGGCGAGGCGGTCCCCGTCAAGGTGTCCCCGGAAGCGATGCCAATGCGTTTCAGCCCGAAGTCGAAGGCCAGGACGATCGTTACGGCTTCAGGCATGTCCGGCGGTGAGGCTCACCTGGCCGACATTCACGCCGAGCAGCCGCCAGGCGCCGCTCCAACGTTCCTCGAAGGGCAGATCGAAGACCACCTTCGCGTCCACCGGCACGGACATCCAGGCATTTTCCAGGATTTCGCGCTCGAGCTGCCCGGACTCCCAGCCCGCGTAGCCGAGGGCAATAAAGGCATCCGCCGGCCCTTCACCGCGCGCCATGGCGGCGAGCACATCGCGTGAGGTCGTCACCTGGATGGTTTCGGATACCTTGTGAGTATGATCCCAGCGTCCGCCGGGCCTGTGCAGCACGAACCCCCGGTCGGTGTGCACGGGGCCGCCGCGCAATACGGGCTGCCCGGCAATGATCTCGCTCGTGGGGGTGATCTGCATCTGCGAGAACACGTCCGAGAGGCGCATGGGCAGAGGCTTGTTGAGTACGATGCCGAGCGCGCCGCGATCCGTGTGCTCGCAGACGAGCGCCACGGTCTGCGCGAAGTTCGGATCGGTGAGGGAGGGCATGGCAATCAGCAGATGATTGGTCAGGCTGTTGAAGTCGGATTCCTCGGGACGAGCGCCACGGTCCGCCTTGTTCCGGCGTCTGCGTGCCTCGCCCTGAGTGACCTCGGTTTCCGGCTCTGCGCCGGCGCCCGGCTTGCCGCTGCGCTCGCCCATGAGCCAAGTATGGGGATGGAGGGCTTGCGGCTCAAGGCATAGTGACCGCGCCCTGCACGCGCCCGCCGACGAACTGCCACTCATATGTGAAACGCAGCATCGAGTACCGGTGCGCGAGGGCCGGCGGGAAGGGGTCGAAGGGGCTGGCCAGCCTGAGGATGGCGAGCGCCGCCTGATCGAGCGCGGGATCGCCGCTCGAGCGGCGGATGACCGCCCGGGCGAGCGTGCCATCCGCGGCAATCGCCACCTCGATCACGGGGGCGGCGTGCGGGCCGGCATCGCGGGCCGCGATCGGAAAATTCAGCGTGCCGATGCGCTCGACCTTGCGCCGCCAGGCCACCAGATACGGCGCAACGATGGTCGAGCGCGTGTCCGGGTTCACCCACAATGCGCGCTGCGGGCCGTTCAACCGCAGCGGACCACTTCCGCCGCCTCCGGGGGTGGTCCCGGCCGACGGGGCGGTGAGACCGGTCTCGCTCACCTGCGGCCCGGCGGGAAGGTAGGAGACTTCGGTCCTCCAGCTCCAGGCGCGCGTGGTGAGCACGGGCTCGGCCGTGTGATGCGCCTGAGCCCCTCCGGGGGGCGGAGAGGCGGCGGCGCCGGTGCTGCCGCGGGGGGCTCCGGGAAGGGAGGCGTGAATGCGGGGCATGACGGCCTTGGGCGTGTTGCCCGAGCCCAGCTGGGTGCGCTGCGCGAGGTAGGCGGCCGTGTCATTGCGGGGCGCGCTCGGCAGCTGGGTGGACACCAGCAGCACTTTCAGCCCCGGCGCGCCATGGCCCCCGGCGAGCGGCGAGTCGAACGTCACGCCGAGGATGAGCAGGCCATGCAGCACGGCCGCGAGAAACAGCATGACGAACAGGCGATCCCGGGGGGCGCGCTCTGCCCGCAGGAGTGCGGCACGTGGGCTCATGGCAGCTAGGAGGTCGCCCGGGGACCGGCATCGCGGGCCGAGGCGAGCCGCTGCCCGATGGCATCGAGCAGCCGGCCGGCGATGTCGATGCGAAACTCCTTCTCGATCTCGCGGATGCCGGTCGGGCTGGTGACGTTGATTTCGGTGACGAAGCCGCCGATCACATCGAGCCCGACGAACAGCATGCCCTGCGCCGCGAGCGCCGGTCCGATCTGCCCGGCGAGCCACCGCTCGCGCTCCTCGATCGGGCGCACCACGGCCCTGGCGCCGGCGGCCAGGTTGCCGCGGTTGTCATGCGGCAGGGGGATGCGGGACAGGACGTAGGGAAGCGGCTCCCCATCGATGAGCAACACCCGGGTATCGCCGCCCTCGACGATCTGCGGCAGGTACTGCTGGACGATGGCGAAGCGCTGCCCGTAATCGGTGAGCGTCTCGAACACCACGGCCATGTTCTTGTCCTGGCGCTCGAGGACGAAAATCGAGCGTCCGCCCATGCCATGCAGGGGCTTGCACACGATCTTGTCGTGCTTCTGCAGAAAGGCCGCCATATCGTCCATGTCGCGGGTGATGAGCGTCGGGGCGCAGCACTGCGGGAACCAGGCCGTGTAGACCTTCTCGTTCATGTCGCGCAGTCCCCTTGGCCGGTTGACCACCAATGCGCCCTGCTGCTCGGCCTTCTCGAGGATGTACGTGGTGTAGATGTATTCGGTGTCGAAGGGCGGGTCCTTCCGCATCAGGATGCAATCGAGCTCCCCGAGGCGCATGGGCTGCGGCTCGCCGAGCTCGAACCAGTGCTCGGGGTCGGCTTTGACCGAAAGCGCGCGGGCACGACCCCAGGCCACCCCGTCGCGCAGCGACAGGTCGCGCTGCTCGAGGTAGACCAGGGACCAGCCGCGCGTCTGCGCGGCGAGCAGCATGGCCAGGGTCGAGTCCTTGGCGTACTTGATGGCGTCGATCGGATCCATGACCACACCGAGACGGACGGACATATAGGAGCCTCTGATTCCCCCGGCGCACTCGCGAGGCAGGTTCCCGGGGATGATGCCAAAAGCCATGGCGGCTGTCCGGGCGGCGCCGCTTGCCAAAAACGTGAGACAGACCACATGGCGGGGGTCGTGCCGATATGTTAAAACAAAACCTGCTCGAGTTCTCGGGACCGAAGCGCCGATGGTGGCGCATCGGACATTGCGTGTACGCTGGCGATTCGGGATCGGCGCCGCCG
>DAIDHH010000076.1 GCA_027452045.1 Gammaproteobacteria bacterium
GCCCGCGAGGTGCTCGTGCGACCCGATTCCCCGAACAGCCCGAGAGCTCCAATGACCGTGCTGGTTGCGGTGCTGTGCATGGCCTTGCCCGCCTGCGGCCAGTCCAACACGCTCGCCGCACGCGGGTTCGCGCTCTCGAGCCCCGACCTCACCCCGGACGGCAGGCTCGACCTGCGGCAGGCGAACGATGTGGGCGGGTGCCGGGGGCGCAATATCTCCCCGGCTCTCGCCTGGGACCATGCGCCGGCCGGGACGCACAGCTTCGCGCTGCTGATGTTCGACACGGATGCCCCCGGAGGGGGTTGGTGGCACTGGGTGGTGTTCGATATTCCGGCCGGAACGCGCTCGCTGCCGGCCGGGGCCGGCAATCCGGCCGCGCAGCGGTTGCCCCCGGGGACACTCCAGGGCCGCAACGATTTCGGATCCCTCGGCTACGGCGGGCCCTGCCCTCCCCCCGGTGCCCCGCACCACTACCACCTCATGCTCTACGCCCTGCGCGTGACGAAGCTGGGGCTGGGCATGGGCGCGAGCCCGGGCAAAGTCGACGCCAAGGTCCGAGCCGCGGCCATCGCCAAGGCCGAGGTGACGGTGCTCTACGGCCGGTAATCCCTCGGGCGGTTGCGCCGCGGGGTGACGGCAGGTAGGCTTCGCGCCCCATGCCCGCTCCCAACCGGCGCCGCGCCGTCTCGCGCCGCGTTCCCAAAATCGGCTTCGCCAGCCTCGGCTGCCCCAAGGCATTGGTCGACTCGGAGCGCATTCTCACCAGGCTGCGCGCCGAGGGGTACGAGATCTCCCCGAGCTACGAGCAAGCGGACCTGGTGGTGGTCAACACCTGCGGGTTCATCGATGCCGCAGTGGACGAATCGCTCGAGACCATCGGCGAAGCGCTCGAGCGCAATGGCCGGGTCATCGTCACCGGCTGCCTGGGCGCGCGTCCCGAGCGCATCCTCGAGCGCCATCCCCGTGTGCTCAAGGTCACCGGCCCGCAGACGTATGCCGAGGTCATCGCAACCGTCCACGAGCACCTGCCACCGCGGCACGACCCGTTTCTCGATCTGGTGCCGCCGCAGGGCATCCGCCTGACGCCGCGCCACTACGCATACCTGAAGATCTCCGAGGGCTGTAACAACTCGTGCAGCTTCTGCATCATCCCCGCGCTGCGCGGCCGGCTCTCGAGCCGCAGGATCGACGAGGTGCTCGGGGAAGCCGAGCGCCTTGCGGCGGCGGGCGTCAAGGAGATCCTGGTCATCTCCCAGGACACCAGCGCCTACGGCGCTGACATCCGATACGCTCCCGCGACCTGGCATGACCGGCAGTACCAGACGCGCTTCATCGACCTGGCCCGGGCGCTGGGAACGCTTGGCGTGTGGATACGCCTGCACTACGTGTACCCCTATCCACACGTCGACGAGGTCATCCCCCTCATGGCCGAGCGACAGGTGCTTCCCTATCTCGACATACCGTTCCAGCACGGCAGCCCCAGCGTGTTGAAACGCATGCGCCGGCCCGCGCACAGCGAAGACGTGCTCGCGCGCATACAGAGGTGGCGGCACCAGTGCCCCGACCTGACGCTGCGCAGCACGTTCATCGTGGGCTTTCCCGGGGAGACGGACGCGGAGTTCGAGGAATTGCTCGACTGGCTGGATGAGGCCCAGCTCGACCGCGTCGGCTGCTTCAAATACTCCCCCGTGGAGGGCGCAGCCGCCAACGGGCTGGCCGATCACGTACCACAGGACGTCCAGGAGGAGCGCTACGCGCGGTTCATGGAGCGGGCGGCTGCGATCAGCGCGCGGCGCCTGCAGCGGCGGATCGGGCAAGCCATGCGGGTGCTCGTTGACTCGGTGGAGCAAGACGGCGCGATCGCGCGCAGCGAAGCCGACGCGCCCGAGATCGATGGCGTCGTGCGGATCGCGGGGACGGGATTGAAGCCCGGAGACTGGGCGGACGTCGAGATCACCGGAGCGGACGTCTACGATCTGCACGCGCGTCCGGCGGGAACCACGGTGCCTTCCCATGGCGCCACCGCGCGAGACTGAGGAAGGCATGCGCCGGGGCGTGCTCTACGCCCTGCTCGCCGCCGCGCTGTTCGGCGCGAGCACCCCGTTTGCCAAGCTGCTGCTGACTCAGATGCCGCCCGTGCTGCTGGCGGGACTGCTCTACGGCGGCAGCGGCCTCGGCCTCGGCCTGTGGTGGGCCGTGCGGGGTCGGCTCCAGGGGCGCCCGCACAGCGGGCTCCTGTGGCGCGGGAGCGAGCTGCTCTGGCTCGCGGGTGCCATCGCGATGGGCGGGGTGCTCGGCCCGGTGCTCTTGATGACCGGACTGCGCCAGGTGCCGGCCGCCAGCGCCTCGCTGCTGCTCAACATGGAGGGCGTGTTTACCGCGCTCCTCGCCTGGTTCGTCTTCAAGGAGAACTTCGATCGCCGCATCCTCGCGGGCATGATCGCCATCGTCGCCGGCGGGGTGGCCCTCGCCTGGCCGCGAAGCCTGGCGCTAGGAGGGAGCGAGGGCGCCGCCTGGATAGCGGGGGCCTGCGCCTGCTGGGCTATGGACAACAACCTGACACGGCGGGTGTCGGTGGGCGACCCGGTGGCGATCGCCGCGCTGAAGGGGTTGGTCGCGGGGGCCGTCAATCTCGGCATCGCGGCCGAGACCGGCGCGGTCTGGCCGGCTGCGCCGCAGGTCGCGGGAGCGGCGCTCGTGGGTCTCATGGGGTATGGCATCAGCCTGGCGCTGTTCGTGCTCGCGCTGCGCCATCTCGGCGCGGCCCGCACCGGAGCCTACTTCTCCACCGCTCCGTTCATCGGCGCTGCGGTGTCGCTGCTGCTGTTCCCTCAGATGCCGGGAGCGGTCTTCTGGATCGCGGCGCTCTTGATGGGAGCCGGGGTTTGGCTGCATCTGACGGAAAAGCACGCGCACTCGCATGCCCATGGACCGATGCGTCACGCGCACAGCCATGTGCACGACGCGCACCACCGTCACCAGCATGACTTCGACTGGGACGGCCGCGAGCCTCATGACCACGAGCACGCTCACGCACCGCTCACGCACTCACACGCGCATTATCCGGATATCCATCACCGGCACGAGCATTAAGCGGGCCGCGCGGCCCGGCCAGCGGGGACTTCAGGCGCCGCGCGAGCGCGAGGAACGACGGGCGGAGCGCTCGATCCGGTAGACGGCCGCGGGCGGCAGGTTGTTCACCACCCAGCCCATGCGCTTGGCGCGCAGGCCGAGCCGCCTCAGGATCGCCGCGGGAACCGGACAGCGCGGGCCGTAGGTGAACTGGTAGAAGGCGCCGCCGTGCTCGAGCCGGGTGAACGCTCCGTGCAGCACGCTCATGACCTCGCGCTTGCGCATCGAGAGCAGCGGCAGGCCGCTGATGACCGAGGCGGCCGCATTGCCGTCGAAAGGGTCCACGTGACGCAGTCTCTGGGCGGGTATGGCCAGGACCTGCGCCGCGGGAAACCGCGACCGGAGCAACCTCGCGAGGTGCGGATCCGATTCGATGAGCACCAGGTGCTGCTCAGGGACACCGCGGTCGAGCAGTGCGCGCGTGACCGCCCCCGTACCGGCGCCCAACTCGATGACCGGGCCGCGGGCGGGGGAGATCTCCGAGGTGACCAGTCTGGCGAGCGCCCGGCCCGAGGGGGCCACGGCGCCGACGCGGCGCGGCTCGCGCAGACCTGCCCGCAGAAACTGCAGGATGTCGAGCGGGGGATTTACGGAATAATTTCTCGACATAGCCTCCGCCCGAATGGTGTCGGTCCAGACCCGCGCGCGCGGGATCGCGCTCTCGTGTGCCTGCCGTGCCTCGACACGGGCAATGTAGCCACCTTTGAGCGCTCGATCAACCCGAGTACCTAATTCGACTGTCCCAGATGCCGCTCGAGCTGGGTGCGGGAGAACAGGCCTCGCACGAAGGCGCCGCCCTGCTGCGCGTACTCGACCACCACGATGTGGGATGCCTGGTGAGCCTTGAACGTGCGGAGCACGTCGGCCACCCGGGCCGAGGCCACCCATTGGGCATCGAGCGTCGGAACTTTCTCCCAGGGCGTCATGATGTGGCCTACCTCGATCTCGTCGTGGCGGGTGAAGCCGGAAGTGCTGAGGAACTGCAGGGGGCGCTCGCCCTGGATGTCGTACGAGGTGATGAGACCGACGGTGACTTCCCCGCGCACCACCAGCAGCGCGCGCACTCCCGCGACGATCATCTCCCGCAGCGCCTCATCGATCGAGCGATCCGGCGCGACGGTGACCGGGGAGTCGGCGGTGAAATCGGTCATCACGTGGAGCGCGGGATCCTTCGCGGACACCTTCCTGACAGGTCCCGAGGGCCGCCGCGGGCTCCCGGGGGCACGCCCGGTACCGGCCCCGTCCAGAAAGGCGATCGAGCTGTACGCGGCTTCTTCGGATGGACTGTCGAACATTTCCGGCGCTCCCTTGATTGACGACGACCATGACCGGTGGTCGGCCCTCTAGACTCAGTTCATACCACCTTGCCGGCCGACGCGAGCCACACCTCCCTCCGATGAGAGCGCGGACCTGCGCATGGCTCTTCCGGCGCGGCTGTGCACGATCGACCCGCCGCACCCCGTCAGAGTGTCCGCGGCGCGCCTAAGTTCCGCCGACATCGCGAACGACCGCGTGTGTCCGGCCGATGCCTCGCGCCACCGCGGGCCGCAATGCACCGTGTCGGGGCATGCCCGGGGAGGGCCAGGGATATTGCGCGCCGTGGCCGAAGATCGTCCCCGGCTGCACCTTCCTCAGAGTCCAGTCGCCCGCGCGGATTTCCGCCTGAAGCTGACCGGGCGCCCAGCCCGCATGACCGACGAAGATCCGCAGGCCCGCCATTGGCCGGCGCCGGTCAAGCAGGTGCCGCAACAGCCTGACGTCGGCGCTGAGGAAAATCCCATCGAGGACGCGCACCGCGTGGCGAGGTGCACGTGCGGCGCGGAACAGGAACCACACCGACGTGAACTCGACCGGACCCCCGAAGTACACCCTGGCCGGCGCATGGTGCAGGCGTTTCACATCCGGAAAGAGCCTGGAGACGAGGATCGGCGTGGGCCTGTTGATGATGATGCCGACCGGGGCGGGCGCCAGATTGTTCATCACCAGGACGATCGAGTGCGCAAAGAAGGGATCCGACAGCTCGCCCTGGGCGATGAGGAATATCGCGCGCGCGGAGGGACGAGAGTTGGCGGCGTAAGCGGTCGGCCACGATCCCCCCAGCGGCAGGAGCGCGCAAAGCGCGCCGACCATGCAGCGTTGCAGGTAGGGCCCGTATCTCACCGGCGACACTCGCTCCGGCGCCATCGCGCCGCCTCGACCGTGGCTCGCAGATCTTACTCGCATCGCCGGCCGGCGGATCAGGGGACTGAGCTCCCGAAGGCGCCCGGCGCCGCAGCCGGCCCCACACTGCCCCACCCGCGGCGCCATGCACCCACGCACACGCCCGCCATGCGCCGACCAGACTGGATGACGCGCCGACGACGAGTGCGCCCCGTGGCGACGGACCGGGGCGCCCCCTATAGTGCCACCCCGTCATGCGAACGAGATCCCCCAACCCGGCCCTCGTGGCCGCTGCCTGTGCCGGCGCGATGATCGCGGCACTGACGCCTGCGAGAGCCGATGCACTGCACACCATCGTGGTCACGGCGACGCGCACCCCGGAGCCGGAGGGGCGCATCCCGATCGACATCTCGGTGGTCCCGCGAAAGACTCTGGGGGCTCTCGGAGCGCAGGACATGGCGGGCGCACTCAGCCTGGTTCCGGGCGTCGAGGCGCCCGCCGGCGGCGATGCCGGCCCCTCGAGCGCCGTGCCTGCGTTCTGGGGCCTGCACGAGTTCGACGCGTTTCTGCTCGTCGTCGATGGCGTACCGTGGGGTGGGGCATTCAACCCGGCGATCCCGACTCTCGATCTGACTGACGTCGAGCGTATCGAAGTGATGAAGGGGTCCGCGCCGGTGATGTACGGTGCGACTTCGTTCGTCGGTGTCGTGCAGGTGCTGCACTATCCAGCGGGTCATGCCTCCAACGAGGCCGACTTGTCCTACGGCGGTTACGGATCGCTGCGCGGCTCGGTCTCGCTCGCGCTGCCGCGACTGGGCTCGTATCGGCAGTCCCTTGCCATCGACGGCGAGCGCCTCGGGTTCGCCGATGGACGCGAGTCTGTCGCGAATGAGCGCGGCCTGTACCGTGGTGCGCTCGAGGTTGGTGGTGGCACGCTGCGCATCGACGCCAATCTCTCTTTCGTGAAAGACGTGCCGCCGAGTCCGGTCATCCGCAGCGGCGCGACACTCACCCCGCTGACCCCCATCAACGCCAACTTCAATCCGGCGGATGCGCGAATCAACGAGAACGCGTATCAGCTCTCGCTCGATTATTCCCACCCGACGCCACTCGGACAGTGGGATACGCGCGTCTCTTATGCGTACTCGAAGGTCACGGACATTCGCGCCTTCCTGCACCCGGACCTCAGTGGCGCGGCCGACACCCAGAACCAACACCGACTGATCGAGGACGGGTACCTCGACACGCATCTGGCGATCAAGGGCTCCCGCCGTGCGCGCCTGCTGGTGGGCGCCGATCTCCTCTACGGGCGCGGCGTGCAGTGGACACTGAACGGCAACGGCGCCTATACGGTGCCCCTCGACGGCGCGCTCGTTCCGCCGCCGAGCTGGGTCTTTCCGCCGAATGAAATCGGCACGCTCGATGACCGGCGTCTGTTTGCCGGAGAGTACGCTCAGCTCGATTTCCGGCCCGATGCCCGCTGGGACATCGTCGCCGGGGCGCGGTTGAATGAGGCCTACGAACACAAGAGCTCGAGCGATCTCACTCTGCCCCCGCTGCTGCTGCTGGCAGAGACGGTGAGCAAAACCATCGTCAAGCCGACCGAAACGGTGGGCGTGAGCTATCGGCTATGGCGCTTCGGACGCAACGAGGCGCGCCTGTACGCCGACTATCGGCAGGCGTTCAAGCCGGCGGCCATCGATTTCGGGCCGGACTACACCCCGGCGCTGCTCAGTCCCGAGACGGCCGACAGTTACGAGGCGGGCTTGAAGGGTGCGGCGCTCGAGGGGCGTCTCGATTACCAGCTCGAGGCGTTCCAGCTCGATTTCGCGAACCTCGTGGTCTCGACCCCTTCCGGCGCGCTCGCCAATGCCGGCGGCGAGAGGCTGCGGGGCACGGAGCTCGAGCTGCATTACGACCCCATCAAGAGGCTGGCATTGATCGCGACTGCCTCCTATCACGAAGCGCTTTACACGCAGTATCTTTTCTTCGACGGGGTGTCCACGGTCAACGTCGCCGGACGCGAGCTGCCACTCTCGCCGCACTGGCTCGCTTCGGCGGGGGTGCTCTATACGCCCGCACACGGACTCACCGCCTCACTCGTCGGCCAATACGCCGGGCGGCGGTTCCTCGATGAGAAAAACACGGCACCGGTGGGCGGCTATACGACTCTGCACGCGCAACTCGGTTACCGGTGGGGCCGCTACAGCGTGGCTCTCGATGGCACCAATCTCACCAACCGCCGCCCGCCCGTGACGGCGAGTGAGTTCGGCAGCGAGTCGTTCTATCTCCTGCCGGCCCGGATGCTCTGGGTGAAGCTCGGCTGCCGCTTGTAGCCGCGGGGCGGGTCACCCCGCGGCTACCGGACTCGATGGGCCGCGACGGTCAGATCTTGCGCGTCCACCCGTGTGTGTCGCGGGTCTCACCGCGCTGGATGGACACCAGACGCTCGCGCAGTTTGCGCGTGTGAGGCCCCACGTCTCCACTTCCTACTTTGTGCTCCTCGCCGTGATAGACGAAGGTGCCGACACCCGCGAGCACCGCGGCCGTACCGGAGAGCGCAGCCTCGCCATCACGCACCCACTGCAGCATTTCGGCGACGTCGAACACCCGCTCCTCGACCTGGTAGCCCTCTTCCCGCGCCAGCGTGAGCACCGAGTCGCGGGTCACTCCATGGAGGAACGTCGAGTCGAGGCTGCGCGTGAGCACCCGGCCATCGGCAAACAGCATGAAGTTGGAGGCACCGGTCTCCTGGACTGAGCCGCCCGGACAGAACAACACCTGGTCGACGTTGTAACGGCGCCGCGCCTCGAGAGTGGGGCCGAGCGCCGCCGCGTAGTTGCCACCGGTCTTGACCTTGCCGGTCTGCGAGGCCGTGCGCGCATTGACGTCTTCCACGTAGATTCTGAGCGGCTTCATGCCGCCGGCGAAATAGTCCCACACCGGGCTCGCGAGCACGATGAGCGTCGCTTCGGTGGCGGCCGCTCCGGCGGCGCCGATGTTGGGTGTGGTGCCGAAGAGGATGGGTCGCAGATAGAGCGCACCGGGTGCCTCGGGCACCGTGTCACGGTTGCGCTCGATGGCGGTGAGGATCATTTCCTCGAGTCGACGTGGGTCCGGCTCGGGCAGCACGAGCGCCCGCGCGCTCTGGCGCATGCGCTCGATGTGCCGGTCCATGCGGAACACGTTGATGCTGCCGTCGGCCCAGCGGTAGGCCTTGAAGCCCTCGAAGCAGGTGCTGGCGTAGTGCAGCACGTGCGCCGCCGGGTGCAGCTCGATCGGCGCACACGGCCGGGCCTCGAAGGGCCCCCACTCGCCGTTCTGGAAGCGGGCCAAAGTCATCGTGGGCGCCAGCACGGTACCAAATGCCGGGCGCGGTTCTTGCGAAGGTTTCGGATGAGTGCTCATGGGCGCCAGTTTAAGCCGGGAACGGCCGCCGCGCATCGTTGTGGCAGCCACGCCACGGATACCCCGTGAATCGCGCCAGGCGCGGGGAATCGGGCGAATGCGCAAGGGGCTCAGGCGCCTCGAGCAGCGTCCATGCGTCCCGGCGGGTCACGCGAAACGTTTCGTGTCTCGTGGGTTGCTCGGCCCCTGGCGCATCGAATCGCAGCGGTGCAGCCGCCGGACCCCACGTCGGCCCGCCACCGCTCGCCCTCGAGGGTGACGCGAAGCGCTACGCAGGTGAGGGGCGTGGGCAGAGCCGAAGGCGGCACCCTCCAGAGCACCCGCCCGATCAGCCCCTCCACGTGAAACCCGATGGCGGTCAACGCCTCCCTGGGCAGGCCGCTCGTCGTCCACGGGAGGCCCCCATTGGGCCGCGTGCAGGCGGCTCTCGGGCGGCGGCGCCAGATTGCGGCGGATCTTGCCCGTGAGCCGCCCACGGCAGGGCGGTCATCTGAGCGTCTTCGCCCATTTGCGTACGCGCGCGAGCGAGTGTGCTCCGATCGATTCCTTCTCCATCAGGTCGATCGTGCGATTCACCATGGCCATCTCGCCCGCATGCACGTCATACCGCGCCGGGTAGGGCGAGGCATAGCGCTTGCCGACGATCACCTCGCCGTTGAGCACCCGCACCTCCTCGCCCGCCTGCCGCGAGCGGGCGGTGACCAGCAGCGTCGAGGGTCGGATCACTTCGATGCGCAGGAGCGGCGTGTGGAGGATCATGGGCCGCCGGGCCACCGGAACCTTCAACAACGCCTCTCCGTCCACCGACACTTCGCGCCGGACGGGAAATCCCTGCGCCGGGGTGAGCCGGGTGTCAGCGGCGAAGGATGCGAGCGTGCCATCCGCCAGGCGATGGACTTGCGGTATGTCGCTCACTGCGCGGCGCCAGAGGGCGAACCCGGCCGCGATCGAGGCCAGGACGAGGACGCCCACGATCGTCCCAACGGCAATCCGGCGTGTTCCGGGCATCAGCGGCAATCACCCGATGGTGGAGGTGGCACCGGCACCGTTGCGAACGTGGAGGGTGGTAACGGCTGAGGTGTTACAACGGCCACCGCGAACTGACGCATCAGCGCCTCCAAAGCCGGAGGATCCGCTTCAGGAGGCTCTCAGGACTCGCCGCGCGCCCCCTGGCGCCGCGAAGGCCGGCGTTGGGAGGCGCCGGGCGCGGCGCCGGCTTGACGATCCATCTCCCCGCGCAGCTGCGCCGCGGCTCCCGCCGTCAGGGCTCCGAGCCGCGCCTCGATCGTCTCGATCGAGGGCTTCGGCCCGCGAACGTGCGCCTCGAGCGCCTGGCGCATCGCCCGCAGGTGTTCCGGTGTGGTTCCGCAGCATCCACCGATGATGCGCGCGCCGGCATCGAGTGCAAGCCGGGCGTAGTCGGCCATGAGTTCGGGCGTCCCGTTGAATCGGATCGCGCCGTCGACATATTGGGGGATGCCGCAGTTTGCCTTCGCGACGAGGATCGCCGACGGATCGGCCGCGGCGGCGAGATTGAGGATCGAGGCGACCATTTCCGCCGCGCCCACTCCGCAGTTGCTGCCGCAGGCCGCAAGATGGTGCTTGTGCGACAGGCCGGCGAGCTCGGCGGGCGTGATGCCCATCATCGTCCTGCCGTTGGTATCGAAGCTCAGCGTCGTGACGACCGGAAGCCCCGCCTGCCGCGCCCCTTCGATCGCCGCTTCGGTCTCCTCGGCCGAGGACATCGTCTCGATCCACAGGATGTCAGCGCCGCCGCGGGCAAGCGCTGCCGCCTGCTCCGCGAAAGATTGCCGCGCTTCGGCCGCGGAGAGCGGTCCGAGCGGGGCCAGGATCTCCCCGGTCGGGCCCATGCTGCCGCCGACCAGCACCACGCGGTCCTGCCGATCCGATTCGGCGCGAGCGAGACTCGCGGCGGCCTCGTTGAGCTCCGCAACCCGGCCTTCAGCCTGGTGCAATTTCAAGCGATGCCGGTTGCCGCCGAAACTATTGGTCAGGATGATGTCGGCGCCTGCCTCGATGAAGCTGCGCTGCAGCTCGCGGATCCGCTGCGGATGCTCGGTGTTCCAGAGCTCCGGGGCTTCCCCGCTCGTCAGCCCGCGCGCGAACAGATTGCTGCCCATCGCCCCGTCGGCGAGCAGCCACGGTCGCTGCGCGAGCAGTGGCGTCAATCGGTCGGTCGTCATGATAGGTCCCAGGTCTCTTGGTGCGGATGGAGCTTAGCACGTCGGCGCGGCTGCCCGGGCGTGGGCGCGCCTTGCTCTATAGCTTCACTCAGTCCACCCCGCGTGCGAGACTGACTGTTGGCGCGCCGCGGTCCCGATGCGTCAGGGTTGAGCAAAATGCGGCGTGTGCCTCAAGCGAAAGCATTTGCTGCCGAAATCGCGCCGGATGGCGCGCAGGGTGTCGATCCCCGTGCATCTCGTTCGTCGTACTCGTGGATCAATATGGCTCTACGGTCGTTCTTGCCGGACGGATGACACACGAAATCGAGCCGAGAGGTGAAGTCACCATGAGAATAGCTTTTGCAATCAATGGCCTGATGCGCGATGGGATCATGCGATCACCTGGAGTCCTGCAATGACTCCCACCATCACCGCCTTTGCCCAGTCACCCGATCGCGGCCAGGGGCTGGCGCGCGATATGCGTGTTCGCTGGGCGCTCGAAGAAGTAGGCCAGCCTTACGAGGTGCGTCTCGTATCGTTCCAGGCGATGAAGGAACCCGGGCATCTGGCGCGGCATCCTTTCGGACAGATTCCCACCTATGAAGAAGGCGATCTGGTCCTGTTCGAGTCGGGAGCCATCGTGCTCCACATCGCTGAGCGCCATGCGGGTCTTCTGCCTGACGACGCGAACGGACGGGCGCGGGCGATCACCTGGATGTTCGCCGCCCTCAACACGGTGGAACCGCCCATCCTTGATCTGCAGACCGCCAAGTTCCTGGAAGGCGACAAGCCGTGGAACTTGGAGCGCATGACGCTCATCAGGGAGCGCATCCGTCATCGGCTGCGCGCGCTTTCCGTTCGCCTTGGCGATGCCGACTGGCTCGATGGCGGGTTCAGCGCGGGAGATCTCATGATGGTGCACGCGCTGCTGCGGCTGAGGCTCTCGGGGATACTGGACGAATTCCCGAACCTTGCCGCCTACGTCACGCGGGGCGAGACCCGCCCTGCCTACGAGCGTGCTTTCGCCGCGCAACGGGCTGTGTTCATCGGCACACCACCTCCCCGCTGATCGCGGTACCCTCTGGCTCGAGCATGCCCTTGCGGACTGGTATCACCCCGAAGATACTGTCCGCTGCCGGTGTTCCGCCTGATCTCGCGCCCATTTGCCCGCGACCGATGCCAAACGCTCAACATGACCGACAACCCCAGGTTGACGATCGTTGTCGAGGATCAAGAGCGGCCGATATCAACCCCGCATGCGTAGATGCGGTGCGCCGGGGATTTGAGCGACGCGGCGACCCGCTCGAGCGGCTCATCGCGGACATTCAAAATGACGCAGCTGCGAATCCACTGTTCGCGAGGCACGGGGAGCACCTTTCGTGAAAATCATCAGAAACTACTCGATGCAGTTCGAAGCGGATCTTGCACGAATTGCGCTCGAGGGCGCGGGTATTCCGGCAGTGGTCGTGGGTGTGGGCATGGGCATGGAGGGCGGGATCGGGGGCGTTCAGTTGCTCGTGCCGGAAGATCGCATCGAAGCGGCGTTGAAAGTGCTCAAGGACTTTGAACACCAGGATGAGCATCCAGAATGATCTGACGGGACGCCCGGTGCGGTGGCCTCGTGAAGTGCCCGTGGCGGGTTGAGGGCGCGACGGACCGGCTCCGCCGGCCAATCTGCGGCAGTGGCATGTGGCCGCACCGGCACCGATGGCGGCAGTTGCCGGCGGCGAATTGTCTCAACGGTGAGGACATCCGGGCCAGCAACACGGCCGGCGCATGCCTTTGCGCATTTTATCGAGCCCGACTTCTATCCGTCGGCTCCTCGTCTCGTTCTTCCTGGCGGAGGTGACCCAGCATATCCATTCATTGCGAGCCAGCGGCGTAATGCTCCCCCATACGTTCGTGACCGCCGCGTCAGACTCGATCGCCTTGCGAAAGTCCGCCGGCATCCTGTGCACCGTGCCGGAAGCGATCGGTTGTCGGGCCATGGCTGCCGCAGTCTACACCTCACTGACCATTCGGCAAATCCTGCGCCGGCCGGTTCAACTGGTGGAGTTGAGTCACCAAACCATTCCCTCCGGGCGGTGTGTGAACATCGCCGACCGGCCGAAGCGGCATGCTTCAGGCTCGGGAAGCGCATATGCCTCGGGCCCGCGACAATTTGCGTTATCGGCCGGGACGGCCTGTAGGCGTTTTCGGTTCGGAATTGACCTTGCTTGGTGCCCGTCGTCCGTCAACCAAACGGAATACCCGCATGTCAGTTCTTCGGGTGAAGGGGGCGTCCAAATCTTGCCGCAAGTGTAAGCACTCCCTCCGAAGAGGAATTGCTCGTTCTACCTATCAATTAGAGGGAATCCGACAGCGATATTGGCCGTTCTATGGGTTCTTGGACTTGCTACGAACTTGCCAGTAATCAGGCAGTACTCCGGCTTGTTCAAGTTGTCCTCATTGGGCGTGACGAGCGCCACGTCATCCTTAGTGCGAATGACGCTTCGCAACTGCACCGCAGTGAAGAGCCACGTCACCACACGGAGAAGGCCGTGACCAGCGTACCGCGAGGCTGCATGGAGCGCAGGTGTCGGCTCTCACGGCGCCTGAGGTCGCCGAAGTCTCCGATGTCAATGCACCGCGGCGGCCGGCAGGGGCTCGACACCGCTCCACGCGAGCGGCGCCGCCCGGCGCACCACGATCAACCAGCTGCACGCACCGACGATCGCCACCACGCCCGCCACCGGGAACGCCGCCTGGTACCGACCGGTCCAATCGATCAGCACGCCGGTGACGACCGGAGCGACGATGCCGGGAACGTTACCGGTCGCATTCTGGATGCCAATCCACTTGCCCGCGGCGCGGGGCCCCGCGAGCGTCTGCCCGATGGCGTAGAGGTTGGAGGCGCTGAGCCCAAAGGCAACCGATGAGGCCAGAAGCCCGGCGATCGGCGTAACGACTCCAATCACTAGGCAAGGACTTCAATTCGGGCGCACATTAATGTCCGTTTCTAGCAGGATCTCATTCCACCGTGACGCTCTTCGCCAGATTGCGCGGCTGATCGACGTCGGTGCCCTTGAGCACGGCAACGTGATAGGCGAGCAGCTGCAGCGGCACGGTATAGACGGCCGGAGCCTGGAACCAGGTCACGTGCTTCGGCATCTCGATCACCGTGACGCCATCGCTCGGCTCGATGCCCGCCTCGGGGTCGGCAAAGACGATCAGCTCTCCGCCGCGGGCGCGGACCTCCATCAGGTTGGATTTGAGCTTCTCGAGCAGATCGTTGTTGGGCGCCACGGTGATCACCGGCATGTCGGCGTCTACCAGTGCGAGCGGGCCATGCTTGAGCTCGCCCGCGGGATAGCTTTCCGCATGGATGTAGGAGATTTCCTTCAGCTTCAGCGCCCCTTCCATGGCGATCGGATACAGCGCTCCACGGCCGAGGAACAGCGCATGGCGTTTGTCGGCGAAGCGCTCGGCGAGCCGATGGATGACCGGATCCAGGCTGAGGACCTTTTCGATGAGCGCGGGCAACTCCACCAGGCGCGTCACCAGCCCATGCTCGCGCTCGGCATCGGCGCCGTGGTAGCGCGCCAGCGCGACGGTCAGCATCGAGAGCGCCGCAAGCTGGGTGGTGAACGCCTTGGTCGAGGCCACGCCGATTTCCGGGCCGGCGCGCGTGAGCATCACCAGCTCCGACTCGCGCACCAGAGAGCTCTCGGGCACATTGCAGATGGCGAGCGTCGACAGATAGCCCGACTGGCGCGCGAGGCGCAGCGCCGCGAGCGTATCGGCGGTCTCGCCCGATTGGGAGATGGTGACGAACAGCGAGTTGGGCGGCACCAGGGGATTGCGGTACCGGTACTCGCTGGCGATGTCGACGGCACAGGGAATGCGGCAGATCTGCTCGACGAAGTAGCGGGCGACGGAAGCAGCGTGATAGCTGGTACCGCAGGCGACAATGTGCACGCTGGCGACCCGTTTGAACACCTCGGTCGCGGCCGGGCCGAATGCGGCCTCGAGGAGCCTGCCGTTCGCCACGCGCTCGGCCAGCGTGTCGGCGATGGCGCGTGGCTGCTCGTGGATCTCCTTCAGCATGAAGTGGCGGAACGGCCCCTTCTCGGCAGCGTCCGCGCTGAGTTCGCTCTCGCGCACCGGGCGCACGGCGACATTGCCGTCGTGGTCGATGATGCGCACCGCCTTGCGGCGGATTTCGGCGACGTCGCCTTCCTCGAGGAACTGGAAACGCCGCGTCACCGGCAACAGCGCCGCAACGTCCGAGGCGACGAAGTTCTCCTCGACCCCGAGACCGATCACGACCGGGCAGCCCTCGCGAGCCACCACCAGCCGCTCGGGATCCTGCTCACTCACCACCGCCAGGGCATAGGCGCCTTCGAGCTCCGCCACGGTGGCGCGCACGGACTTGAACAGGTCGCCGAGCGTTTCGTGGTGGAAGTGAATGCGGTGGGCGATGACCTCGGTGTCGGTTTCGGAGGTGAAGCGGTAGCCGCGGCGCTTGAGGTCCTCGCGCAGCTCATCATGATTCTCGATGATGCCGTTGTGGACGATGGCAAGGCCGCCGAGGGAGAGATGGGGATGGGCGTTGCGTTCGCTCGGCACGCCGTGAGTCGCCCAGCGGGTATGGGCGATGCCGATCCGGCCGCTCGCCGGAGTGCTCTCGAGCGCCTCCTCGAGCATCTTCACCTTGCCGACCGTGCGCAGCCGCACGAGCTTGCCGGACTCGACCACGGCGAGCCCCGCCGAGTCATACCCCCGGTACTCGAGTCGCCGCAGGCCTTCCATCAGGATGGGGACGATGTTCCGCTCGGCGATCGCTCCGACGATTCCGCACATACCCAGGGAGCCTCCAGTGGGCCTCCGCACGCGGAGGCTGAGGGGGGGCAGTTTGCCTGATTCCTGGTCCGGAGAGTGAGCGGCTCCCCGGCGGACCGTGAGACTGTGCTCAGGCTGCGACACCCGCTGCGGCGGGTGCGGATGGACCGGCGAGCGGAGGGCGCCGTAGCCTACCGGCATGACCAGGCTGCACCGGAGCGAGACGGGCACCCAGGGCGCGGGGCGCATTGCCCGCGCGCAGCTCGCCGAGGCACTGCGGGCACTCGGGCAGCGGCCGTTGTCCGACAAGGCAGTCCATGCGGCCCGCAAGAGCCTGAAGAAGGCTCGCGCGATGCTGCGGCTGCTGCGGCCCTCGATGGGACGGGCGGCCTATCACCGTGAGAACGCCGCCCTGCGCGACATCGCCCGCCCTCTCAGCGAGCTTCGCGACGCCCGGGTGCTTCTGCAGACCTTGGAACAGCTTGCTCGCCGCTCTCGCGGGGGCCGTCCCAGCGGAATCCGCGAGCTTCAGCGTATGCTGCGCCTGGAACACGCCGCAGTCCGGGCGAGTCTCCTGCAAGGGGATGGTGCCCTCGTCGGACAACTTCAGGCTCTGCGCGAAGCGCACCATCGCGCCGGGCGCTGGCGCGTGGGCCGCAGGGGTTGGACCGTCCTGGGTGCCGGGCTGAGGCGCGTCTACGGCCAGGGTCGCCGCACACTCGCGCTCGCCAGGACTGACCCGGCTGCCGACCGCCTGCATGAGTGGCGCAAGCAGCCCAAGTACCTCTGGCACGAGCTGCAGGTCCTCGAGCCGCTCGGTCCCGCGGTTGCCCGGCGCGCCGGGCTCGCCCACCGGCTCGCCGATGCCCTGGGCAGGGATCACGATCTGTGGGTGCTGCGCGCCACGGTCGCGGCAAAGGTATCGGCCCGGGCCGGCCGGCGGCGGCTCATCGGCTTGATCGACCAGCGTGCCGAGCGGCTCAGGGCGCAGGCCTTTGCGCTCGGACACGCGCTGTATGCCGACACCGCGACGGATTTCGAGGCGCACCTGCACCTGCTCTGGCGGTCCTGGCGGCACCGGCGGCGGCGTGTCCGGCCGGTTTGACGGCGCGCTCCCTCAGGTCTTCTTGCGCTTCGTCGGCCGCTGCCAGCCTTCGAGGGTGCTTTGGCGCGCCCGCGCGATGGTGAGCTTCCCGGCGGGCACTTCCCCGGCGACGGTGGAGCCCGCGGCGATCGTCGCTCCCTTGCCCACGGTGATCGGCGCGACCAGCACACTGTTGGAACCCGTGTGCGCGTCGTCGCCGATGACGGTACGATGCTTGTTGGCGCCGTCGTAATTGGCGACGATGGTGCCCGCTCCGATGTTGACGCGCGCGCCAACCTCGGCGTCACCTACGTAGGACAGGTGATTGGCCTTCGATTCGTTGCCGAGGGAGGAATTCTTCACTTCGACGAAATTGCCGATGTGCACGCCGTCGGCGAGCGTGGAGGTAGGCCGCGTACGCGCGAAGGGACCTATCCGGGCGGAGGCGCCGATCGAAGCGCCCTCGAGGACGCAGAACGGGAAGATCTCCGTGTCAGCGCCAATCTCGCAGTCGCGGATGACACATCCGGGGCCGATGCGCACCCGGTCTCCCAGCTTCACACTACCCTCCAGGACCACATTGACATCGATGAAGACATCGGCGCCATGTGTCACCCGGCCACGCACATCGAGCCGCGCAGGATCCGCGACGGTCACTCCGCCCAGCATCAGTTCGCGGGCGATGTTGCGCCGGCAAACCGCCTCCAGTGCGGCCAGTTGCGCCTTGTCGTTGACGCCGAGCGCCTCCATCGGATCGGCGAGCACCAGGGGGTTCACCACGACGCCCTCCGCGGCCGCCATCCCGATCACGTCGGTGAGGTAGTACTCGCCCTGCGCGTTGTCCCGGCCGAGGCCCGCAAGCCAGCGCTTCAGCAGCCGCGCCGGCGCTGCCAGCACTCCAGTGTTGCATTCGCGAAGGGCGCGCTCCTCGGCGGAGGCATCCTTCTGTTCCACGATGCGCGCGACGTGGCCGTAGGCGTCGCGAACGATTCGACCGTAACCGGTCGGATCCTCGGGCAGCATGGTGAGCAGGGCCAGCTGCGCGGGGCCTGCGAGGGCGACGAGGCGTGCGAGCGTGGCAGCACTCAGCAGCGGCACGTCGCCGTAGAGCACCAACACCAGGTGATCGTCCGGAACGTGAGGCGCGGCCTGCAGCACCGCGTGCCCGGTCCCGAGGCGCTCGGCCTGCTCCACCCAGGTCACGGACTCGGCGGACAGCGCGCTGCGCACCCGCTCGCCGCCATGGCCGTACACGACCATAATGGCCTGCGGGCCGAGCTCGCGGGCCGCGTCGATGACATGAGAGAGGAGCGGGCGCCCGAGGAGCGGCTGCAGCACCTTGGGAAGCGGCGATTTCATCCGCTTGCCCTCGCCGGCCGCGAGGATCACGACCGACAGGGGAATCGAGTGGGATCGGGTCATGCTCGCATCATGACCTATGACGAGCGGCGCGCCTAGCTGTGCGTCTTGCGCAGCCGCGCGATGATCTTCAACTGCGCGGCTGCCCGGGCCAGCTCCGCGAGGGCCTCGGCCTGGGTGATGTGACCGCTGCGGTCCCGCAGGGCTTCCTCGGCGCGCTGCTTGGCGGCGAGCGCCGCCGCCTCGTCGATGTCCTTGGCCCGCAACGCCGTGTCGGCGAGCACCGTGACCTTGTTGGGCTGCACCTCGATGGCTCCGCCCCCGACGAAAAAGAACTGCTCGGCGCCGTCTGGCGTATGAACCCGCACCTCGCCCGGCTTCAGCATGGAGAGAAGCGGAGCATGCCGGGGCGCCACGCCGATGTCGCCCTGTGAGGCCGGCGCGACCACCATCGTCGCCTCACCCGAGAAAATCTCGCCCTCGGCGCTGACGATGTCGACGTGAATGGTATGCGGCTCGGCCATGGGTGCTCTCCTTACTGCAGCGTCTTCGCCTTGGCGACCGCCTCATCGATGCCGCCGACCATGTAGAAGGCCTGCTCGGGCAGCTGGTCGTACTCGCCGCTGATGATGCCCTTGAAGCCGCGGATGGTCTCGGCGAGGGGCACGATCTTGCCGTCCTGGCCGGTGAACACCTTGGCGACGTTGAAGGGCTGCGAC
>DAIDHH010000077.1 GCA_027452045.1 Gammaproteobacteria bacterium
TCCGAACCACATCCTCGAGCAGTACACCGCGGAGTTTCTGCGGGCGTATCCGAGTGCGAAGGTGCTGATGGCCACGAAGGACGATCTCTCCGCGGATCGGCGCCGGACTATGCTCTCGAGGATTGCAACGGGGGACTGGGATGCGGTGATCATCACCCACTCATCCTTCGAGCGCATTCCGCTGAGTCATGCGTACATGGAGCAGTTCATCGGGGAGGAACTCGAGCGGATCGAGGATGCTCTGAGGCAGATGCGCTCGGCCAGCCGTGGCAACCGCATCGTCAAGGAGCTCGCCCGCGCGAAGAAGCAATGGCAGGCCAAGCTGCTGAAGCGTAACCGTGTAGCGAAGGCCGCATAGGCAGCGGCGCCCGGGTCGGAGAGGATGTGCCCACTTGCAGATAGATGGGCACGAACGTAGGTGCCCACGTGGAGGACAAGTGGACACTTCGGCAGAGCAGAGTGCGGGAACAGGTTCGGGTGGCAGGCAGATTCGCAGGCGTAAGCAATGGTCTGTGCAGGAGAAGCTGCAGATCGTGCGCGAGACACTGCAATCGGGAGGGTCTGTGCCGGTCATTGCCCGGCGTCATGGAGTGAACGCGAACCAGATATTTACGTGGCGTCGGGAGTATCGGCGCGGCAAGCTCCTCGAGCGAGGCGTCGAGAGCGCTCGTGACCGCAAGGCGCCGGCGTTACTGCCCGTGCAGATCCATGTGCCGATGAAGGCGGTGCCGCAAGAAGCTCACGTCGCACCAACTGTTCCGGCGTCACAGCCTCAGCGGGTGGAGATAGAGTTTCCGAGCGGCACGCGCCTGAGGATCTGGGGTGGCTTGGGCACCGAGCGGCTGCAGGCGATTTTGCGTGAGCTGTCCGGGTCATGCTGAGCGTACCGGCGGGGGTGCGCATCTGGCTGGTGGCGGGGCTCACGGACATGCGCCGCGGGATCGACGGGCTCAGCGCACTGGTGCAGACGCAGTTGTCGGCCGACGTGCTTTCGGGGCAGCTCTTCATCTTCAGGGGCCGTCGCGGGGATCGGGTGAAGATCCTCTGGGCCGATGCGGACGGACTATGCCTCCTTTACAAGCGGTTAAACCGGGGGAAGTTCACCTGGACGCACGCCGCGGATGGGGCGGTGCTGCTGACGGGCGCGCAGTTGTCGGCGCTTCTGGAAGGGATCGACTGGCGCCGGGTGCATCGGAGCGTGCCCACCGAGGAGGCGCCATCACCGACAGTGGTGGCCTGATGCAGCACGGATTTGGTGTTGGCCGCGTGCCCTACAAGATGTGGTAGGTGTTGAGCGCGCGCACTTTTTTGGCGCCAAGTTGATCGCGTTATTTTCCAACATCGACGTGCGTGCCGCGGCACTGCGCGTATAATCCACGTGTGCCCGAGACACACGACCTTCCCGACGATGTAGCCGACCTCAAGCGCCTGGTGCGCGAGCACCGCCTGGAGATCGAGCACCTGAAGATCCAACTGGCGCAGCTGCGGCGCTGGAAGTTCGGCCGCTCTCGAGAGCAGCTGGAGCTCGAGGTCACACAGATCGAGATGAGCCTGCAGGCGCTCGAGCAGCTCGCCCCGCCCGCTGCGTCCGGGGCGGACCCGCAGCCAGATACCCAGAACGCATCCACCGCCGCTCAAGAGCGGCGGACAGTGCGTCGACGTCGCTCGGGCCGACGCGCCCTGCCAGCCCATCTGCCACGCGAGACGATCATGCATCCGCACCCGGCGGTCACGAACGGCTGTGCATGCCCGGATTGCGGCGGGCGGCTGCGCTCCTTGGGGCGGGACGTGGCGGAGATGCTCGAGTACGTGCCGGGCTACTTCAAGGTCCTGCGCCACGTGCGCGAGAAACACTCCTGCGTGCGCTGCTCCCGGATCGTGCAGGCGGGGGCTCCCTCGCGCCCCATCGAACGGGGACTGCCGGGACCGGCCCTGATGGCGCACGTGGTGGCGAGCAAGTACTGCCTGCACCAACCGCTGTACCGCCAGAGCCAGGTATACGGCTTCGCCGGCCTCGAACTCGAGCGCTCGCTTCTTACGCAGTGGGTACGGGCAGGCGATCGGCTGCTGAGCCCCCTGGTGCTGGCGGTGCGCCGCCATGTGTTGGGCGGCGGACATCTGCATGCGGATGACACTCCTTTGCCGGTGCTCGACCCCGGGCGAGGACGGACCCGGACCGGATATTTATGGACTTACGTGCGCGATGAGCGCACCTGGGGAAGTCGAGAGCCGCCGGCGGTGTGGTTCGAGTACTCGCCCGGTCGCGGCGGGGAGCATCCACGCCGGCACCTGCATGGATATCAAGGCGTCGTGCACGTCGATGCGTACGCGGGATTTAACGAGTTGTTTGGACTGTTTCCTCACCGACAGCGCGAGGCGCGGGCGGGACCTGCGCGTCTGAAGCGGTCTTTGTGCTTCGCTCACGCGAGGCGCAAACTTTATGAGATGCACCTCGCGCTGCACTCGCCGATCGCCGCCCAAGCCGTCGAGCGGATCGATGTGCTGTATGCCATCGAGCGGGAGATCCGGGGGCTTGCCCCCGAAGTGCGGCTGCGCGAACGACAGGCACGCTCCGTGCCGTTGCTCCAGGAGTTGCATACCTGGTTGGTGAGCCAGCTCGCGCGGCTACCAGCGAGCTCCGCGCTCGCCAAGGCGATCCGCTACACCGTCAAGCCCGGGCACTGGCCGGCGCTGACCTACTACTGCACGGATGGTCGAGCGGACATGGACAATAATGCGGCCGAGCGATCGTTGCGCGATGTGGCGCTCGGCAGGCGCAGCTATCTGTTTGCAGGATCTGACGCCGGCGGTGAGCGCGCCGCATCGATGTACACCCTCATTGGGACATGCAAACTCTCGGGAATCGATCCAGAGGCGTACCTGCGTCACGTGTTTGAACGGATCGCAGATCATCCGATCAACCGGATCGATGAACTGCTTCCCTGGAACGTTCGATTGCCCTCGCCAACAGAAGCCCTCAGCGAGGCGGCCTGAAGCTATCCTGAGTTCGGAGATCCTCTCAATGCCCTCTGCGCGGACAGATCAGTGGCCGAACATCGTCGAATTGCTGGATCAAGCCGGCGGGCACATCGGCATCGGACGGATGCCGCCGATCGATGGCGCCGCCGTCGCCGTCACCGAGACAGAGCTGATCGCCAGTCTCGTCCGGCGTGACGGGGAGAGCTTCCCTGAGCTGCTGCAACGGCTGGATGCGGCGATCGGCAAGGGCCTTCACGAGGGCGTGGTGACCAACGAGGTCAACGGCGGCCGCTTCCGATTGGCCCCCCAGCGCGTCCGCAAAAGACGATAGCAGGCTCGGCAAACCTCAGGCGCATCGCGGCATATCGTCGCCCGAGCAAGCCCGCGGCGACAATGCGGCCGGGACTACACGCTTACGCTGAAGCTCTCTCGCAAGGACAAGAAGGACGACATCCTCACCTTCGAGGACCTCGGGATCGACTGGCTCTTCACCGACGAGTCGCATTTCTTCAAGAACCTCTACAGGCTCTCGAAGATGACACGTATCGCGGGGTTGCCGAACAGCAATTCCGAGCGCGCGTTCGACCTCTTCGTGAAGACCCGCTACGTGATGGAACACCGGGGCGATGAGAGTGGCATCGTGTTCGCAACGGCAACCCCGATCGCGAACTCGATGGCGGAGATGTGGGTCGTGCAGCGCTACCTGCAACCCCGGACGCTCGAGCGGCACATGGTCGATGCGTTTGATACCTGGGCAGGGTCCTTCGGTGAGTCGGTGACGGCTCTCGAGGTGGCCCCGGATGGCAGCGGGTATCGGATGCACACACGCTTCGCGCGGTTCGTGAACCTGCCGGAGCTGATGACGATGTTCCGCGAGGTGGCCGACATCCAGACCAAGGAGGATCTGAACCTGCCGACTCCGAAGGTGCGACGCGAGACGGTGACGGCGAAGGCCTCCCCGCTGCTCAAGAGCTTCGTCAAGACGCTCGTGAAGCGGGCGGAGCTGATCCGAAGCGGTCAGGTCTCCCCCCAGGTCGACAACATGCTCGCTGTGACGAACGATGGTCGCAAGGCCGCGCTCGACATGCGACTCGTTGGCCCGATGGCCGGGGATGATCCTGAAGGCAAGGTGACGCTCTGCGCCAATACGGTGCATCGGATCTGGGAATCGACGGCCGAGAGCAGGGGAACGCAGATCCTCTTCTGCGACCTCTCTACCCCGGCGAACGATGGACGCTTCAACGTCTACAGCGACCTGAAGCAGAAACTCGTCGCACGAGGGGTGCCGGCAGCCGAGATCGCCTTCATCCACGACTACGAGAGCGATGCCGCCAAGGCGAAACTCTTCAAGGCAGTGCGTGAGGGGCGGATCCGGGTGCTGCTCGGGAGCACCGGGAAGATGGGCGTCGGGACGAACGTGCAGACACGGCTCGTTGCGCTGCATCACCTGGACGCCCCCTGGCGGCCAGCTGACATCGAGCAGCGTGAAGGGCGCATCGAGCGGCAGGGGAACCTCAACGCTGAGGTCACTCTTTACCGGTACGTTACCGAAGGTAGCTTCGATACGTACCTGTGGCAGACGCTCGAGACCAAAGCGAAGTTCATCGCCCAGGTCATGCATGGCGATACCGGGCTGCGCAGTGCCGAGGAGGTCGAGCTCGCGGCGCTCTCCTACGCGGAGGTGAAGGCCCTGGCGTCGGGGAACCCGATGGTGCTCGAGAAGGCAGGTGTCGATGCGGAGCTGGCGAAGCTCGCGGTGCTGAAGTCCCAATGGGACCAGCAGCAGTGGGCCAATCGCCAGGAGATCGCATCGCTGCCGGGGAAGATCACCTGGAAGGAGGAGCGGATCGAGGCGTACGGCGCCGACATCGCCTCCCGGGTGGACATCTCCGGGGCGCGCTTCTCGATAGAGATCGACGGAGCTACGTACACCGATCGGGAACTCGCCGGCAAGGTGCTCTCAAAGGCCATCCGCGGGATGCGCTTGGGAGAGGTTCGTCCGCTCGGACGCTTCGGGGGCTTTTCGCTCTCGGTGCACTCCGGGGATCGGCGGGCCGACGGCAAGGAGCTGGCCCTCACTGGCCGGATCGAGCACCGGGCCTTTGCGGGCGCGGCGGGCGATCGGCTGCTCGAGGAACTCGAGTTCACCCTCTCTGGGCTGGAGCAGGCGCGCGAGCGGATGCGCACGCGCCTCGCCGAGGACAAGCAGCGACTCATCGACCTTCGGGTCGAGATCGCCAAGTCCTTCGCCCAGACGGAGAGGCTCGAGTGGCTGCGTGCCCGTCAGCGCGAGATCGAGCAGGCGCTCGATGTCAGCAACGGGGATGCGGGCGCAACCGATGGCACGGAGCTGCCTGAGGCTGCATGAGTGACGTTGATCGATTGGACCCCGGGGCGTTGCCCCGGGGTTTTTTATTGCGGCGCCCGGGTCGCTACAACGTAACCGGTAAATATTCGGCGTCTGGACTATGCGACTCGGGTGTGCAGGGCTGAGCGCAGCGGGTTTTCAGCGAAGTGTCGCTTCCAGAGACGCGGGGTGAGTTCGGCGACGCGGGAGGCGGGATGCTCGGCGACGCGCT
>DAIDHH010000078.1 GCA_027452045.1 Gammaproteobacteria bacterium
CATTGCTCGCCTGGGCCGGGCTCGCCGCGCCCATTGCGCTCGATCATCGCCAGCGACGCGAGCGCGCGCTCGAGCACCTGGCGGATGCCGTGGAGCGCGGCCTGCATCTCGGACGGCTGCTGGGCGACATCGCACCGGCGGACGAAGCACGGAGCCGGCCGGAAAGGGCCAGCCTGCGATGAAGCAGCTGATCCTCGGCGGAATGCGCTCAGGCAAGAGCCGGCTCGCGGAGCAGCGCGCCCGCGCGAGCACCCGTCAGGTGATCTATGTGGCCACCGCGATCGACGCGGGCGATGCCGAGATGGCGGCAAGGATTCGGCGGCACCGCACACGTCGCCCACCGGAGTGGATTACGGTCGAAGAGCCATTCGCGCTCGGCCGCGTGCTGCGAGCCAACGCATCGCCCGACCGGTGCTTACTAGTCGAATGCCTGACGCTCTGGCTCACGAACCTGCTCAGCGCGAGGCCCGAGCGGTTTGACGACGAGCATCGCAGTCTCTGCGCCGCCGTGGCGGAACTCAACAGTACGCTCATTCTCGTCAGTAATGAAACCGGCCTTGGGGTCGTGCCGCTCGGCGAGCTGTCACGCCGCTTCCTCGATGCCAGCGGCGAACTGCATCAGACGCTGGCGACGCTCTGTGATCGCGTCACACTCACGGTCGCGGGGTTGCCTTTGGAGCTCAAGGGATAGCCGCAATGAGCTCGATCACTGCACTCCGTCGACTTCAGACTGCGCGGACGCGCGCGGCGATCCCGATGAGCATCGACGACATGCCGCAGCCGGGCCCGCGCGATGCCCGCCTGGCCGGAACCATACTATTCATCAGAGAGGTCCGTTGGACATGAACGATATCATTCCCGCGTCGTTGCAGGAGACAATTACGCACATCCGGCCCGTGACACAGCGCTTGCGGATCGAGGCCGATCAACGGCTGGATCAGCTGACCAAGCCGCCGGGCAGCCTCGGACAGCTGGAAGCGATCGCCGCGCAATGCTATGCCATCGCTGAAGGCAACTGGTCGCTGCCGCTGCGTAAGGCCGCTTACGTGTTCGCCGCCGACCATGGTGTGACTCAGGAGGGGGTGAGTGCCTACCCGAGCGCCGTGACTGCGCAGATGGTCGAGAATTTTCTGCATGGCGGCGCGGCCATCAATGTGCTCGCGCGGCTTCATGACGTGCAGCTGACGATCATCGACGTTGGAGTGGATGCCGATTTCCCCCCTCACACGGCGTTGTGGCAACGTAAGGTACGCCGCGGTAGCCGCAACCTGCGCGTCGAGCCAGCGATGTCGCAACGCGAGCTGACCGATGCGCTGAACGTCGGTCTGGAGGCCGCCCATGACGCCCACAGCCGGGACGTGCGCTTGGTGGCCGCCGGTGAGATGGGCATCGGTAATACGACTGCGGCCAGCGCCCTCGCCGCCGCCTTAACCCGTCAGCCGGTCGAAGCGGTCACGGGGGCGGGCACCGGCATCAGCTCGGCTGCCCGTCAGAGCAAGCAACAGGTGATCGATGAGGCATTGAGCAAGCACGTACCCCTATGGCGCACCGAGACGGTCGCGCCGCTCGAGGCGCTGCGCTGCGCAGGCGGTCTCGAGATTGCGGCGATGACGGGTTTTTTTCTTGGCGCTGCGCGTCACCGCAAGATCATCGTCGTCGACGGCTTCATTGCCACGGCCGCCGCGGCGCTCGCCGTCGCGCTCGCCCCGCCCGTGCGCGATTATCTGCTTGCCGGCCACCGCTCCGAGGAGCCCGGGCACGCTCACTTGCTGCACCACATCGGCATCCAACCCATTCTCGATCTGCGCATGCGCCTCGGCGAGGGCACGGGTGCTGTGCTGGCGATGCCGATTATCACCTCGGCCATGCACATTCTGACGGAAATGGCGACATTCGCATCGGCAGGAGTGAGTACCGCGAACGCATGAGGCGTCTGACCCGCGAATTCCTTGGCGCGGTTCAATTTCTCACGCGCATTCCGCTGCCGCAGCGGTGGCTCGGTGAGGTGGCGCTCGCGCAGGCGGCACCCTATTTCCCCTTCGTCGGGGCGCTGCTCGGACTGGCAGCTGCAGGTATCGATGCCGCTCTTCGTCCGCACCTCGCAGCGACCGCTGCGGCTGCCGCATCCGTAGTGTTCCTGGTGCTGATCACCGGCGCCCTCCACGAGGACGGACTCGCCGACAGCGCCGACGGCTTCGGGGGCGGACCGACGGCCGATCGGGTGCTCGCCATCATGCGAGACAGCCGAATCGGCAGTTACGGTGCGATCGCCGTCGCTTTCTCGCTCCTGCTGAGGATTGCACTCATTGCAGCGCTGCCGGCACAGGATGCGCTCGCCTACTTCGTCTCGGCCGAAATGCTCTCGCGCTGGAGTGTGCTCCCGCTTGCCAGCTGTCTGCCATCCGCCCGTCAGGGCGGGCCGTCTGCGGGACAGGGCGCGCGCCTCGCCCACTCGATCTCACCGACGGCGGTCGCGATCGGGACGCTGATCGCCGCCACGGTTACCGTGGCGAGTCTGCACGCGGCAAGCTGGCGCCCCTGGACGGCCTGTCTGCTGACCACCGCTGCGAGCGGTTTATATTTCTGGCGGCGGATACGCGGTGTCACCGGCGATTGCTTCGGCGCCACCATCCAGCTTGTCGCCATTGCCGTTTATCTCTGCGGCGCATGGCGATGAGACTGCTAATTCTCATCCGCCACCCGGCCACCGATCTTGCCGGAACCTTTTGCGGGCACAGCGACCCGGACTTGAGTGCAGGCGGCTTGGCACAGCTGCATGCGTTGCAGCGAAGACTCGACCGGCTCCCCCTTGGTCAACTCGTCAGCAGCGATCTGCTCCGCGCCCGCCGCTGCGCCGAGGCTTTGGCTGAGCACCATGAGATTGTGGCCGCGCTCAGCCCGGCATTGCGCGAGATGCACTTCGGCGATTGGGAAGGATTGCGGTGGGATGAAATCTCGACGCGCTTCCCGCAACAGGCACACCGCTGGCTGCAGGGGTTTGCGACCTTTACACCACCGCATGCGGAGCCGTATGCGCATTTCACCGCGCGCATCCGCACGGCAGCCGAGGAGTGGCTGCAGGATACCTCGTCCGCGACTCTCGCAATCGTGACACACCGGGGCGTGCTGCAGTTTCTGTTGCAGACCTATTGCGGGGTTGACGCGACGGCGGCGTGGCAACTGTCATCCCGCTACGCAACCGCCGTGTTCTGCGCGCGAACGACAGGTGCCGACATCCCATTGACGGTCCGCGAAACATGGCACCCGGACTGACGGGCTCACCGACGCGTACACCGGCCTCGGGAACAGGGATCACCATCGGTCGTGCCGGCCGGCATCACGGCGAGATTGTCCAGGGCCTATGGTGGCCACAATCGGAGGCTTATAGCGATCCTGTTCCCTGTTTGGTCACTCTGCCGATGCCTGGCGCCGGCACTGAAGCGCATTTCAGGCTGGTACCCGGACGGCAGATCGAGGTCCACCCCGAAGGTAAGGTGAAAGCCGCGCGCGCAGCGAGATTGGCGCTCGATGCGCTCGGCGTCACCGCCACCGGTGGTGTGCTGCGGCTCCACAGCCCGATACCCACCGGTCTTGGGATGGGCTCCTCGACCAGCGACGTACTCGCCACCCTCCGGGCAGTATGTCTCGCATGCGACACGCAGGCCGATGCGGCCCTGCTTGCCCAGCTTGCGGTGAGGGCCGAGGTCGCCTCCGACCCACTCATGTTCGACAGCGTCGTGCTATTCGCGCAGCGCGAAGGCCGCGTCCTGGAGCACTGGGGGCACTGGATCCCTGAATTCTTATTACTGAGCATCGACACCGACCCGCGGTCCGGCGGGCGCGATACGGTGCGCCTGCCCTTACCACACGGCGACGCGATGCGGGCCGAATACACCGCGCTCATGCAACAAGCACGTGCCGCGTTCCAGGCGCACGATGCCGGCGCAATCGCCGCGGTGGCCACCCGCAGCGCCGAACTACATCAGATCATAGCGCCCATGCGGGGATTCAACACGCTGTGCGCGCTCGCCGCAGCGGCCGACGCGCTGGGTGTGCAGATCTCCCACTCCGGAACGATCGCGGGCATGCTGTTTCACCCAAAAACCGACCCCACGAACCTCACACCGCTGATCTCCCAGGTGCAGGCGCTCGAGATGGCACCGATGGGAATTTTCCGAACCGGCCGTGGTACCTCCTGCGATAGCGCATGATGGAGTCGGCCGCGCGCCGCTGCGCCAGCACACGGCCCGTACGCCAGGAGTGCTTGCCGTCCCAGCTATCCGCGCCCTGCCAATCGAGTCGATCCTCGGCGCTCCGTTGCCGAGCGCGCACCCGCCGCCGGCCGACGCCGCAGCCAGCCGTCGGCACAGAGCGTCGGACAGTTCACAACCCGAGAGGACTCCAGGTCAGCCCCACGAAGGCCCCGAACGGCACGGAGTTGTAGCTATAGGCCGTCTCGTATCGCTTGTTGAGGAGATTCTCGAGACGCACACTCCAGCGCAGCGTGCGACCTATCGGTCCGTCCGCGGTGAGACTGACCGTGGTATAGCTGCCGATAGTCACCGGAATCGCCGCGAAACTCGCTGAATAGGCGACGTCGGGCCGTGGGCCGGTGTAGTGAATGAGTACGCCAGTTTCAAACCGCCGGAAATCGTACTCGAGACTCAGGTTCGCCATGCTCCTCGCCAAGCGCTGCAGGGTTGGATCGCCGGGTTCGCTCACCGCCAGCGGCTGCTGCAAGGTCACATTCGCGTCATAGGTCCATCGCCCCCAACTGCCTCGAGCCGTGAGCTCGAGCCCACGGGTGCGTGTGCGCGCGATGTTCGCGAACTCCGTCAATCCGTTCGGCGTCGTGCCAAAACCCCACATGTCACCGCCCGTGGTCTGGAATAATGTGGCGCGAACAATGTTCGTTCCGCCCGACCACTGCAGAGCCGCCTGCACCGTATGCGCCGACTCGGGCTTCAGCAAGGGATTGGCCGCCCAGTACGGATTGCTGTAATACAGATATCCGAGCGGTGGTACGTTGAAGGCGCTCGAATAGCTGGCGATGGCCTCGAACCCGAGACCCAACTGTCGACCATAACCGACGTAAAAAGTGTTCTTGGTGCTCACGTAGCCGTCGAATTGGTCGTGGCGCAGGTTCAGCTGGATTTCGTTCCCGGCAAATGAGCCATTCAGTCCGACGAAAACCGCGGTCACGTTGCGCGAGACACTGGGAATATTGCCCTGCCCGGCGCTCGTGACCGACTGGTGCTGATGCGTTGCCCCGCCGGTCAACGTCCAGGCTTTGGAAATCCGGATGACATTCCGCCACAGCACATCGAGGTGCGTCGAGCAATACATCGCGGGGTAGCTACCGAGATTGATGTTTTCGGTGCGCTGACGGGACAGACTCAAGTGAGAGGTCCAGATCGCACCAACCCGATTTTCGCTAAAGATCTGCAGCAGGCTCTGCTTGGTACGACCACCGGCGGTCTCATTGTCGTAGCTGTAGCGACCGTCACTGAGAAACGCGCGCACGCCAAGCTGCTGATGGCGGCCAAGCTCCTGCACAATCGATCCGTTTGCCGTGAGATTGTGATAGCCGTCGGAATGATTCGACGTGACGAACGTACTCTTAGCGGGATTGATCGACGGAATGCCGGCCGTGGTATAGCGGCTGATCCCCACCTGAAGGCGGGTGCTATTGATCTGGCCGCTGGCGTTGGCCGAGGCGGTCACGGTGTTTCGGCTGCCCGCCGACAAGGAAAGATCGGCCCGCGACTTGCGTCCACCCTCGCGCGTGGTGATCAGGATGACGCCGCCGATCGCGCCGGAACCATAGATCGCCGAAACGTTACCGTGGATAACCTCAATGCGCTCGATCTGATCGGTGGTGAGGTTCTCAAGATAATCGCCCCCGCCCGAGGCATCTTCGGCGGTGAGCGGCACACCGTCGAGCAGGATGAGAACTCCGGCATCCGTGCCGCCAAATCCCTCAAGATAAGGCGTCGCGGTGTGCCCCGGGCCGCCATTGGAGGTGATCTGCACTCCCGCTATTCGTTGTAGCAGGGTCGAGAGATTTTTCACGCCGCTCCGTTCGATCTGCACGCGGGTGAGCACACTTACGCTCGGCAGTGCCTGAGCCAGGGGCTGGGGGAACGTCGCCGCAGAGATGACGACGGTCGATAAGCCGCTCGGTGGATCAGCGGCGATTGCGGGAGTCACGATCGCCGCCAGAGACAAGAGAGCCAGCGACACATGGAATGCACCAATCGCTTTTCGTGTGTCATCCGACAAGCGACACGACGGCGGTGCAACCCATCGCCAGCGCTCAGTCTTTACCGCGTGTTCGCAACGCACACCTAGAATGCAAGAAGTCAGCCTCCGGGTCGATCGCATCGCAGTGCTCCGTACATGTGCCCTGAGGGGCGTGGTAACGACAGCCGATGCGATGGGCACGGTCGAGCACAGACAACGCATGCGAAACCCACGTTCCGCGCGCGCACCTGAATTCAGTGATCGTGGAATGCTATCCCACGGCCTCCGCATCGGTCCCAATGTCACCGCTGCGAATGACCGCTCCGTGTGGTACGCCCCGCCCACCGGTTGGGTGACCGTACTGGCAGGTCTCCTGGCTCGCGGGTCTTGATCGTGCGTCCGGCCTTCCCAGTTTCCCAGTGGCCGTGATGGACGCGGACTCTCCGCTTACAGTTACGGGGGTAGCCGCGGCTTCGGCTCATGGAGTTTCACCGCGTTCCCTCTTGCCTCCCCAGCATTCACCGGGGAACCAGCACGTGGGCTCAGTCTCGCGTGTGGCCCTAGTCCTCGTCAAGCCCTCCTGTGCAATCCACACGGCGCGGTGTTCACGATCTTGGCGAGGGAAGCTGGTGCCTGGAGATTGGTCGGAACGCCGACCGTGTAGCCTTGGGACCTTTGGTCCTTGGGAGCGGGATGCCGAACGAGAGGGTCTCTATGTCGAGGTTGAAGCAGCTGACCGCGCTGCCGGCGAGCAACCCGAGCGTAAGGGCCATGGGGCAAGCGGCGCGGCTCTCAGTCGGGGCGGTCTCGGGGTATTTGCGGGCGGTGCGCACGGCGGGGATTTTCCCCGAGGAGGCCGAAAGGCTGCCCGAGACGGAGCTCGAGCGGCGAGTGTTCGGCCCGACCCCACCGGGCAAGCCCCTGCGGCCGGTGGTGCCGGACTGCGCGTGGATCCACACCGAGCTCAAGCATCACCGGTATGTGACGCTGCAGCTACGACGGAGGAATACGCCGAGCGCTATGGAGCCGCAGCGTACCGACACAACACGTTCTGCCAGCATTACCGGCGGGGCATCCCGCACTCGAGTGGGCACCAATTCATCAAGGATTGCAGCCCGGGAGGGCCAACCGCACCCGAGGGTGGAGAGCGCCGGCACCGAACACCGGCGCCCCCGATACCGTCTCGTCTACGGTTGTCGCTTCATCAGATACCCATGCTCCCGCCAACAACTGACGAGATTGCGCAGCGCGGGCTTCTCCATCAGCTGGCTATGCGCCTTGAAGCATGCCGGAAGCTCGGCATCCGTCACGGCGAAGGCCGTCGCCGACACCAGCATGACGCCTGCAAGGACCGAAGGGATCAAGACTTGCTTGTTCATGGTAGTCACCTCCATCGAATGGGCGGCAGCCAACGGCTAGCGCCCCGAGAGCATCGGGCATGGACCCGAATAGACAGTTTGGGCGCGGCCGCATCTCGGACAACCCGCTCGGCAACGGTGGCGACGCACGATGGGGCACCGAGCGGGCGGACTGGGCAGCGCCATGCGATCGGCTCATCATCGCCGTGCCTCCCCGAAAGGAGCCCCAGCCTCCTCGTTCGCGAGCGTCCCGCGACGGAGCGCCTGCTCCTTGAGCATGACGAACAGGATTGGTACCAGGATCATCACGGCAATCGTCGCCGTCACCATGCCGCCGACGATCGGTGCGGCTATCGGCTTCATCACGTCCGAGCCAATCCCCGTCTCCCAGAGAATGGGCGCGAGGCTCCCGATGACGGCACAGACGGTCATGAGCACCGGGCGAAGGCGCAGCACGGCCCCGTCGATCGCGGCCGCCGCAAGGTCCTCAGGCGTCAGGGCATGGTGCGATTTCAGGCGCGCCTCGAGCGCGCCACGCAGGTACACGAGCATGACTACCGCGGTCTCCACGGCGATACCAAAGAGCGCGATATAGCCGACGGCCACCGCGACGCTGAATTCGTAGCCGAGCAGCCACTGCAGCGCGAGCCCGCCGATGAGCGCGAACAAGACGGGGAAAAACAGCAGCGCCGCCTCGGCCACGGAGCGGAACAGGAGATACAGGAGCAGGAAGATCACCACGAAGACGACCGGCAGGATGAGCTCGAGGCGCTGCTTCGCCTGCATCTCGAACTGGTACTGGCCGGACCATTTGTAGGTATACCCGGGGGGCAGCTTGAGCTTCTCGTGAAGGATCCGGTTGGCATTCGCCACGAAGCCGCCATAGTTCGAGGTGCTGAGGTTGAGATACACATACCCCGTGAGCTCACCGTCTTCGTCCCGGATCATGGAAGGCCCCCGAGAGAAGGTGATCGACGCCACCTCGCCGAGCGGGATCTGGGCGCCCGTCGGGGTGGCGATCACGACCTGCTCGAGCTGCGGGAGGTTGTTGCGGAAGTCGTGGGCGTAGCGCACGTTGATGGGAAAGCGCTCGCGACCCTGCACCGTCTCGGCGATATCCTCACCACCGATACCCGATTCAATGGCGCGTTGAACATCCCCGACGGTGAGACCGTAGCGGGCCGCCTCGAGCCGGTGGACCGCGATGTTGATGTAAAGGCCCTGCGCGACGCGCTCGGCGAATACCGACTCGACACCGGGCAGGCGGGCGAGCAGATCGCTCACGCGCCGACCCACTCGAGCGATCCCCGCCAAACTCGGCCCCTGGATCTTCAAGCCCACGGGCGTCTTGATGCCTGTGAGTTCCATATCGAGACGGCCGGCGACCGGCATAGTCCAGGTGTTGGTGAGCCCGGGAAACTGCAGCTTCGCGTCCATTTGCGCAATCAACTTTTCATAGGTCATCCCGCTCGGCCATTGCCCGCGGGGCTTGAGCATGATCGTGGTATCGAACATGTCGAGCGGGGCGTTGTCGGTCGCGCTATCGGAGCGGCCCGCGGTTCCGAAGACGGACTTGACCTCCGGGAATGAGCGAATGATGCGATCCTGTTCCTGCAGGAGCTGTGTGACCTGCGTGATCGAGATGCCGGGCAGCGCGGTCGGCATATAGAGCACCGAGCCCTCGTAAAGCGCCGGCATGAACTCACTGCCGATGCGCTGGGCAAGCGGCACCGTGAGTGCAAGGACGATCACTGCCGCAGCGAGCGCCGTCCGGCGATAGCGCAGGCAGAGCTTGAGCACCGGCAGATAGAGCGCTCGGGTGATGCGGGAGATGGGATTGTGCGACTCGGGTCGCAATCGGCCGCGGATGAAGAGCGGCATCAAGAGCGGCACCAGCGTGATTGCGAGAATCGACGAGCAGGCGATCGCGAGCGTCTTAGTCCAGGCGAGCGGCGTGAAGAGCCGTCCCTCCGGCCCCTCGAGCAGGAAGACTGGCAGGAACGAGACGATGATGATGATCAGAGAGAAAAAGAGCGCCGGGGCCACCTGCTCGGCGGCGCCGAGCAGGAGCGCGCGGCGATCCTGCGGCGATGGGGCCGTGGGCGTAGCACCGCCCTCGCCCAGCGCCGCTCCCCCGGCCTCGCCCGGAGGGCCATCCGGCAGTCCTTCGGCGCCCGTGTCCGCTTCGGCGAGCCGCCGATAGCCGTTTTCCACCATGACCATGGCGGCATCGACCAGTACCCCGATCGCGAGCGCGAGTCCCCCGAGCGACATGATGTTGCTCGAGACGTGCAGGAAATACATCGGGATGAACGCGGCGATGACCGCGATCGGGATGGAGAGAATCGGGATCAGCGCCGAGCGGAAATGCCATAGGAACAGCACGATCACCAAGCTCACCACCAGCGCCTCTTCGGTGAGATCGCGCTCGAGGGTGTGGACCGACGCTTCGATGAGGCCGGAGCGATCATAGGCCGAGCGAATGGTGATGCCGGGCGGGAGGGAGGGGGCGATCGCGGCGAGTTTCGCCTTCACCGCCTGGATGACCTTGAGGGCGTTCTCACCATAGCGCATGACGACGATGCCGCCGACGGTCTGCCCCTCGCCCTGCCAGTCCGCAACGCCGCGGCGGGGCGCCGGACCGAAATTCACCACCCCGAGGTCCTTCACCAGCACCGGTGTGCCGTTCTTGACGGCCACCGGGATGTCGGCGAGAGCCTTGAGTGATCGAATGTACCCGAGACCGCGCACCATGTACTCGGCGCCCGAGAGCTCGAGCACCCCGCCGCCCACCTCGTTGGTGCTCGCGCGGATGCGCTCGATCACTCGCGAGAGCGGGATGTCGTAGGCGCGCAGCTTGTCGGGATCGAGATTCACCTGATACTGGCGGACGAAGCCGCCGATCGAGGCGACCTCCGCCACCCCCGGCACGGTCTCGAGCTGATAGCGCAGGTACCAGTCCTGAAGGGTGCGCAGGTCGGCGAGACTGTAGCGGTGAGTGTGATCGACGAGCGCATATTCGTAGACCCACCCGGCGGCGGTCGCATCCGGTCCCATCTCCGGGTGAACCCCTGGCGGGAGGCGACCCTCGATCTGCTGCAGGTACTCGAGCACGCGCGAGCGGGCCCAGTAGAGGTTCGTACCGTCCTTGAACACGACGAACACGTAGGAGTCGCCGAACATCGTCTGGGCGCGTACCGCCTTCACCCGTGGCGCAGCGAGCAGCGTCGTGACAATGGGATAGGTCACCTGATCTTCGATGAGGTTCGGCGGCTGGCCCGCCCAGCGGGTGTGGATAACGACCTCAACGTCAGAGATGTCCGGCAACGCATCGATCGGGATATGCCTCATCGACCAGAGACCCGCTGCAATCGCAAGCAGGGTCCCGGTGAAGACGAGGAAGCGGTTCGCCGCGCACCAGCGCAGGATTCGGGCGATCATCTACAGCCCTCCCGCCGCATCGACCGAAAGTTGGTGAGTCGCCAAGACCTGATCCCCCTGTCGAGCCACGACCGCGACTTGCCACGCGCCGCCTTCCGTCAGGGTCACCGAGCCCTGATACGCGCCATCCCCGGCCGGCGCCAATCGCACCGAAACCTGCTTGCCCGCCATTCCCATGGCTGGCATCCCCGGCAGCACGAAGGTCGCACTCACCTGTGCACCATTGACCGGTTCGCCCTTGCGGTCGGTGAGCGTCACCCGGATGAGATTGCGCCCCACGCGCGGGGGATTCGGTTGCAGGGACACGGCGAGGCGTCCTTGTGGAGCCCCTGCGGTCCGCGGTGCCGCGGGCGGTGCCGCGTGCGCCGGTGCGAAGGCGGACAAGGCGGCCTCAAGCTGGCTTTGGGAATCGATGAGGAAGTTCGCCGAGGTGACGATGCGCTCGCCCGGCTTGAGACCGTGGAGGACGACGTACTCATCGCCGACCTCGGCACCGAGACGCACATCGTGCGGCTCGAGATACCCATCGCCCCGGTCCACGAATACGATCTGTCGGGTCCCCGTCTGCAGCACCCCGGAGGCCGGAATCACCACCTGCTCACCCATCGGGGCCTCGAGCGAGACGTTGACGAACATGCCCGGCACGAGTTTCAGGGTGGGGTTCGCAAATCGCAGCCGTACCCGCGCCGTGCGCGTCGCGGGATCGATCTCGGGGTAGATGAAATCCACCCGGCCCGTGAACTGCCGTCCCGGGTACGTGTCGACGGTGAGGCGTGCCCGATCGCCGACCTTGATCCGCCCGAGGGCGTTCTGGAATACGTGGGCAAACACCCAGATCGTCGAGAGATTCGCCACCGTGTAGAGGCGTGTTCCGGGCTCGGCGTACGCGTTGGGCAGCGCTTCGCGCTGGGTGACGTAGCCGGTCACCGGAGAGTCGATGACCAAGTCGCGCCTGATTCGCCCCGTCGCTCGCAGTCGCTCGATTTCCCGGCGCGGGACACCCCAGAGCGCAAGCCGTTCGGCCGAGGCATTCACCAGCGAGGCCGCATCGCGCGCCACGGCCGGATCGGGGCTGCGGGCGAGCCGTCGCTGACTCTCCCGTGCCAGCAGGTACTCCCGCTCCGTGGATAAGAGCTCGGGGCTGTAGATCGTAAAGAGCGGCTGTCCCCGGCGCACATATTGGTAGGTCGAATCGACGAATACCTTCTGGATGTAGCCCGCGAAGCGCACCTGCACGTAGGCGAGACCTCGTTCGTCGACCGCGACACTGCCGGTCGTGCGGATCACGTCGCTGACGGACTTGCGCCGGACCTCGCCGATCCTCACCCCGATGCGCTGCAATTGTTGGGAGGAGATGGGCACCGGAGCGAGCGGCGACTCTTGCGAGGGCTCGCCATTGCCGACTTTTGCACTCGCCTGAGGCGCCAAAGCCGCGGTCGCCGCCGGGGCGATCCTCGACACCGCCGCCGAATGCGAGCGCCACCACAGTGCCCCCGCGCCGCCGAGGAGCAGCAGATTGACGGTGAGCGCCGTGAAAAATGCCAAACGGTAATTCGTCTTCATGGCGAGGTCCCCGTCTCGTTCGATCTCGCAAGCCCGCTCCCGGTCAGTCGCTCGAGCTCGGCCCACCGATCGAAGTACTCCGATTGCGCGCGGGCGAGTCCGAGCGCGGTATCGAGTTGGTGCTGCTCGGCGGTCAACACTTCGAGAAAGCCGCCCCGGCCGCTGCCGTATTCGCTCAGGGCCACCTCGAGCGCATCGCGCGAGAGCGGCACGAGGTCGTCTCGATAGAGCGCAAGCGACTTCGCCGCCTCACGCGTCGAGGCGTAGGCGGCCGAGAGATCGGCAAGAAGCGTTGCGCGCTCGCTCTCCAGATCGTATTCGGCCCGCCGCTCCTGCGCATGAGCGGCGTCAATCTCGGCGCGGTACTTCCCCTGATCGAGCGGGACCGTGAAGGACAGTCCCACCATCGGCCGCATGGCCGGATCCGGCCACATGCTGTTGTAGCCGGCGCTGACCT
The DNA here is from genome assembly GCA_027452045.1 of Gammaproteobacteria bacterium. Classification (GTDB taxonomy): domain Bacteria; phylum Pseudomonadota; class Gammaproteobacteria; order Steroidobacterales; family Steroidobacteraceae; genus 13-2-20CM-66-19. Next base: position 13,063 of record DAIDHH010000078.1, read on the forward strand.
GAAGTTGGGGGTAGCGTTGCTTGCCCGCGAGCGCCGCTTTCGCGTAAGCGGCGCGTTCTTGCGCTTCGAGCGCCTTCAACTGCGGGTGGGTGAGCGCCCGCTGCAGGAGCGCCGCTTCGGGCGGTAGCTGCCCCGGCTCGGGCAAGGCCACGGGTAGTGGAATCGGGGACGTTGGCGGCCGATCGAGCAGTGCGTTCATGCGCGCTGCGACGACGGCGATTTTGCGCTGCCATTCGAGCTGCTGCTGCGCGAGCACGGTCCGTTCAACCTCCGCTTGCAACACATCGGCTTGCGGCGCCTTGCCCGTCGCGTAGCGCACCGAGGCGATGCGCCGTAGCTCGGCGAGGACGGACTCGTTAGCGGCGTTGATGGCGAGCGCGCGGTGAACGAACACCCAGTCCGCAAAGACCCCTCGCGCGGTGGACACGAGGCGCAGCCGCAGCGCCTCGAGGTCGTGACGCGCCACCTCCGCATCGGCTTGCGCAATCTCCTTGCGCGCCTCGAGCGTACCCCACCAGGGCAGGGCCTGACTCACCTCGACGTCCTCGCCCGTTCCCATGGCACTGCCGAAGGTGCGCGGTGCCGCCGATACGCTCAGCATCGGATCAGGCAGCTCGCCGGCCGGGCGGATGTCGGAGACCGCCGCGACCAGCGCCTGACGCATGGCGCGGAGACTTGCGTTGCGCGCAAGCACCGCAGTGGTGAACGATTCAGCCGTGAGCGGCGCCGGCAGCGACACATGACGGCCCCGGTGCGCGAGATCGGCGGCATGCGTTGCGCTCATGGCGATGAGCAACGCCAAGCCGACCACGCCGGTGAGACATTTCGAATGATGACGCACGAGACACTCCATTTGCAGATCCCAAACGATGAGGCGCCCGCACACGCTTGGCGTGCAGGCACCGATCCGCAACGTGGGGTGTCAGAGTCTCAGACGGAGGGTCGAAAGATAGGTGTCGCGCCCCGCCGATGAGGCGGTGGCGATCCGCGGGGGGGCCTGCGATGGAGGCCTTCGGTACGCCGCCACAGGAGAGGTAGCCGTCCATGCCGGCGCGGACGGAGCGACGGCATGCGCATTGCGGACTTCAATCCCCGCGACTCGAGCCGCCGGTCCGGCGGGCACCCACCCACAAGCGCCGGTCATCCCGCACGAGACTCCGCAGGACAACGACGCGCCGCCACAGGGCATCGGCGCCCGGTGACCCGTCATGGGGCAGTGCATCGGTACCGGAGTCGGGGACAGCATCATGGGACACGACCAGACCTGCTGGCCGTACCCGAGGCTCACCACTGCCAGCAGCAGGAGCGTGAGGTAGTGCGAATGCAGTCGTCGACCCATCATGTGCTTATCATGCTAACGCGTTGCGGACTGAAACGCCACCGGGGTCATCCGCGCCGAATCCGGGCGGGGCAGAATCGCAACTCGAGGCGTGACGGCATCGCCACGCGGCGCAGACGTGCCGGTTGTGTACCCTGGAGCGATGTACTCACGATGCGCTGCTCCCGAGGGGTTTCACGCCCATCGCGATCCGGGTTCGTTGACACGGGGAAGGCCATTCCGGGGATTGCCGATCTCCCGAGGCACGCTACCGGTTCGGGCCCTTTCCTTCCATAGGCATTCCCTGCATCGCCTGCATCTGGCCCATCATCTGCTCCATCATCAGTTGCATCATGTCGAGGCGGTTCTGCATCTCATCCCGCATCCGGTCGTGCATCCGCTGGCACTGCTGCGCGGAGGGTGCATTCCGATTGCCGCCGCCCATCATGCCCTGACCCATCATCCCCTGCCCCATCGAGGGACCGCCCATCATCCCCCGAGGCATCATGCCGGACATCATCCGCCCGCCCATGGCGCGCATGGCCTGCATCTGCTCCATCATGGTGTGCATGTGCTCGCGCAGCAGCGTCGCTCTGAGCTCGGGACTCTTCGTCGCGCGAATGCGCCGCATCTGCTCCTGCATGAGCTTCATCCGAGTTTCCATCGCGCTCAGATGCTGTGCGGCCATCGCGGCCGGTTGGGTTGCTTGAGCCGCCGGCGGCCGGGGTGAAGGGGGCGCGGCCTGCGCGGCCGCGATCGCGAATAGCGCCAGGGCAACGCCCGGCAGTGCCACTGAGAGTCTCGATTTCACTGGAGTCTCCTGAGTGAAATGACGCCTCGACGCCGTACGCCGTTCAAGGTCTGGCCGCCTCGATGAGCTGGCGCCAACCGCCCCGTCCCGGGAAAAACATGGGCACCCGCCGCCGATACTCCTCGTATCGCTCGCCGAATCTCCCGATCATGTCCCGTTCTTCCCGGTATGCGAGCAGGACATAAGCTAGCACGATGATCGGAAAGAGTGTCACGGAGAATATGGTCGGCCAGTGGACCACACCTTCGCCGAAGAGCCCGACGAAAAGCCCGGTGTACTGGGGGTGGCGCACCAGACCGTAGAGTCGATCGGATGCGAGTCTACCCGTCTGGTGCGCCCGGTAGAGTTCTCGCCATCCCTCGATGAAGAGGCCAATGCCGAGAAAGAGCAGCACATACCCGATCAGCATGGAAATCATCATTCCGGTATCGCCCATGCCGAGCAGCGTCGACCACAAGTTCGCGTTCAAGCTGGTGCGGTCGAAATGGAGAAACCGCACGAGCAGATAGATCGTCAGCGGAAAACCGTACATTTCCGCGTAGAGCGCGATGATGAACGCCTGGACCAAGCCAGCGCCGGCCCACTCGCGCCACCCCTTGGGCGCGAAATATCGATAGAAAACCCAGGAGGCGATGACGATCATCACGATCGTGAGGCCCCACGCGCCGGAATGGGCGATGTGAGAACTCATGATTTTCGCCGTCCAAGCAGAAACACGTTGTAGAGCGGCACCCAGATGAGCGCAATGAACCAGCCGTAGGCGTAGCTCTCGATCAGCCCGAGGACAAAGGACTCCCAAGTCAGCCAATGGAATCCGGGCACGAGTCCGAGCCACGTGTGATACATGGCGTAGCGCGGGACGAGAAGGTCAAATGCCACGCACAGTGAGAAAGTAATCGCGAGGAACAGTCCCGTCGCCATCCCGGCCGCTTTGAGCGAGATGCCCGTTCTCATGACACCGACCTCTTCCCCGGAATCCCCGGCCTTGCCTCCGCCATCGCGCGAGCGCCAAGATACCTCTCCGGTTGCGCTTCGAACTTATGGAGGCAGTCTCGCGAGCAAAAACGCACGGTCTGATCTTGATACACGCTCGCGTAGCCGGCGCCCGGCTCGACCTTCATTCCGCACACGGGATCAACGCCCGCATCGAGAGCGTGGTGGGTGGACGGGGTGACGGTCTGGTCACTTTTGTTGTCGCGCTGGGGAGCGTGGCCGCCATGGCCGCCGTGACCGACATGCGCTCCGCAGCCGAAGCGCATCATGACAAAGAACAGTGCCCCAAAGAACAAGAATGACAGGAGGCCACTCATGGCGCGATACCTGGCCCCGGCGCAATTGCCGCGCGGTATGCTCCCGCAGTGCTTTGGATCCATTACGTAGAAGTCCTCATGGTCTCAGGGCCCTAACGCAATACGATTCGGCGGGAGGTCATTTGACCACGCTGCGCTATTGCCCACCCGAGCGGTCACTGCCCCCAAGCGGAACCATAGCTGGCATCGCCGGCCTGGCCGGAGAAACAAAGGCTCCGCGACGATGCAGGGAGCGCCTCAGGCGCGGGATCGCGCGACTATCGGCGTCATCTACCAGGTCTCGGGAACACTGTGCGCGCCATGAATTCGCGTCACACGCACCGGCGAGGCGATAATTCGGCTCCGACGGAACCTCATACGGTGTCCGGGGAACTTGCCGCAGGGATGGGTGAGCGCGATCTGACGGATCCGGTGTGCGGGATGCGAGTCTCGCTGCACTCCCAGCACCACTGGCGCATGGGAGTCAGTCCTACTACTCGTGTTCGAGCGGCTGTCTGGAGAAGTTCTGCGCGGCGCCCAACCGGTATCTCACTAATCATAGTCGATTGGGAGCCGAACCCGTGAACAAACCGATGCGCGAAGATGGCGGCCAGGCAACGGCGAGCCCGTCGGGACTGGCTGCCGAATCCCGGCCCCGAACGATCTACACCTGTCCCATGCATCCACAGGTTCGCCGGAGCGCGCCGGGCAACTGCCCGATCTGCGGCATGACGCTCGAACCGGTACAGCCGGCAAGTGTGACGGGTCAAAACCTCGAGCTGCGGGACATGACACGGCGGTTTTGGATCGGTGCGGCACTCGCCGCCCCGATGGTCCTCCTTGACACGGCCACAGAGATCCCATCACTCGCGGCGTATCGAGTGATCTCTCCGGTCCTCTCGATGTGGATTCAGTTTGTGCTCGGGACCCCTGTCGTGATCTGGGCGGGATGGCCACTGCTTCAGCGCGGGTGGGACTCGGTGCGTCGCCGCTCGCTTAACATGTTCAGCCTCATCGCTCTCGGCGTCAGCGCCGCATATCTTTACAGCCTCGTGGCGATGTTCGCACCGGGTCTCTTTCCGCGGGGACTGCGCAGCGAGGCCGGTCTCATTCCCGTGTACTTCGAAGCCGCCGCGGTCATCACGGTGCTCGTGCTCCTGGGGCAGGTGCTCGAGCTGCGCGCGCGGGAGGCTACAGGCGGTGCCATTCGCGCCCTGCTCGATCTCGCGCCCAAATTCGCCCGCCGCATTCACGAGGGAGGGACCGATGAGGAGGTTTCCCTGGATGCCGTGCAGGTGGGAAACCGTTTGCGGGTGCGCCCGGGCGAGGCCATTCCAGTGGACGGAGTGGTGCTGGAGGGTGCAAGCGCGGTCGATGAATCGATGGTCACCGGGGAATCCATTCCAGTGACCAAGGTCGCGGGCGCGAAGCTCATCGGCGGCACGATCAACGGGACCGGCGCGCTGATCATGCGCGCCGAGCGCGTGGGCTCGGACACGATGCTCGCTCGCATCGTGCAGATGGTGGCCGAAGCGCAGCGCAGCCGTGCGCCCATCCAACGGCTCGCCGACCTCGCCTCCTCCTGGTTTGTGCCGGCCGTCATTTTGATTGCCCTTGCCGCATTCATTGCGTGGATGCTGCTTGGACCGCCGCCGCAACTCGCCTACGCGCTGGTTGCGGCGGTATCCGTGCTCATCATTGCCTGTCCCTGCGCGCTCGGGCTCGCGACTCCCATGTCCGTCATGGTCGGTGTCGGCAAGGGTGCCACGGCGGGCGTGCTGATCAAGAACGCCGAAGCCCTGGAGCGATTCGAGAAGATCGACACCCTCATCGTGGACAAGACCGGGACGCTGACCGAGGGCAAGCCGCGCGTGGTGGCCGTCGTGCCGGGGGAAGGATACGATGAGGCGGCCGCGCTCACCTTCGCGGCGAGCCTCGAGCGCTCGAGCGAGCATCCCCTCGCGGCGGCCGTGGTCGCGTCAGCGCAAGAGAGGAGTCTTGCCCTGCAAGGTGTAACGGACTTTCGCTCGGAGACGGGCCAGGGCGTTATCGGGACCGTCAACGGACACGCGGTCGCCGTGGGCAACGCCGCGCTGCTCGATTCTCTCGGAGTTTCGCACGCGAGTCTCGAAGCGCCGGCGGAGCGCCTGCGCAACGACGGGGCGACCGCGATGTTCGTGGCAGTCGACGGCCGGCCCGCAGGGGTTCTCGCCGTCGCCGATCCGGTGAAGCCGAGCACGCCCGGTGCTCTTGAGGCACTCAGGCACGAGGGCATCCGGATCGTGATGGTCACGGGGGATCATCGCGCCACGGCAGAGGGGGTCGCGCGCCGGCTCGGCATCAACGACATCGAGGCGGAAGTGCTGCCGGCTCACAAGAATGCCATCGTGCAGCGCCTGCGCGACGAAGGGTGCGCGGTCGCCATGGCAGGCGACGGCGTGAACGACGCGCCGGCCCTCGCCGCAGCGGAGGTCGGCATCGCGATGGGCACGGGGACCGATGTGGCCATGCAGAGCGCCGGTGTCACCCTCGTCAAGGGCGACCTGACGGGCATCGTGCGGGCCCGCGTTCTCAGCCGCGCCACCATGCGCAATATCCGCCAGAATCTCTTCCTCGCCTTCATCTACAACGTGATCGGCATCCCGATCGCCGCCGGTGCGCTGTATCCGGTTTTCGGACTGCTCCTGAGCCCCATGATCGCCGCGGCCGCCATGAGCCTGAGCTCGGTGTCCGTCATTGGCAACGCGCTGAGGCTGCGCATGATTCATCTCGACACGGCGCGCGAGGCCCCTGCTCCGGTTGGCTGATCCGGCGATCTCCGGGAAGAGTCCTGCGGTTGTTCATCTGCCGCAGGCCGTCTCGCAGGCTCAAAGGCGCGCAAGTCCCCTCCTGGGTCTCGGCCGCCCGGTCTTGCAACCGGTCAATATCGCTCGCGCATCCCCGATCACCTCCTTCGGCTCTGCCTCACACCTATCGACCGCCCGCCAACGGCTGTCTCACGTGACGATCGCCGGGCGCGACGGTCTGCAGGGCCACAAAGGTCGCTCCAAACGTCGTGACACGTCCGAGCCATGGATCGAGCGGCGCGAGGATGCGAGCGAGCTCGCCAACGGGCGGATAGAAGACCGCGCCGCGAATCACAGTGACGGAAAGTCCAGCGGATTCGGCGAGGGTACGCAGTTCGTCCGCCGTACGGAAGCGTGCCGCCTTCCAGGTCGCGGCACCCAGCCATCCGCGCACGCGGCGCATCATCGCCCAGAAGCTCCACCGGCCCAGCTCGCCGAGCACGAGACGTCCACCCGGCCGCAGCACGCGCGCCATTTCACGCACGGCCCCGGATGCGTCGGCGAGGAAACAGAGCACGGTAACCGCGACCACGATATCGAAACTGGCATCGCCAAAGGGAATCTGCTCGATGCGTCCGTCCACAAACGCGGCCTGGACATGCGCTCCCCGTGCCCGCATGCGAGCTGCCGCCAGCATCGCCGGATCAGGATCGAGACCCGTCGCGTCCGCGCCGCGCGAGGCCGCCGCGCAGACCAGCGCGCCGTCGCCGCAGCCAACATCGAGAACACGGGCATTGTGGAGCTCTCCCATCAGCTCGAAGATGAGATGCTGCTCGATCGCCTCGGTGATCCGGCCGAGCAAAGTCGCGCGCCAAGCCTCGTAGACTTTCGGACCGATCTGACCGGGGGCGATCGCCCCGCTCATGCGAGCAACCGGCGTACTCGATCGACGACTTGCTCGATCTCCTCCTCCGTCGTACCGCGCCCTAGGCTGAAGCGGATTGCACCCCTGCCGACTTCCGGGGCGATCCCCATGGCCTCGAGGACCGGCGACAACTCGACCCGGCCCGCGTGGCATGCCGAGCCGGTCGATGCGGCGACTTCCGGCATCTGTGCCAGGAGCTCGGCGCCGACCTGCCCCGCGAACGAAACATTGAGGGTGTTCGGCAGGCGCTCGTGGACATGACCGTTGAGAGAGACGCGCTCGCCGAGTTCAACGGACAGGCGCTCCCAGAGCAGGTCGCGCAAGCGTCGCGTCGCCGGCATGCCAAGCCCAGGCTGCGCAATCTCGCACGCCTCGCCAAGCCCCGCCGCCAGGAGCGCACTCTCGGTGCCCGCCCGTCGGCCGAGCTCGTGTCCGGCGCCATGGATCAGGGGCTCTACGACAATTCCGCGGCGGATGTAGAGGGCACCAATTCCCTTCGGTCCATAGAGCTTGTGGCCGGCAATCGAGAGCAGATCGACGCCGAGCGCATCCACGTTCGTTGGGATCTTGCCAGCGGACTGCGCGGCGTCGGTATGGAAGGGTATTCCGTGCGCACGCGCGATCTTGGCGATCTCGGCGATCGGCTGAATCGTCCCGACCTCGTTGTTGGCGTGCATGATGCTGATGAGGACCGTATCGCCGCTGACCGCCTTGCGGATATCGTCTGGGTCGACACGACCGGTTCCGTCCACTGGTACGTAGGTCACCGTCGCGCCGAGGTGCTCGAGAAACCGGCACGGCATGAGGATGGCTGGATGCTCGATCCGCGAGGTGACGATGTGCGCGGGCCTATCGCGCCTGCGGAAGAACAGGCCCTTCAGCGCAAGGTTGTTCGCTTCGCTCCCGCCACTCGTGAAGACGATCTCCTCCGCGGCGCAACCGAGAAGCGCCGCGACTTGCGCACGAGCGCGCTCGAGTGCGGCCTTTGCAGGCACACCCGCCCAGTGAGCGCTCGATGGATTCCCGTAGGCGCTCTCGAGCAGCGGCCGCATGATCGCGGCCACCGCCGGGTCAATCGGCGTGCTCGCGTTATAGTCGAGATAGATCGGCCGCATGGTCAGAACACCAACACCTTGTCCACCTTCATCGGCACCATCGAGAGCTCGCTCAACCTGCGACAGGCGCTCGATTGGTGAGCATAGCTGCCTCGATGCTGTGCTGCGGGTTGCTCGACATGGATAACGTCTTCACCGCATCTGATCGTGCTGAACGGCAGACACCTTCGAGGCGGTCCGCGCAATGCGACCGCGCGTCGATCGGGCGACGGCGGAGCGTTCCTGCCCATTGGCGTATACGTAAATGCTGCCCGAAGCGAGTCGCACCCACGGCTCCTCCGTCAGCGGCGATGTAGCCAGCAGGACAACGGTCTGTCCACAGCCGTCCTTGCGACAACTCCGGCGCAATGCGTACAGCCTCGTATGGGCATGAGCGATGAGACTCTCGCCATTGCCCAGCACGAAGTTAAACTCTCCCAGTTCGGCCATCCGATTGACGAACGGCCTGACGATTTTTACGATGGCCTGCGCGCAAGGCTCTTTGGTCGCCTCGGCATGCGACGCCGCGATGGCATCGAGCAGCACGCAGAAGGCGTGTTCCGAATCGGTCTCTCCCAACGGCCGGAACCGCTGAATAGGATATTCCGGGTTCTCGCGCAGTCCGGGCAGCATGCCGTTATGCGCGAACACCCAGGAGCGGCCGTTCCATTCTCGTTCGAAGGGATGTGTGTTCGCGGAAGCGCGTCCAACCTGCTCCGGATTGGCCTTGCGGATGTGGCCAATGACCATGGTGCTCTGGAAATCGTATTCCGCGATGAATGCCAAGCACCGGCTTTCGGCGGCGGGCACGGGCTCCTTGAAGACCCGTGCGGCGCGGCCTTCGTAAAAAGCGATGCCCCAGCCATCGGCATGCGGGCCGACGTCGCCACCCCTGGGCCTGAGCAAGCCCAGCGAGCGGTTCACGTCGGTTGGTTGGCTCGCGCTCATCGCGAACAGCTCACACATCATCAATCTCCGCTGTCAGTCAAGAGTTTCAATGCCGGTCCAGCAATTCCAACGGGGCCGCCGGTTATCGATCTCGACAATGGACATGCGAACACTAAAACCACCGATAGAACCAATACTTTTCGGAGGCGACCTTGCCGAGATGCAGCAAATATCCCGGAGCGCGCAAACGCAGCTGTGGCGCAGGCTCAGCGAAAAAGTTGCCGCTCCCGAAGCCGGCACGGTTGCCGCCGATTTCAATGAAACAGGTCCCATGGCCCTCGAACGAGCGCGGCGCCCCCGCGCCGGTAATGGCGCATATGATGTTCCTCGCCACCACCTCCGCTTCGCCGTGAGCGAACACGCCGGCCTTCGGCAGCGGCCTGCCGGTCACGAGCGGGATGCCGGTCACATCGCCGATCGCATAGACGCTCGGGAATTTCGTTTCGAGCGTCTCCCGGTCCACGGGTACCCATCCGGACTCGTCGGCAAGGCCGGCTGCACGAACCACAGTCGGGGCGCGGTGCGGCGGCACGTAGGCGAGGAGATCGAAGGGGGCGGTCGCGCCATTCTTGAAGCGAATCAGCCGCGCCGACGGATCGACCTCCTTTACCAAGTGCTCGGTGTGGACACGCACCCCTGTGCTCTCGACCATTTGCCGCACCTTCGCCGATACCTCCGGGCCGGCCACCGGCATCGGGCCTGGCTCGGGCGTGTAGAGGCCGACAGTGACGGCCGGGTGCACGCCACGCTTGCGAGCGTCGGCCTCGAGCAGCATGGCGGCCTCGTACGGTGCCGCGGGACATTTGAACGGCGTTCCGCCAACCAGCACGGCCAGGTGCCCCCCGCGAAGGTCCCTGCGCGCCCGGTTGAACGATTGCGCTCCCGCGAGTGTGTAGAAATTATGTCCAGCCTCGGCGAGACCCGGAATTGCTTCCGGTGCGAGCTCGGCGCCCAGCGCGACCACCATGTAATCGGCTGCGATTTCCCGCCCGGCCGCTCGTACGCTGAGTGTCTGCGGCTCGATCCGTTCGACCTCGCCGTGCACGAACTCGATGCCTGACTGGGCAAGGCGCTCGATCGGGCGCGAAATCTGCTCTTCGCGCCGGGCTCCGATCATGAGCCAAAGCAGTGAAGGGGGAAAGACATGTCGCGCCTCCCGCTCCACGAGAATGATCCGATGCTCACGATCCAATTGCTTGCGCAGCAGACTTGCCGCCACGATGCCGCCGATGCCGCTACCCAGAATGAGAATGGTTTTGGCCGCCGTCATGGCATTGTCTCCGGATTGCTCAGAACACCAGCACTTTGTCGGCCGCGAGCGTCAGCGCGGCAAGCTCATCCATCGTACCGCGTCGAGCGCCTTCGACCAGTTCCGCTTCGGTGAGGCCGCGCGCATCCATACAGGTGCCGCAGAGCAGCACCTGGTGGGTGCCGCCCCGGAAGCGCTTCAGCATGCGCTCGAGGCTGTAATAGCCCTCGGGCGTCTTCTGGCCACCTTTGGCGCACCCGACCGCGTCGGCCATGAGGAAGACCGTGATCTCGGTTGCGGGGTCCGCCTTACCGAGCGCATTGGCGAGTCGCAGCGCGTTGTAGCAGCGCTCGGTGCCATAGGGCGGATCGTTCAAGATGAACAGGATCTTCATAACATGTCACCTACTTGGCGCGCAGACGGCCGGGACCGGGCTGGCCTATGCTTCAACAGGCAACCCCGCCGCCTTCCATTCCGGATAGCCGTCCTCGAGACGGTAGGCTTCACGGCCTTTCGATCGCAGCGCAGCGACCGCCTCGTAGGACAGAACGCAATAGGGACCCCGGCAATAGGCGATCACGGCAGTGTCCTTGGGCAGTCTTGCCAAGGCGGCATCGAGCTTGGCGAGGGGGACGTTGATCGCGCCCGGCAGATGGCCCTGAGCAAACTCATCAGCAGGCCGGACATCGAGGAGGGTCACCGACTCGCCATGCAGCCGCTCGAGCAGTGTGTCGCGCGAGACAGGTTCGAGCGCATCGCGCGCACGGAAATAGGTACTGATGATCCGCTCGACCTCTGCGACGTTGCGTTCGCCGACCCGGCCCAGCGAACCGAGAAGGGTGATGACGTCGGAGTCGGAGATCAGGCTGTAGAGCATCCGCTTGCCCGCGCGCCGCGGCTCGGCCAGGCGTGCGCGGCGCAGGATCTGCAGGTGCCGGGAGGTATTGGCGATCGAGAGGCCACTGCGCTCGGCGAGCGCCTCGACACTACGCTCGCCCTGGGCAATCAGCTCGAGCAACTCCAGCCGATGGGGATGTCCCAGCGCCGAAGCAATCTCGGCAAGATGGGCGTAAATGCGCTGCTTGGGTCGACTGCTTGACATCGTGATTCCTTCGGTCAATCATTCTCCAAATGAATTGAATATTCAAGTACCAAAATTGAGGGATGTCATGATCCTGCGCCAGTTCCTCCATAGAGATCCGGTCGCCGTGTCGTACCTGCTGGGCTGTGTCGGTAAAGGGGCCGCGGCGATCGTCGATCCCGTTTATCCGATCGAGCCCTACCTCGATGCCGCGGTGGCATCCGGGACGCCGATTCGCCTGGTGATCGATACCCACGTCCATGCCGATCATCGATCGGCCGGCCGCGAGCTGGCCGCGGCGGTCGGGGCCGACTATGCGCTGCATGCCTCGGCGGAGACCGGCTTCACCTTTCGCGTGCTGAAGGACGGCGAGCGGATCGAGCTCGGCAACGTGGCGCTCGATGTCCTGCACACTCCTGGGCACACGCCCGAACATATCAGTCTATTGGTCACCGATCGGACCCGCGCCCCAGAGCCGTGGTGTGTGCTGACCGGGCACACGCTGATGGTGGGCGACGTCGGCCGCACGGAACTCGCCTCCGATGCGGCAAGCGGCGCTCGCACATTGTTCGAGAGCCTCAATCGTCTTAGGGCTCTGCCGGAGCACCTCGAGGTATTGCCGGGCGCGGTGGCCGGCTCAGTGTGTGGCCGCGGACTCTCAGGCAAGCCGGTCTCCACGATCGGATTCGAGCGGCGCTACAACGCGGCTTTCGGAATTGCCGAGGCCGAGCGCTTCGTGGCATTCATGCTCGGGAACATCCCGCCGGCGCCGCCCGAGGCGGCTGAGCTACGCGCCGCGAACGCCGGTCTGCCATCGGGCGAGGCCGCATGAGGGCAGAGGCGCGCGGCGCCGTCGCGATGGTGACGTACACGCGCGGCATCGCAGCGAATCGGAGACAGTTCAGCCTGCAGATGCTGCAGGTATTCTTCGTCGGCCTCGTCATTGGCATGGAGCGCGTCGTCATTCCGGCGGTCGCGCGCGATTTCGGGGTGGCGCGCGGAGCATTTCTGTTCCTTGCGAGCTTCGTTCTCTCCTTCGGCTTGGTGAAGGGCACGCTCAATCTTGTGGCCGGGGACCTCGCCGACCGATTCGGCCGCAAGCCCGTCCTGCTCGCCGGGTGGCTCGCCGCCATCCCGATCCCTCTGCTGATCTATTTCGCGCCCAACTGGTGGTGGATTGTCGCGGCGAACGCATTTCTCGGCGTCAATCAGGGGTTCACCTGGACGATGACGGTCACCAGTCAGATTGATCTGGCGAGCAGCCATCAGCGCGGACTCGCGGTCGGGATCAACGAGGCCATCGGCTATATTGCGGTCGGTGTCGCCGGACTTGGAGCGGCGCTCCTGGCTCACCAGCTCGGCGCCCGCCCCGCTTTGCTTCTGTTTGGTCTCGCCACGATCATCGCGGCGCTGGCGACGCTCGTTCGAGTGCGTGACACGCTGGCCTGGGTCCATGCAGAACATGCCGAAGTTCACGGAACTCGGCCCGTGATGGACGACTCCCAGAGGCTTGCCGCGACCTTCGTCCGAATCTCCTTTCGCGACCGTGCGGGCCGCGCGCTGTGCCAAGGCGGGGTCGTCAACAAGATCGCGGATACCCTGGTGTGGGTGATGTTCCCGCTGTACTTCAGGGCACATGGCGCGGGATTGGTAGAGATCGGCTGGCTGACGGGACTCTACGCGGTGACCTGGGGACTGTCCCAGCTCTGGACCGGACATCTGGCCGATCGCATCGGGCGTAAGTGGCCGCTGGTGGCGGGGTTCTTCCTGTTGGCCGGAGGAATCGCTCTCACGGGACTCGGGAGAGGGGCGAGCCTGTGGCTGCCGGCTGCCGCGATCATGGGGGTCGGCATGGCGCTCCTCTATCCGAACCTGATCGCCGCGATGTCCGACCGGGCGCCGCCTCTCATTCGCGGCAAGGCTCTCGGCACGTACCGCTATTGGCGCGATACTGGCTATGCCATCGGCGCGCTGCTCCTCGGGTCGATTGCGCAATTTGCACACGCGGTGTTGCCGGCCATTTGGACCACGGCGGCACTGGTGGCCGGCTCTGGCCTGTGGATTGCGATCGCGGTGAAGGACAGCGGTGGCGTTCGAAGATGACGAGAACACGAGGCAGCCGATCGAGGACGTAGCGCAGGGTCGCTGGCTTGCGGAAGCGCGCTTGCTGCGACCATCCGCAAGCTGTACGCCCCGTGGGGCGGCGAGCATTTAGCCGCTAAAATGCGTTAGGAAAGTGGTCTCCAAGCGGGTAGTCTGCGACCGCCTCGCGCGCCACCTGTAGACTAGTCATTGCTGTCACCGCCGTTGCGAAGACGCCCTAGAATGGCGGCGGGCCTATGCTCACACTCGCGGCACGAGCAATTGTTGTCACCCAGTTCACTTGAGAAATCCGGAACTTATCAGCGTCTTGGCGTCGGTGACATCAATG
>DAIDHH010000079.1 GCA_027452045.1 Gammaproteobacteria bacterium
ATCTCGCGCTTCTACAAGGACGAGTCCTGCGGCCAGTGCACTCCCTGTCGCGAGGGCACCGGATGGATGAACCGCATCGTCAGGCGCATTCTCGCCGGTGCGGCGCGCCGCGAGGAGCTCGATCTCCTGGTCGATGTGGCCAATCGCATCGAAGGCCATACCATCTGCGCGCTCGGCGATGCGGCGGCCTGGCCCGTGCAGAGTTTCGTGAAGCACTTCCGGCACGAGTTCGAATACATGATCGATCACGGCGGGCGCAGCCTCGTCGAGGACCAGCTCGGAGCGGTGGCGGCGTAATATGGCTGAAGAATTCGTCAACATCGAGATCAACGGCAAGCCCGTCAAGGCCCGCAAGGGCGAGATGATCATCCGGGTGACGGATGCCAACGGGGAGTACATCCCGCGCTTCTGTTACCACGACAAGCTCCCGGTGGCGGCCAACTGCCGCATGTGCCTGGTGGAGGTCGAGAAGGCGCCGAAGCCCATCCCCGCCTGCGCCACGCCGGTGATGGAGGGCATGAAGATATTCACCCGCTCGCCGAAGGCAATCGGCGCGCAGCGCGCGGTGATGGAGTTCCTGCTGATCAATCACCCGCTCGACTGTCCGATCTGCGACCAGGGCGGGGAGTGCGAGCTGCAGGACCTCTCGCTCGGCTTCGGACGCGATTACTCGCGCTTCCACGAGCGCAAGCGCTCGGTGTCGGATGAGAACCTCGGCCCGCTCATCGCCACCGACATGACGCGCTGCATCCACTGTACGCGCTGCATCCGTTTCACCGAGGACATCGCCGGCATCCAGGAGCTCGGCATGATCGGTCGCGGCGAGCAGATGAAGGTGCGCCGCTATATCGAATGCACGGTCGACCACGAGCTCTCCGGCAACGTGATCGACCTCTGTCCGGTCGGTGCGCTCGTCTCCAAGCCCTATCGCTTCACGGCGCGTGCCTGGGAAATGAATGCGGTGCCCCTCGTCTCGCCGCACGATGGCGCAGGCAGCAACCTCTACGGCCACGTGCTGCGAGGCCGGCTGATGCGCGTCGCGCCGCGCCAGAACGAGGCCATCAACGAGGTGTGGATCGCCGACCGCGACCGCTTCAGCTACGAGGCGATCTACAGCCCCGAGCGCCTCGAGCGTCCCATGGTGCGCGAAGGCGGGCAATGGGTCGAGACCGACTGGGAAGCCGCGCTTGCCCGGGCCGCCGAAGGGCTGGGCGCGCGCGCCGCCTCCCTCGGCGTGCTCGCAAGCGCCTCGGCCACGATCGAGGAGCTCTATCTCGCCGGCCGCATCGCCCGCGGACTCGGCTCGGCCAACATCGACTGCCGGCTGCGCCAGAGCGACTTCCGCGATCAGAACGCGGACCCGCGTTTCCCCAACCTCGGCATGCGCATCGCCGATGTCGACTCGCTCCAGGGACTGCTCGTCGTCGGCTCGAACCTGCGCCGCGAGGTGCCGATTCTCGCGCACCGCGTCCGCAAGGCTGCGCGTGCCGGAGCGAGGATCGCGCTGGTCAATCCCGCGGTCTTCCCCTATCACTTCCCGGTAGCGGAGTACCTCGAGTCGGCGCCCGCGGCGCAGGTGGCCGACCTCGCCGCGATCCTCGGCGCCGCGGCGCAATCCTCGGGCAAGTCCGTGCCCGCGCACCTGATGCCGGCCGTGCAGGCTGCCACCATTGGACCGCAGCACCGCGCGGTGGCTGCGGCGCTCGCCGCTGGCGAGAAGCGCGCGGTGTGGCTCGGGGCGCTTGCGCTGCGCCATCCGCGTTTCGCCGAACTGCGTGCGCTCGCGGCCGCCATTGCTCAGGTGACGGATGCTTCCTTCGGAGTGGTGTCCGAGGGCGCCAACGCCGCCGGCGCGTACCTCGCCGGCGCGGTTCCGCACCGCGAAGCCGGCGGCAAGGCCACCGCCACCTGCGGGCTCACCGCGGGGGAGATGCTCGGGAAGGCGTTGCGGTCCTATCTGTTGCTCGGCACCGAGCCGTGGCTTGACGCGAGCGACGATGTCCGGCGCACGCTCGCGCAGGCTGAGTTCGTCGTGGCGGTCACACCGTTTGCGAGCGAGACGCTGCGAGAAATCGCCCACGTTCTGCTGCCCGCGGGCACCTTTGCCGAAACCTCCGGCACCTACGTCAATCTCGAGGGAGTGTGGCAGAGCCAGACCGGGGCAGCGGCTCCGGTGGGCGAGGCCCGTCCGGCGTGGAAGATCCTGCGGGTCCTCGGCAATCTTCTCGATCTCTCCGGGTTCGAATACCTCTCCTCGGATGCCGTTCGGGACGAGCTCGCGGGTCTTTGTGGCGCTTCCACCTCCTACAGTGCCCCCGGTTACACGGGTTCCCATCCGGTGACTGCGGGGAAGGCGGCGGCGACCGTGGTGGACATTCCGATGTACCAGATCGATGCGCTCGTGCGCCGCGCGCCGTCGTTGCAGAAGACGCGTGAGGGCCGCGCATCCGCGGTGACCTACTGACGATGCACACTCAAATCAGCCACCTGCTCGCACTCTGGGGCACTCTCCCGGGCATCATCCGCACCACGGTGTGGATCCTGATCATCACCATCGTCGTCATCCTGTGCGTGGCGTTCCTCACGCTCTGGGAGCGCAAGGTCATCGGCTGGATGCAGCTGCGCCGGGGACCGAACCGGGTGCGCATCTTCGGCCTTCTGCCCGGCCTCGGCCAACCCTTCGCCGACGTGGTGAAGCTCCTCACCAAGGAAGTGGTGATCCCGACGCGCGCCAACAGGTTCCTGTTCCGCCTGGCGCCCATGCTCGCCCTCGTGCCGGCATTGGCCGCCTGGGCGGTTATTCCGCTCTCGCCCGAGCTCGTCGTGTCCAAGGCCAACGCGGGGCTGCTCTACCTGCTGGCCCTCTCTTCGATGGGCGTCTACGGCATCATCCTCGCCGGCTGGGCGGCCAACTCCAAGTACGCCTTCCTCGGCGCGATGCGCTCGGCAGCGCAGATGGTGGCCTACGAGATCGCCATGGGCTTTGCGCTCGTGGGCGTGCTGATGGCCGCCGGCAGCATGAATCTCGGCACCATCGTCGGTCGTCAGCAGGGCGGCTTTCTCGCCTGGAACTGGTTCTGGCTGTTCCCGCTGTTCGTCGTCTATTTCATCTCCGGGGTCGCTGAAACCAATCGCGCGCCCTTCGATGTGGCGGAGGGCGAGTCGGAGATCGTCGCAGGCTTCCATGTCGAGTACTCCGGCATCGCGTTCGCGCTGTTCTTCCTCGCCGAGTACGCCAACATGATCCTCATCTCGGCGCTCACCGCGGTGTTCTTCTTCGGCGGGTGGCTCTCGCCGTTTGCGGGCTATCCGCTCATCGGCGCAACCTTCCTCGGCGCGCCGAGCTTCTTCTGGCTCGGCCTGAAGGTGTTCGTCTTCCTGTTCCTGTTCCTGTGGTTCCGGGCCACCTTCCCGCGCTATCGCTATGACCAGATCATGCGGCTCGGGTGGAAGGCGCTGATCCCCGTGACTCTGGTATGGCTCGGCGCCGAGATGTTGATGGCGGCGATGCACGTTGGACCGTGGGCCGGGTCCTGGTTCCACTGAAGGAGGAGGCAATGGCCAATCCGCTCAAGACATTCACGCTGCCGGACCTCCTGAAGGGCATGGCCGTCACCGCGCGCACCTTCTTTACGCGCAAGTACACGCTCAACTACCCGGAGGAGAAGACTCCCCAGTCGCCCCGCTTCCGGGGCCTGCATGCGCTGCGCCGGTATGCGAACGGGCAGGAGCGCTGCATCGCCTGCAAGCTCTGCGAGACGGTTTGCCCGGCGACCTGCATCACGATCGATTCGGACGTGGCCGAGGATGGCACCCGGCGCACGACGCGCTACGACATCGATCTCTTCAAGTGCATCTATTGCGGCTTCTGCGAGGAAGCCTGTCCGGTGGATGCCATCGTGCTCACCCGGATCCACGAGTACCACATGGAGAACCGCGGCGAGAACATCATGAGCAAGGACAAGCTGCTCGCCGTAGGGGAGCGCTACGAGACCCTCATCGCCGTCGACAAGGCGGCCGATGCCCCTTACCGGTGAGGCCACAGCCGTGCTAGTCGAAATTCTGTTCTACCTGTTCGCGACGCTGCTGGTCGCGGGCGCCCTGGGCGTGATCACGGCGCGCAACCCGGTCTACTCCGCCCTGTTTCTGGTATTCGCCTTCATCAACTCCGCCGGCATCTGGCTGCTCGCGGAGGCGGAGTTCCTCGCCATAGTGCTGGTGCTCGTGTATGTGGGCGCGGTGATGGTGCTGTTCCTGTTCGTCGTGATGATGCTCGACATCAATCTCGCGGAGCTCAGGCGCGGCTTCACGCGGTTCGCCTGGCTCGGATGGCTCACCGCGCTTGCGCTGATCGCCGAGATCACCACGGTGGTGTGGACGCGAGGCATGGCCGGGGTCGATCTCAGCAAGGGCTTCGTGCCGGAACCCGCCGGATTCAGCAACACCCGCGCGCTCGGACAGGTGATCTACACCCGCTATGCGTACCCGTTCGAGCTCGCCGCGGTGCTGCTCGTGGTGGCGATCGTGGCGGCCATCGCGCTCACGCTGCGCCGCCGTCCGGGCCTCAAGAGCCAGGACATCTCGCTCCAGGTCGCGGTGCGGGCCGAGGACAGGGTGCGCCTGGTGAAGGTCGCGACGGAGAAGCGCTCATGATCACGGTCGCCGATATGCTGACCCTCTCGGGGGTGCTGTTCGCACTCGCCGTCGCCGGCATCTTTCTCAACCGCAAGAACATCATCCTGCTGCTGATGTGCGTCGAGCTGCTGCTGCTCTCGGCCAACTTCAACTTCATCGCCTTCTCGCGCATGCTGGGGGACCTCACCGGCCAGGTGTTCGTGTTCTTCGTGCTCACCGTGGCGGCGGCGGAGTCGGCGATCGGGCTCGCCATTCTCGTGGTGTTGTTCCGCGAGCGGCGCAGCATCAATGTCGAAGACCTGAACACTCTCAAGGGCTAAGCGCCGCATGAATCCGCATCTGCTGATCGCCATCCCGTTGGCTCCGCTCGTGGCGGCCGTGATCGCCGGCCTCGCCGGGAAGTTCATCGGCCGCGCGGGGGCACACACCATCACCATTGCGGGCGTTGCGCTCTCCTGTGCCCTCTCGCTCTACGTCCTCAAGCAAATCTACTGGGGCGGCGCCGCGGCGTTCAATGGCCCGGTCTATACGTGGCTGGTGAGCGACGGGGTGCACATCCAGGTCGGCTTCCTGATCGACCGGCTCACCGTGCTCATGATGTCGGTGGTCACGTTCGTGTCGCTGTGCGTGCACGTGTACACCATCGGCTACATGAGCGATGACCCGGGCTATACGCGCTTCTTCAGCTACATCTCGTTGTTCACCTTCGCGATGCTCATGCTCGTGATGTCGAACAACTTCATGCAGCTGTTCTTCGGCTGGGAGGCCGTCGGCGTGGTGTCGTACCTGCTGATCGGCTTCTGGTACACCCGCCCGAGCGCCATTTTCGCCAATCTCAAGGCCTTCATCGTCAACCGCGTGGGCGATTTCGGCTTCATCATCGGCATCGCCGCGGTCTTCTCGTACACGCACTCCCTGTCCTACGAGGCCGCCTTCGCCGCCGCGCCGCACATCGCCGCGCAGACCCTGCCCGTCTTCGGCGGCGTCAATGCGATGAGCCTCATCTGCATCGCTCTGTTCATCGGCGCGATGGGCAAGTCCGCGCAGGTGCCGCTGCATGTGTGGCTGCCGGATTCTATGGAAGGTCCGACGCCGATCTCGGCCCTGATCCACGCGGCCACCATGGTGACCGCCGGCATCTTCATGGTGGCGCGCATGTCGCCACTGTTCGAGTACTCGGATACGGCGCTGTCCTTCGTGCTGGTGATCGGTGCGACCACCGCGTTCTTCATGGGCGTGCTCGGTGTCGTGATGAACGATATCAAGCGCGTGATCGCCTACTCTACGCTCTCCCAGCTCGGGTACATGACGGCCGCGCTCGGAGCCTCGGCCTACAGTGCGGCGATCTTCCATCTGATGACGCACGCCTTCTTCAAGGCGCTGCTGTTCCTCGCCGCCGGCTCGGTGATCATCGGCATGCACCACGAGCAGGACATGCGCAAGATGGGTGGACTCGGCAAGTACATGCCGATCACCGCCATCACCTGCTGGATCGGCGGGCTTGCGCTGGTTGCGACGCCGTTCTTCTCCGGCTTCTACTCCAAGGACGCCATCATCGAGGCGGTCGGCGCCTCGCATCTGTGGGGCGCGACGTACGCCTACTGGTGCGTGCTGCTCGGGGCCTTCATCACCTCGCTCTATACCTTCCGGCTGCTGTTCATGACCTTCCATGGAGAGGAACGGTTCCGCCACGCGCAGGCGGACCATGGTCACGGGCACGATCATGGACACGCGCACGGCGACCATGGGGCGCATGAGCCTCACGAGAGCCCGCTCGTCGTCACACTGCCCCTGATCGCTCTCGCGATTCCTTCGGTGCTCATCGGTTACTTCACCGTCGGCCACATCCTCTACGGCAGCTATTTCGGCAATGCCATCCAGGTGCTGCCGGCTCACGATGTGCTGGCGCACATGGCCGCCGAATACCACGGGCCGGCGCTGCTCGCGCTGCATGGCTTCCTCGGCGCGCCGTTCTGGCTGGCCCTCGCCGGACTCGGCACGGCATGGCTCTTCTTCCTCAAGCGCCCGCAGCTCGCCGACGCCGCCGCGAAGAGGTTCGGCTGGCTGCACCGCCTGCTCATCGAGAAGTACTACTTCGACTGGTTCAACGAGAATGTCCTCGCCCGGCTCACCCGCGGCGTGGGCCTGGGACTGTGGAAGGCGGGCGACCAGGGGCTGATCGATGGCGCCATGGTCAACGGCACCGCCAGTTCGGTCGGCTGGTTCGGCGGTGTGGTACGGCGGGTGCAGAGCGGCTATCTGTATTCCTACGCGTTCTGGATCGTGATCGGTCTGGCCGCGCTCCTCGGCTGGTTCCTGGTCCGCGCCTGAGCGGCGCGAGCATTTCGGAGAAAGCACAAGAATGCACGATCACCTGCTGTCCATCCTGATCTGGCTGCCGATCGGCGCCGGAATCCTGGTGCTCATGCTCGGCGAGGGCAACGTCCGCGCCGGCCGCTGGCTGGCGCTCCTCGCCTCGGTGGCCACTCTGGCGCTGTGCGTGCCTCTGTGGCAGGACTTCAGCACGCATACGGCGGCCTATCAGTTCGTCGAGAAGGCGGCATGGATCCCGCGCTTCCATGCCTACTATGCCCTCGGCGTGGATGGCATCTCGATGCCGCTCATCGTGCTCACCGCCTTCATGACCATTCCCGTGATCATCGACGGCTGGCGGGTCATCACCAAGCGGGCGGCGCAGTACTACGCGGCGTTCATGATCATGGAGGGACTCATGATCGGGGTGTTCGCCGCCACGGATGCGCTGCTCTTCTACTTCTTCTGGGAAGCGATGCTGATCCCGATGTTCCTCATCATCGGTATCTGGGGCGGCCCCCGGCGCGTGTACGCGACCATCAAGTTCTTCCTGTACACCTTCCTCGGCTCGGTCTTCATGCTGGCGGCGCTCATCTACATGTACGTGAAGGCCGGCAGCTACTCGATCGCCGCCTTCCAGGCGCTGCCGCTGACCTTGACCGAGCAGCGCTGGATCTTTTTCGCCTTCCTGCTCGCCTTCGCGGTGAAGGTGCCGATGTGGCCGGTACACACGTGGTTGCCGGATGCGCACGTGGAGGCGCCCACGGGCGGCTCGGTGATCCTGGCGGCCATCATGCTGAAGATGGGCGGTTACGGGTTCCTGCGCTTCAGCCTGCCAATCGCGCCGGATGCCTGCCGCGAGCTCAACATGCTGATCATCACGTTGTCGCTGATTGCGGTGATCTACATCGGCTTCGTCGCGATCGTGCAGCCGGACATGAAGAAGCTGATCGCCTACTCCTCCATCGCTCACATGGGGTTCGTGACCCTCGGCGCCTTCGTGGTCTATGCGATCGTGCGCGCGAGCGGCGGGCTGCAGGGCGCGGCGATGGGCATGGACGGGGCCATGGTGCAGATGGTCTCGCACGGGTTGATCTCGGGGGCCATGTTCCTGTGCGTCGGGGTGCTCTATGACCGGATGCACAGCCGTCAGATCGCCGACTACGGCGGTGTGGTGAACACCATGCCGATCTTCGCAGCGTTCATGGTGCTGTTCGCGCTCGCCAATACCGGGTTGCCCGGCACTTCGGGTTTCGTCGGCGAGTTCCTGGTGATCCTCGCGAGCTTCAAGGCGGGCTTCTGGTTCGCGACGCTTGCCGCCGTGACCCTGATCCTCGGGGCCTGCTACTCGCTGTGGCTGGTCAAGCGGGTGGTGTTCGGTCCCGTCGGGAACGATCACGTGGCGAAGCTCACCGACCTCGACGGACGGGAGTTCCTGATCCTCGGGGCGCTCGCCGTGGCGGTGCTGCTGGTGGGCATCTGGCCCGCGCCGCTGCTGAAAGTCATGGAGCCCACCATCCACCACCTGGTTGCCCAGGCCGTCGCCACCAAAGTCCCGGTGTGAGTCCAGCCGATGCTTGATCCAAGTAACACCTTGAACCCCTTCGCCGTCGCGGTGCCGGAGATCTTCCTGGCCGCGGCGATCTGTGTCGTGCTGCTTTTCGAGGCGTTCTTCGGCGCCAAGCGGCGAGGCGCCACCGCGACCTTGACGCTCTTCGTTCTCGTCATCGGCGCAGCGCTGACCGTGGTTTATGCGAACGTCACCCAGCGCGTAGTTCTCTTCGACGGCATGTACGTCGCGGACCCGCTGGCGTACGTCCTCAAGCTCGCGGGCTTCCTCATCGTGGCGTGGGTGCTGCTGTACTCGCGCTCGTATCTCGAGAACCGCGACATGCTCAAGGGCGAGTACTACGTGCTCGCGCTCACCGCGCTGCTCGGCATCTTCGTGCTGGTCTCGGCCGACAGTCTGCTCACCATCTACCTGGGCGTCGAGCTGCTCGCCCTGTCGGTGTACGCCATGGTCGCCTTCGACCGCGAGTCGGGGATCGCCGCCGAGTCGGCCATGAAGTACTTCGTACTGGGTGCGATCGCCTCCGGCATGCTGCTGTACGGAATGTCCATCATCTACGGTCTCACCGGGACCTTGAGCCTCGATGGCATCGCCGCCGCGCTGCACTCGCCTTCGGACCTCGGGGTCATCCTGGGGCTGGCATTCATCGTGGTGGCGGTGGCCTTCAAGTTCGGCGCCGTGCCCTTCCACATGTGGCTGCCGGACGTCTACGAGGGAGCGCCGACCAGCGTGACGCTGTTCGTCGGCACGGCGCCGAAGATCGCCTATTTCGCACTGGCGCTGCGGTTACTGGCGTACGGGGTGCCGGGCGCGGCGATCGACTGGACACGCATGCTCATGCCGCTGGCAGTGCTCACGCTGGTCGTGGGCAACGTGGTGGCCATCGTCCAGAGCAATATCAAGCGGATGCTCGCCTACTCTACGATCAGCCACGTCGGGTTCATCGTGCTCGGATTCGTCGCGGGCACGCAAAGCGGCTATACCGCAGCGCTGTACTACATGCTCATCTATGTGCTGATGGCTCTCGGGGCATTCGGTGTGATCGTGCTCGCCAGCCGCAAGGGGTTCGAGGCGGACAAGCTGGATGACTACAAGGGCATGTACCGGCGCGATCCCCTGCTCGCGCTGGCGATGGCCATGCTCATGTTCTCGATGGCCGGTGTGCCGCCCTTCGTCGGCTTCTGGGCCAAGCTGCGGATCATCCAGGCGCTGTGGGAGACGAATCATCTGGGGCTGGTGATCCTCAGCCTCGCCGTGTCGGTGGTCGGGGCGTTCTACTATCTCCGGGTGGTGAAGCTGATGTATTTCGATGAGGCTCCGGAGACGCTGCCGGCGACGGTCCGCTCCACGGGCGTGCGGTTTGCGCTCGGGATCAACGCCGCGGCGGTGCTGGTGCTCGGCATTCTGCCCGCGCCGCTGCTCGATCTGTGCAGCCGCATCATCGGCTGATAGATGCCGAACAGTGCTGAGCTGTCCACCTCTCAGCGCATCGCGCGCTCGCTGCTGATCGCGTTTCTCGCCGCCCTCGGCGTGTGGATGCTGCGCCGCTTCCTGCCGGCGCTGTGCTGGGCGATCGTTCTGGCGATCGCCACCTCTTCGGTCTACGACTGGTGGTTGGCGCGATTCCACGGTCCGCGACGTCAGCTGCGGGCGGCCGCAACGTTCACCGTGCTGGTGGGCGCGGTACTGATTGCTCCGCTCGTGTACGGTGCGGCGATTGCCGTGACGGAGGCCGTCTCGCTCGCTCATGCGTACGTGGGATCGGCGCGCAATGGGCCGCCAGCGCTTCCCTTGTGGCTCGTGCACATCCCGCTGCTGGGGGACTGGATGCAGCGCGTATGGAGCGACCTGTTCGCCAACTCCGCAGCCGCTCCGGGCGTACTCGCGAGGGCGCAACCGGCACTCTTCGAATGGACGCGGCGGCTGGGTATGCAGGCGATTCATCGCGTGGCAACCCTGGTCTTCAGTCTGATCACGCTCTTCTTCGTTTACATGCACCGCGATGCGCTCGGCGCCGAAGTATCGCGCGCCAGCCGTCGATTGTTCGGTGAATCAGTGGAACCTCTGCTCGCGCACGCGGTTGCGGCGATCCGCGCGACGGTCGATGGCGTCGTGCTCGTCGCAGTCGCCGAAGGCGCGGTGCTCGGGGTGGTCTATACGCTCTCGGGCGTGCCACATCCGGTCCTGCTCGGCGCCTTGACGGGCCTGTTCGCCATGATCCCGTTCGCCGCGTCCATTGCTTGCGGTGTGATTGCCGCCGCGCTCATGCTGCAAGGTTCGATCGCCGCAGGGGTGGCCATCGCCGTTGCCGGTAGCGTGATCCTGTTCGTGGCCGATCACCTGGTGCGGCCGGCGATCATCGGCGGCGCCGCGCGCCTGCCATTCCTCTGGGTGCTGCTCGGGCTGCTGGGCGGCGTCGAGTCGTTCGGCCTGCTCGGGATCTTTCTCGGCCCCGCGCTGCTCGCCGCCCTGCTTGCGATCTGGCGCGAGTCGGTTGCCGATCCCACGGGTGTGCGATCCGCATGACAGTGCTGTTCCGCGAGTCGAACACGGACTCCCGCGCCGCACGCTCGCTCTAGGGCGCCCCCGGGCGGCCCGATCAGGCCCATAATCCTGGCTTCGAGCCGCAGGCCGTACCCCGATGCGGCTCGAATCAGAGGTGACCTGATGCCCGAGCAGCCCTCCACGGTGGCCCCGGCGGATTCAGAGACCCCTCTCGCAGGCGCCGAGGGGCGGCATCTGGTGGGCGAGCTCGCGCGGCGCATCTCCTCCCTCGGCGTGGAGGTCGCCGACATCGGCGGCAACCTCGAGGAGCTCGCCACCCGAGTGTCCGGCCAGGCCGCGCAATTCGAGGAGCTTCATCAGGCGACGGAAGCCATGGTTGCCGGTAACCGGGCCATCGATCATGCCGCCCACGAGGTGCAGAAGGCAGCCTCGGCGGCCGGCGGGGAAATCGCCGCATCACGCAACCTCCTCGGACACGCGGTCGAGAGCATCGAGCGGCTCGCCGCCGCGGTTGCGCGCATAGAGGAGCGGCTAGCCTCCTTCGGCTCGGTGCTCAAGGAGATCACCGAGGTGGCCGGCTCGATCCAGACCATCGCCAAGCAGACCCGACTGCTCTCGCTCAATGCCGGCATCGAGGCGGCGCGCGCCGGGGAGGCCGGGCGCGGCTTCGCCGTCGTGGCGGGGGAAGTGAAGAATCTGGCGGAGGGGACGCGCACGGCGACGGATCGCATCTCGAGCACGGTTCGCCAGCTGAGCGAGCAGATCGAGGGCCTGATCGGCGAGAGCGGGGAGGCGAGCCGGCAGGCGGGGGAGGCGGGCCGGGACGCCGGACAGGTGCACGGCGTGGTGGTCCGCGCCCACGAGGCGTTCACGACGGTGCGCCGTGAGATAGACGGCATCGTACAATCGACATCGTCCAATCTCGATGCCTGCAATACGACGCTCACCGAGCTCGGCGGGCTCGCCGAGGGAGTGCAGCTTTCTTCGAGCAACCTCGCGCAGGCCGACAAACGGGTCGAGGCGCTGCTCGGTCTGAGTGAAAGCCTGATCGAGATCATCGCCGAGAGCGGCGTCGAGACCGCCGATACGCCCATCATCCGACTCGGGTTGGACACCGCCCGGCGCATCGAGCAGGTATTCGAGGCGGCCATCGCCAGCGGGGAGATCACCGAGGCGCAGCTGTTCGATGAGCGCTATCGGGCGATTGCCGGCACCAATCCCCCTCAGTTCCTCACGGACGACGTCGCGTTCACCGACCGAGTGCTGCCGCCGATCCAGGACCCGGTGCAGCGCGCGGACCCCCGGATCGTCTTCGCGGTTGCCTGGACGCGGGGAGGCTACCTCCCCACCCACAATCCCGATTACGGCCAGCCGCAGGGCAAGGATCCCGTCTGGAACGCGGCGCACTGCCGCAACCGGCGGGTTTTCAACGACCGCGCGGTGCAGAAGATCGCGCGCAGCACCCGGCCGTTCCTGCTGCAGATCTACCGCCGCGACATGGGGGGAGGGCGCTTCGCGCTGATGAAGGACCTGTCGGCTCCGATCCGCGTGCGCGGCCGGCATTGGGGCGCGTTCCGGATCAGTTACCGCTAGCCGCTCGCCACCTGGGCGAGGTGCGCCCTCAACCCTTCCGCCAGGGCATCGAACGTGACGCGACAGCGTGCGCTGTTGCGCAGATCTTCGTGCATCACGATCCAGGTATCGAGTGACAGGCGGAATCGTCTGGCCAGCACCCGCACCAGTCCCTCGCGCCTGGCAATGGGCACCTGACAGAATCCCACGCCCGCGCCGCAGCGGATGAGCGCGAGCTGCGCGAGGTCGCTGTCCGCACGCAGCGCAAAAGCTTCGCGCTGCAGTGAGATCGACCGGGCGGCGGCGCGAACGAAGGCGCTCGGCTGATCGAAACCGATGAGCGTGTGCGCTTCGAGGTCAGCCGCGCTCTCCGGTGTGCCATGACGCTCGAGGTATTGTCTCCTCGCGTGCAGCCCCACCTCGATCCGCCCGATCCGGCGCGCAATGAGCGCCTTCTGATCGGGGCGGACCATGCGCACCGCGATATCGGCCTCCCGCTGCAGCAGATCCTGCATTCTGTTGCTCAACACGAGTTCGATCCGCAGGTCCCGGTGCGCCTCGCGCAGCCCGGCGATGATGGGCGGCAGGACCTCGACCCCGATCACCTCGCTCGCCGTCACACGGACGACTCCGCGCACGCCCGCGCCTTGGCTCGCCGCGGCCCGCTCCAGCGCGGCGGCGGCACTGCGCATCGCCTCGGCGAGCGGTCTCAGCGACGACGCGGATTCGAGGGGCGATAGCCCGGTCTGCGAGCGGGTGAACAGCGGCATGCCGAGTGCCCGCTCGAGAGCCGCGACGTGGCGCCCCACGGTAGGTTGAGCGATGCCGAGGGCACGGGCCGCAGCGGAGAGCGATCCCTCGGTGAGGACCGCGAGGAAGGACCGATAGAGCTCCCATTCGATGTGCGAAGCCATGCAGAACTGTATAGCGGATCCATCAGACTATGCAATTCCATGTAAAGCCGCCGGCCGTCAACATGCCTCCCGCTGGTGACTATCCACCACACGGGAGACGATCATGGCAAATGGCGGCAGCGTTTTGGTTCTGGGCGCGACGGGTGGGATCGGGGGCGAGGTCGCCCGGCAGCTGCGCGATGGCCGGCGGGAGGTGCGGGCGCTTACGCGCGCGGCGGCAAAGCCCATCGAGCGCAGGGACGGTATCACTTGGCTGCGCGGCGATGCGCTATGCGCAGGAGACGTTGCGGCCGCCGCCGAAAGCTGCTCGGTGATCGTCCACGCCGTCAATCCGCCCGGCTATCGGCGCTGGCCGGAACTGGTGCTGCCGATGCTCGAGAGCACGATCGCCGCGGCGACCAGAGTCCGCGCCACCATCGTGCTGCCGGGCACGGTGTACAACTATGGGCCCGATGCGTTGCCGCGCGTAACCGAGCGGTCCGCGCAAAATCCCGTAAGCCGTAAGGGTGCGATCCGCGTGGACATGGAGCGTCGCCTGGAGGCTTTTTGCGCAGCCGGCGGGCGCGCCCTCATCGTGCGCGCCGGAGACTTTTTTGGTCCGGGGGCAAGAAACAACTGGTTCGCACAGGCTCTGGTAAGGCCCGGTCGGCCGGTCACCCGGATCACCTATCCCGGCGCCCCCGGTGTCGGACATGAATGGTCCTACCTGCCCGACGTGGCGCGAACCATCGTCGAGCTGATCGAGCGGCGCCACTCATTCGAGCGCTTCGCGACCTTCCACATGAGCGGACATTGGGACGATGACGGGACGCGGATGGTGCGAGCGATCCAGGCAGTCGCCGCGAGGCACACAGGTGTCGTGCCAGCCGTCGCCCCGTTCCCGTGGTGGCTCATCCTGCTGGCGGCCCCGCTCGTCACCACGTTCAGGGAGATGCTCGAGATGCGCTACCTGTGGCGCGTGCCGCTGCACATGGACAACTCTCGCCTCGAGGCTGTCCTCGGAAGCGAGCCGCACACTCCGCTCGAGGCGGCGGTGGAGACGACATTGCGGGGCCTGGGATGCCTGGGTGCGATGAAGCCCGAAGACCCGCAGCGCAGCCTTGCCGGTGGGTAGCACGCGGCGAGTCGCTCGGCCACATCGAGCGCCTGGGCCGCCGAGACCCTCACATCGGGCTGCACTCCCGTGCCCTCCCAATCCGTCCCGGTGATCGGGTTGACGAAGCGGGCAAAGGGAACGCGAATGAAGAAATGGTCATCAATTCGATGAGGCGCCTCCAGATGGGCGCCGCCGCCGGTGGTCTCACCGACCACGATGGCGCGCTTGAGGCTCTTCAAGTCGTACGCGAATTCTTCAGCCGTGGAAAAGGTACTGCCGGAGGTCAGTACGAAAACGGGCTTTGCGATGAACTTCCTTCCGGGAACATGCCGCAGGGTCCACAACTGCTCGGTGGAGTGCGTGCTTGGAGTGTAGATGTCGTCGAGATGTGTGCGTTTGTCGAATAGAAAGCTCGCGATCAGGGCCGCCATCCGCGGGGCCCCGCCATGGTTGTCCCGCAGATCGATGATGAGCGCATCGCTATCGGCAAGGGAATTCATGGCGGCGATCGCGGCCCGCGCGCAGTACCTGGGTGGCCCGAAGGCCTCGAGCTTCAGATAGCCGACGTTGTGGGCGAGGCGGTCGGTTCTCTCGATGCCGCAGTTGCCGCCGGCCCCACGCCGGGCCTGCAGCCGCGGCTTCCCGCGCAGCTTGCGTCGCGGTGGCTTCGCAAAGAAATCGATCTGGACGTGCTTGTCGCCGGTCAGCGCGACCAGGTCATCGGACAGCCTGATTGCGAATATCCCGCCATCGGTGATGCCGCGATATGCACCCTGTGCCAGGCGCGCCTCGAGCTCCTTGGAAACTCTTCCCGCCACGGCCGGGTAGAGGTAGAACTCCTTGAGCAGTCTTGCGGCGCCGCCGATCACTCGGGCCCGCTCCTGTTGATTCAGATGGAGCGCCGTTGAGCCGCCCCCCGCTGCCATCAATGACAATAGGGTGATGTGTCCCGGCTCGTACGACCGCACCACGAGGCTGCCCCTGATCTGCGCGGAGGTTCTCACTTCCCTGGCGCGAAAGGCCACCCAGAATCGGCCACTGCCGAGGATGCTCCGTATCTCGTACCCTCCGGTGCGCGCGCGAGCCCGAAGCGCCCGATCGAGATTCCACCATGGGATGTGCGCCTCATCGAACGATTCGATGCGTGCGCGATTGCCGCTATCGAACGCGCGCAGCCATGCCGTGAGCATGTTTCCTGCCGGCGTTTTCGGAATCGTGATCGGCGCACCGGCAGCGGCCGCGCTGCCGAGCCACATGGCGCCTATGCATAGCGAAAGCGCGAGGATGTGGCCGATGCGCGTCGGCGGGGATCTGTTGCACATGAGTGCGGCTCCTGATGAGCGCGCCGGCGACTCTACGGGGCTCCCGGCTGAGCACCAGCGCCTGGATCTTTCTGGCGTGACGGACCGGATCCATTTCATGAGGGCTTCTTCTTGCGCGAGATCATCCGGAAGGCGAGCAGCAGGACCGCGATGTTGAGAACCCACCATGCCCAGCCGGAGTGCTTCTGGAGCGTCTCGAGCGTGGAAGGGGCGCTCGGCAGAGTGACCGTCCCGGAGAGCAGTTCCCGGATGCCATCGTGCGCCACGATGACTTCGATCGGCTGTTTGCCCCCGTGCAGGCCATCGGTGGCGATGACATAGTCGTCCTGTTGCGCGGATACCTTCACCGCATGGCCGTCGAGCCTGACGGCGACGTTGCCCGCGCCGCTCACCGGTGTGTGATCCCGTGTGCGCGTGATCCACAGCATGAGTTTGCCGGGCCGGGCGGCCACATCCAGCACCAGCTGCGCGGAGCTTGCCACTTGCACTGCCTGGGCTGTGGCGCCGATCGCGGCGGCAGAGGCCGGGAGCACGATGAGCGTCGCACAGGCGGTCATCGCCATCCGCGCGAGCATCGCCACGGGCCGGGAGGGTTTCGTGCTCAAGGTTGCGCGTCCAGTCCGAGGAATCTCTCCAGCACGTCCAGGCCCTCAAGAAAGCCGTGCAGCTGCTGCGGGGCGAGACAGGCGAGCAGCGCGCGCTCCCGCTCGAGCGCAAGCGGCACGAGCTCGGTGTACAGGCGACGCCCCGCCTTGGTGAGACGAACCTGCCGCTCGCGCCGGTCCCGCTCATTCGAGGCGCGCTCGATGAGATCCCGGGCCTCGAGCTCGACGATCGCGCGGCTCACCCGCGTCTTGTGCATGCGGGTGCTCGCGGCGATGTACTGGGCGGTACACGCAACTTCTCCGACGGTGGCCATCACGCGCCATTGCGGGATGTCCAGCCCGAACCGAGCCTGGTAGATCGCCGCGAGGTACTGGCTGACGCCGGTCGCCAGGCGGTTCAGGCGGAAGGGAACGAATGCGGAAAGCTCGAGCGTCTGCTCGGCAGGAGGACGGCCATTCACGGGCGAGACTCCCTGAAGGTTGCGCGCGCAACTATTTGTGTCATCATACCGCGCAAGCATACCGGGAGTCCGCCATGCACTCCGCATCCACCGCTCGGGCCGCGCCACTCGAGTACCTGAGTGGCTTCGGCAATCACTTCGCCACCGAGGCGCTCGCCGGCGCATTGCCCGAGGGACGCAATTCCCCCCAGCACTGCCCGTACGGACTGTACGCCGAGCAGCTCTCGGGAACGGCCTTCACGGCGCCCCGCCATGCCAACCGGCGCAGCTGGCTCTACCGGATCCGCCCGGCGGCGCTCCAGGGGCCCTACCGACCCCTCGCACATCGCGGCCTGGTAGGCCATTTCGCCGAGCTGCCCGCGCCGCCCGATCCGATGCGTTGGAGCGCGCCGGGGCTGCCGCTCGAGCCGACGGATTTCCTCGATGGGCTGCTCACGGTCGGGGGCACCGGCTCGAGCGATGCGCACGCCGGTTGCGCGATCCACTGGTACCTCGCCAACCGTTCCATGCGGGACCGGTTCTTCTACGATGCCGATGCGGAGCTGCTCATCGTTCCGCAGCTCGGCCGGTTGCGCGTCGCCACCGAGTTCGGTGTGCTCGAGGCGGCGCCCCAGGAAATCGTGCTGGTGCCGCGCGGCGTGCGCTTTCGCGTGGAGCTGCCCGACGGGCAGGCGAGGGGATATCTCTGCGAGAACTTCGGCGCGCCCTTCAAGCTCCCCGATCTCGGGCCGATCGGCTCGAACGGTCTCGCGAACCCCCGGGACTTCCAGATCCCTGTCGCATGGTACGAGGACCGCGAGGGCGGGATGGAGCTGGTGGCGAAGTTCGGCGGCGCGCTCTGGTCGGCGCCGATCGATCACTCGCCCCTCGATGTCGTCGCCTGGCACGGCAACCACGCCCCCTGCAAGTACGATCTGCGCCGCTTCAACACCATCGGCTCGATCAGCTACGACCACCCGGATCCCTCGATCTTCCTAGTGCTGCACTCGGTGAGCGACACGCCGGGGGTCGACAATGTCGATTTCGTGATCTTCCCGCCGCGCTGGCTCACGATGGAGGATACCTTCCGGCCACCCTGGTTCCACCGCAACATCGCCAGCGAGTTCATGGGACTGATCCACGGGGTGTACGATGCCAAGGCTCAGGGCTTCGAGCCCGGCGGCGCCTCGCTCCATAACTGCATGACCGGCCACGGGCCCGATGCCGAGACCTTCGAGCGCGCAAGCCGCGCCGATACCCGGACGCCACAACACGTGACCGACACCATGGCCTTCATGTTCGAGACCCGCACCATCATCCGCCCGACCCCCCGGGCGCTCGCGCTGCCGCAGCGGCAGACTGACTACGCGCGCTGCTGGCAGGGTCTGGCCCGGCATTTCGCGCCGCCGGCGAGCTGACGTGCGCGTCATCGACGGCACGCACGATCCGGCACTCACGAGCTGGGTGGAGTCGGCCAACCGGCAGGGAGGGGACTTCCCCATCCAGAATCTGCCGTTCGCGGTGTTTCGCCGCTCGGGGAGCGGCGAGCCGCTGCGCTGCGCAGTGGGGATCGGCGATCAGGTGCTCGACCTTGCCCTGCTAGGGGCCGCGCAGCCGCTCGAGGGCCTGGCCGCCCGGGCGCTCGCGGCGTGTGCCGAGCCCGCGTTGAATTGCCTCATGGCGCTCGGCAGCGAGGCGTGGCGGGCACTCAGGCAGGGGCTGTCGGAGATTCTGCGTTCGGGCTCGCGGCACGCCGCGCACGCGGCAGGGGCACTGGTGCCGCAGTCGGACGCGGAGTTCGCACTGCCGGCGCGGATCGGCGACTACACGGACTTCTACACCTCTATCCAGCACGCCACCGCGGTCGGGCGGCTGTTCCGTCCGGATCAGCCGCTGCTGCCCAACTACAAGTGGGTGCCGATCGCCTATCACGGACGCGCTTCCTCGATCGGAGTGTCCGGACAGGAGGTGAGGCGGCCGTATGGCCAGCTCAAGCCCACGGGCGCGCAGGAGCCGCAGCTCGCTGCGACCTCACGCCTCGACTACGAGCTGGAAGTCGGCGTGTTCATCGGCACGGGCAACCCGCGAGGCGAGCCCGTTTCGATCGGGCGGGCCGAGGAGCACGTGTTTGGCCTGTGTCTGCTCAACGACTGGTCGGCTCGCGATGTGCAGGCATGGGAGTACCAGCCGCTCGGTCCCTTCCTCGCCAAGAACTTCGCTACCACCATCTCGCCCTGGGTGGTGACGTTCGAAGCGCTGGCGCCATTTCGCTCGCCCTGGAGCCGACCGGACGCCGATCCCCAGCCGCTGCCCTATCTTGATGATCCCGCGCTGCGAGTGCTTGGAGCCATCGATCTCGAGCTGGAGGTGGCGCTCGAGACGGCCGCCATGCGCGAGCGGGGCGCGCCCCCGCAGCGGCTGTCGCGCTCGAATTTCAGGGACAGTTACTGGTCGATTGCCCAGATGGTGGCGCACCACACTGTGAACGGTTGCAACCTCAAGCCCGGAGACCTGCTGGGCAGCGGCACGCAGTCCGGGCCCGGGTCAGGGGAGGCCGGCTCGCTTCTCGAGCTGACCGATGGCGGGCGCAGACCCCTTGCGCTCGAGAGCGGCGAGATGCGCACCTTCCTCGCCGACGGAGACCGGGTCATTCTCAGGGGATGGTGCGCGCGGCAAGGCTTTGCGCGCATCGGCTTCGGGGAGGCCGCCGGCATCGTGCTGCCGGCGGCCTGAGTCCTCTGGCGCGGCTTACTTGCCGATCCGGCGACTGACGTGGTTTTCCCGCCAGTTCAGCCGCCGCTGTTGCGCCTTGGTGACGTAACCGCCATTGCGTCTCGCCATGCGCCGCTCCGTAAGACGGATCCGGCGATCGGCGCGATGCAGGCGGGCGGCCTGGGCGCGGCTCATTTCTCCTTCCCTGACCTCATGGTGGATGCGGCGGTTCTGCCGCGCCAGGCGAGTGTTGATCTGCTCGCGGCGCGGGTGATGCGCCTGCCACGCGTTGTCGGCGCTCGCGGGCGCGGCGCTGAAGGCGGCCAGGGCGAGGGTGGCGGCGGTGGCGGTCAGTAACGTACGGAATGTATTGGTCATGCGAGTGCTCCGGTATGGCTGGCTTCTGTCAAATCGGGGCCGCGGCGCGGCGTTCATCTTGACGAGTAGAACGCCCGCGCAGCGCGCGCGATGACTCGCATGACGCAAAATTAACCTGGCGCCGGCTGCGCGATGTTCACCCCCGCAGCGCAGACCGCCAACGAGCGGCGCCGGGGATGCGCTCGCGGCGATGACGCAGGTCAACTTGTAACTGGACTTCACCGGCACTCTGCCAGAGAGGTTTGATTCGGATCGACGGGCCGCCACGCGATCGGACCGCGGGATCGCCATGGGACTGCCCGCATTGCTTGTCTTTGCCCCGGTTGCGAGGCGGCGCGCACTGTGCCGCTGCAGTATTGCGCCGGTGTGACAATGGCGACTCCCGCCGCCGCAGCTCGCTGCGTCGGGTTCGCGCCGCTGCGGTAGAATTCTTCTTCATGGCCGTGATAAGCAAAGACCGGGGTCCCGATGCACGCTGAGAGCGCAGCCGTTTCACAACCGACCGCGCGGGTGCGCGAGTGTCTGGATCGCGGGCAGTTCGCCGAAGCGCAGCGCGAGGCGCAGGCGCTGCTCGCCTCGAGCCCCGCGGATCGCGATGCGCTTTACATGCTGGCCGTGGCGCAGCGGCTGCAGGGACAGCTCGCCGAGGCGCTCGAGACGCTCGAGCGGCTGCAATCGCTGCACCCGGAATATTCGCGGCTCTATCAGGAGAGGGGCCACGGCCACGTGATGCGGCGCGACGCCAAAGGCGCCATCGAGGCGTTCGAGCACGCCGTGCGGCTCAATCCGGCGCTGCCGGCCAGCTGGAAGACGCTCGAAGCCCTCTACCGGATGAGCGGGCGCGAGGCCGATGCGAGCATTGCCGGTGCACACGTGGCCAAGCTTGCCTCTTTGCCGGCGGCCATCGTCACGGCGCGCAGCATGTTCGCCGACGGGGAAATCGAGGCGGCCGAGAGCCTCGTACGGCGCTACCTGCTGACCCATGGGGACCACATCGAGGGTATGCGCCTGTTGGCCCAGATCGGCATGAAGCTCGAGGTGCTGGATGATGCAGAGCTGCTGCTCGAGGGTGTGCTGCAGATGGAGCCGGGCTATCGCGCGGCGCGCTTGGACTACGTGCAGGTTCTGCTGCAGCGGCACAAGCATCGCCAGGCGCGCGAGGAAGTTCGACGGATCCTCGAGGAGGAGCCCGACAATCGCGCCTGCCGCACGGCGCAGGCGACCATCTCGACCGAGCTCGGAGAATGCGAGCAGGCGTTGAAGCTCTACGGCGAGCTGCTCAGCGAGACGCCCGATCACCCGGAGCTGCATCTGTCTGTCGCCCACACCTTGAAGACTCTCGGCCGCCAGCAGGAGGCGATCGAGGCGTATCATCGTGCCGCCGAGGTGAGGCCCGGCTACGGCGATGCCTACTGGAGTCTTGCGAATCTCAAGACTTACCGCTTCACGGACGAGGAAATCGCGCGCATGCGCGCAGCGGAGGCCGCCCCGCGCGCCGCGCTCGCCGATCGATTTCATCTGTGTTTCGCGCTCGGCAAGGCGCTGGAGGACCGGGGGCAGTACGGCGAGTCGTTCGCGTACTACGAGCGCGGCAACGCGCTCAAGCACAGCGAGTGCCGTTATCGTCCGCAGTACACCGAGCGCAATACGGCCGCGCAGATCGAGGTGTGCACTCGCGAATTCTTCGCCGAGCGTGAGGGGTGGGGCTGCCCGGGCGAGGCGCCGATCTTCATCGTGGGACTGCCGCGAGCCGGCTCGACGCTCATCGAGCAGATCCTCGCCTCGCATTCGCAGGTGGAGGGCACCATGGAGCTCTCCGACATTCCGCGCCTGGTGCAGCAGCTGCGGGGCCGGGGCGGGGAGGAGGACTCAAACTATCCGGGGGTGCTGAGGCGGCTTGCGCGCGAGGACTTCGAGCGCTTCGGCGAGCAGTACCTCGCCGATACGCAGCTCTACCGGCGTGCCGGCAGGCCGCGCTTCATCGACAAGATGCCGAACAACTTCCGGCACATCGGTCTGATGCACCTGATGCTGCCCGGGGCGCGCATCATCGATGCGCGGCGCGGCGCGATGGCGTGCTGCTTCAGCAACTTCAAGCAGCTGTTCGCCTCCGGGCAGCAGTTCACCTATTCCTTCGAGGATATCGCGCGCTACTACCGCACTTACGTCGAGCTCATGGACCACTGGGAGCGAGTGCTGCCGGGAGCGGTGCTGCGGGTGCAGCACGAGGAGCTGGTGGCGGATGTCGAGGGGCAGGTGCGGCGGATCCTCGAGTTCTGTGGACTGCCCTTCGAGGCGGGTTGCCTCGAGTTCCACAAGACCGCGCGCCGGGTGCATACCGCAAGCTCCGAGCAGGTGCGCCGGCCCATCAATACCGAGGGACTCGAGCAATGGCGGCATTTCGAGCCATGGCTCGGGCCCCTGCGCTCGGCGCTCGGGCCCCTC
Source organism: Gammaproteobacteria bacterium (assembly GCA_027452045.1). Lineage (GTDB taxonomy): Bacteria > Pseudomonadota > Gammaproteobacteria > Steroidobacterales > Steroidobacteraceae > 13-2-20CM-66-19. The sequence continues at coordinate 22,508 of DAIDHH010000079.1, forward strand.
GCCGAGCGCTGAGCGCCATCGCGCCGCGGGTGCCGGCCTGGAACACCCGGCCACGCACATGGTCTAATTTGCGGCGCCCTTTGAGGAGAGAACCATGCCAAGACCCGGGTGCAGAATGCGATCGCACGCGGTATGGGCCCTTACGATGGTCCTCGCGTGCGCACTCCCTAGGGTGGCTGCGGCGCAGCCGCCCCACGGCGGGCATTGGGGCGGGCATTTCGGCGGCGGACACGCGGCCGTCCATCCCCCTGTCCGCGGGTTCTCAGGCCACGGCGGGGCCGGGGCGTGGAGCCCCGCGCGCGGGCCAGCGGGACCGGGCGATGGCCACTGGCACGCCGGGGTCGCTCCCCGGCAAGGCTGGGAGCGCGATCACTGGCACTCGGGCGATTGGGGCGACCGCTGGCATCGCGGCGGGCCGGGAGGCTGGCGTGGCGATTGGGACGGGCACTGGCACGGCGGCGACTGGGACGACCGGTATTGGAGCGGAGGGCTTTGGCTCGGTGGCGACTGGGACGGGGCGTATTGGCCGCCGGTCGATTATGACTGGGACTATCCCTGGTTCCTGCCGACCGTGCCCTACGGGGCGGTCACGCTCTGGTTCGGCGACGTCCCGTACTATTACGTCAATCGGGTCTACTACATCTGGAGCCCGAATTACGGCGGCTACGTGCTGGCCGATCCCCCGCCGGTCGCCGCGCGCCGGCCAGAGGCGCCTCCCTCGGCAGCGGAAAGCTCATCCGGGGTGCTGAGTCTTCAGGTGATCCCGCGCAAGGGGCAAAGCCAACAGCAGACCGCGAACGACCGATACGCCTGCCACCAGTGGGCCGTTGGCCAGTCGGGGTTCGACCCGATCAATTCGAGCCAGGATGCGCAGGCCTCATCCGCCCTGCGGGACAGCTATCGGCGCGCACTGACCGCCTGTCTGAATGCGCGTGGCTACAGCGTGCGGATGCCTTCGCGCTGAGGCGGGCCAGGCGGCTGGTGTCCTCGCGAGGCAGGAGCGCCCCTGTTCCGCGGGCGGAACATCGTTCAAAATGCGCCGATGCCGCCGGCTGAACCGCGTCCCGCACCGTCACACACGTCCGGCGTCCGTCCCGCCGCCGGCGCCGCCCCCTCCATCCTCATCTGCCGTCCCAATACCAGGCTCGGCAATACGGTGCTGATGACGCCCCTCGTCGAAGAGATCGAGGCGACGCTGCCCGACGCCAGGGTGGACATACTATCGGCGTGTCCGGCGGCATCCGAGGTGTTCCAGGGGTTTGCTCGCGTGCGTCAGGTGTATCAGCTGCCTTTCCGCGGCGTGCGCCATCCGCTGAGCTACCTGCTCACGCTGCTGCGCGCGCACCGGATCCGTTATGACATCATCCTCGATCCCAGCCCGAATTCCTGGACGGCGCGATTCCTCACGCGTTGGCTCGATGCTCGCACGAAAGTCGGTTTCACCCAACCGCGCAGGCGCCAGGGCGTGGACGTCAGCATCCCATTCGAAGGCGCACCGCAGCACATGGGTGCCTATCCGGTGTATCTGCTGCGCCGCGCGCTCCTCGACTTCGATGCCGCCAGCGCCCGTGTGGATGATGCGAAGCTCAGCATCCGCCTGAGCGAGGCGGAGCGCATAGCGGGCCGTCATGCGCTCGAGAATCTGCTCGGCGCAGAGCATTCGCGCCCGGTGGTCGCCCTCGCCACCCATGCCACCGGCGCCAAGCGCTTCCCGATCGAGTGGTGGCGCGGCATGATCCGCGAGCTCATCGCGCGCCTGCCCGCCGCGCGCCTCATCGAGATCCGCCCGCCCGGGGCAGCCGCATCACTTCCCGAGCTCCCCGGCTACGCTTCGCGCCGCATCCGTGAGGTGGCCGCGCTCATCGAGGCGGCCGGTTGCTTCGTGTGCGCCGATTCGGGCCTCATGCACCTCGGCGCCGCGACGGATGCACTCACGGTCGGCCTGTTCAAAGTGACCCTGCCGGAGCTCTATGCGCCGCGTCGCGGCAGGAGTTGCGCCGTCACCGCCCGGGATGAGGACCCCGGCGCCGTGGCCGAGCGAATCGCGCAGCTGCTTTCCTGAGCACCCCAGTGCTTCACTCGCTCGTCATTCCGGTCACCCCATTCCAACAGAACTGCTCGCTCGTATGGGACGAGCAGGGCCGGGCGGCCGTGATCGATCCGGGGGGCGATCTGCAGCGGGTGTTGGGGGAAGCCGAGCGGCGCAAGCTGATGTTGACCAAGATCCTGCTGACGCATGCGCATCTCGATCACTGTGCGGGCACCGCGCGGCTCTCTCGAGAGCGAGGCCTGCCGGTGGAGGGCCCGCAGCGCGAAGACCGGTTCTGGATCGAGGCGCTGCCGGCGGCGGCCGCGCAGTTCGGCTTTCCGCCGGCCGAGTCCTTCGAGCCCGACCGCTGGCTCGAGGACGGCGATCGGGTGAGCGTCGGCGCCGAGACGCTCGAGGTGCTGCACTGTCCCGGCCACACCCCCGGGCACGTGGTGTTCTTCCATCGCGGACAGCGCTGCGCATGGGTGGGCGATGTCCTGTTCGCCGGTTCGATCGGACGGACCGATTTTCCCCGCGGCGACCATGAAGCCCTGATCCGCTCCATCCGCGAGCGGCTGTTCCCCCTCGGCGATGACGTGCGCTTCGTCCCGGGCCACGGGCCCGCCTCGAGCTTCGGCGCCGAGCGGCGCACCAATCCATTCGTCGCGGACCGGCTGTTCGCCGGATGAGTGGAGGATTCTGTCCGCCCCGGCGTCTTGCTCATTAGTATGCTCATTCCGCGCCCCCGGTGGCGCGCCCGAGCGGTCTAGTCTTCCGCGACCTGGAGGTATTTGACATTGCGCGACACGCCTTCCTGGGTGCCCTCCTGGCAGCGTCTGATGGACTGGCGGATCGGCGCGGTTCCGGTACCGATTGCCGTCGTGCTGGCCGCAACGCTGTGGTACTTCGTGAGCCACGGTCAGGTGGCCACCGACCTGCCGATGATGATCGGCCTGACCATGCTGCTGTCGTTCATCTGCGCCGAGATCGGGCACCGCATCCCGGGCCTGCGCATGGTGGGCGGAGCGGTGATCGTGGCGACGTTCCTCCCCTCCGCGCTGGCGTACTACCACGTGCTGCCGCCTGACCTCGTGGCGGCGGTGTCGAGCTTCACGAAGGGCTCGAATTACCTCTTCCTCTACATCTCGGCGATCATCGTTGGCAGCGTTTTCGCCATGGACCGTACGGTCCTGATCCGGGGGTTCGTGAAGATCTTCGCACCGCTTGCGGCCGGGACGGTGGCGGCGGTGATCGTCGGTGCAACGGTTGGAGCGGCGCTCGGCCTCGGGGTGGCGCACGCGCTGTTTTACGTCGTGCTGCCCGTGATGGCCGGGGGAGTGGGCGATGGGGCGGTGCCGCTGTCGCTCGGCTATGCCGGGGTGCTGCACCAGGGCTTCGGCGGGCAGTTCGCGCAAATCCTGCCTGCGGTCATGATCGGAAGCCTGTTCGCGATCCTCATCGCCGGGGCGCTCAACTGGCTGGGCAAGCGCAAGCCGCAGTGGACCGGAGCGGGCCGGCTGCAGCCCGGGGCGCAGCTCGACGAATTTCTGAAAAAGGATGAGCCGCCGCCGCATGCGGACGTGATGAGCATTGCGGCCGGGGCGGTCACGGCGGTGGCGCTGTACCTGGTGGGGGAGCTCACGTTTCGCGCCTGGAAGCTGCCGGCGCCGGTGGTGATGCTGGTGCTGGCGGTGGCCATGAAGCTCGGCTGGGCCGTGACGCGCAAGCTCGAGCTCGGTGCCGATGCGGTATTCCAGATGTTCGCCAAGGTGGGCACCTATCCGCTGCTGTTCATGGTGGGAGTGGCCTGGACACCCTGGGACAAGCTGCTCGCGGCCCTCGCCCCCGCGAACCTCATTACCATCCTGGCGACGGTGGTGACCCTGATCGGGGTCGGCTTCTGGGTGGGCCGCAAGGTGAACCTCTATCCGATCGAGGCGGCGCTGGTGAACGCCACGCACGCCGGGCAGGGCGGCACGGGAGGGGTGGCGATCCTCACGGCTGCCGAGCGGATGGAGCTGATGCCTTTTGCCCAGATCGCGATCCGCATCGGGGGGGCCATCGTGGTGAGCCTGACGCTGCTGAGCTTTGCCCGATTGGGGTGAGCGTGACGATTGTGGTAGGTTGACCAAAAGCGAAGCACCGACCTGATGAATCCTCCCACCGGCAAAGCCGCCCTGCGGCCTGGCAATGAGCTCGCGGCCCGCTTCTCCGGCCCGCTGCGCAGCTACTTCCTGCGCCGGGTACGCGACCGGGACAATGCCGAGGATCTGACCCAGGAGGTGCTGCTGCGCGTCCTGAGAGCGGGCGAGGTGGAGTCGATCCAGAGGCCCGAGAGCTACGTGTTCAAAGTGGCCTCGAATCTGCTGAAGGATCTGCGGCGTCGGGCGGCGAGGCGGGCCACCGTCATGGTGCAGCCGAGCGAGGATCCCGAACAAGCCCTGGATGCTTCCGCGGATGAACGCTCGCCCGAGCGGGTGATGCTCGGGGAGGCCAACCTGGCACAGGTGCTGCAGGCCCTGGGAGAGCTCAATGAGCTCACCCGCAACGTGTTCATTCTCTTCCGGCTGGAGAGCATGAAGCAAAAGGACATCGCGGCCCTCTATGGCATCGC
>DAIDHH010000080.1 GCA_027452045.1 Gammaproteobacteria bacterium
CGCGCGCGCCCAGTTGCTCGAGGGCGGCGCCGGTGAGGCGGAACGTGCGCCACTCGTCGAGGGGCACGGCGCCGAGGCTTTCGTAGAAGGCGATGGAGGGCTCGTTCCAATCGAGCACGGCCCATTCCAGCCGGGCGCAGCGCCGCTCGAGGGCGGTGCGTGCGAGCCACCCGAGCAGCGCGCGCCCGATGCCCTGGCCGCGCACCTGCGGTGCCACGAACAGGTCCTCCAGGTAGATGCCCGGCCGGCCCTTGAAGGTCGAGAAGTTGTGAAAGAAGAGCGCGAAGCCCACGGGCTCCTCGCCCAGGCAGGCGAAGACCACCTCGGCATAGCGATGGGTGCCGAACAGCGTCTCGCGCAAATCCTCCTCCGTGGCGATGACCTCCCTTTCCAGGCGCTCGTATCGGGCGAGCTCGCGGATGAAACCGAGCACTCGCGCAATGTCGTCCTCGACGGCGGGGCGGATGGTGATGTTCGAACTCATGGGTCGGTAGCCGCTTCAGGCGATGCTCTGCAGGCCTTGCGCGATGCCGGTCGTGCTGGCAAGCAGCGCTTCGAACAGATCCCGGTCGCTGCGTCCTCCGGCACGCCAGCGCGCGAGCAGGTCCACCTGCATCAGGTTCATGGGATCGATGTAGGGGTTGCGCAGCCGGATGGTGCGCTGCAGCATCGGGTCGCTCTCGAGCAGTTCGGTGGCGTCCTTCAGCACCAGCACCTGCTCGCGCGTGCGGTCGTACTCGGCGCGGATCGCCGTTGTGAAATGCCGGCGACTCTCGGGTACGAGGACATCGTAGGCAGCAGCAATCTCGAGGTCCGCGCGCGCCAGCATGGCCTCGATGTCGTCGATGAGATTGCGCAGGAAGAACCATTCGGCGTACGCCGCGCGCAGCCGAGACGCCCCGTGACGTTCGATCACCGTGGCCAGCCCCGTGCCCGTGCCAAACCAGCCGGGAAGCATGTGGCGGGTCAGGGTCCAGGCGAACACCCACGGCACGGGCAACAGTCCCTGCAGGCCCGCATCCTCCTGCCGGTGCATCGTGCGCGAGCCGATCTGCATGTTCTCGATGACATCGATCGGCGTGACGGCGCGAAAGTATTCGTGGAAATCGCCGTCGTCGTATATCAGGCGCCGGTAAGCGTCCCGACTGGCTGTTGCGAGCGTCGCGGCGCATTCGACATGCTCCGCTGCCGCTGCCCGAGCGGTCCCGCTCGCGGTAGCCAGACTGAGGGCGTTGAACGCCCGTTCCAGGGTGCGCATTGCAATCGGGCGCAGTCCGTAGCCTTGCTTGATCGTTTCGCCCTGCTCGCGCAGGCGTAGCACGCCGTTGATGGCGTTCGCGGGCGCCGCGTTCACCAGGGTGTCGATCCGCCCTCCACCGCGAGCGATGCTGCCGCCGCGTACGTGCATGAGCGCGTAGCTGTCTCCAGCCGAGCCGATCGTCTCGGCGAGCGCCGCCTGGGCCTGGTGGATCGCAAAGCGCGAGGCGCACGGCCCCGCCTCCTTGTTGCTGTCGGAATAGCCGATCAATACGCCCTGGCGCCCCGAGCGCCCCTCGATGTGCCGCCGGTAGGCGGGCTCGGCGAGCAGCTCGCGCACGATTTCCCCGGAGTGCTCGAGCGCCGCCATCGACTCGAACTGAGGCGCAATGTCGAGCATGACCTGGTTGGTGTTCTTGTCGTACACCGATGCCCAGCGAGCGAGCAGCAGCGCCGCCAGCACGTCGTCGGGTCCCTCGGTGCCGCTGACGACGAAGAAGCCGGCAGCTCGAGGTCCGTAGCGGTGCCTGATCTGAGCGAAGGCCTCGAACACGGCAAGATTGCGCTTGCCGAGTGCGTCGAGCTCGACGCGGGGGCCCGCGTCCCTGCCGAGCGCATCCGTCAGCAGGCGTGTGCGCTCGGCGCTGGTACGGTAGGGCCAGGCGGGGTCGTCCCCACCCTGGGCGATGATCCGGTGCAGGACGCTCGCGTGCTGGCGCACATCGAGGCTCGCGAGATGGAAGCCAAAGGTGTCGATGCGCCGCAGGAACCTTCGAATGTGGAAGAGTCCGGCATGGCCACCCTTGTTGGCGAGCAGGCTGTCGGCGATGATCTGCACGTCATCGCGCAGCTGCCGCGCGTCATCGTAGCCGTTGGCCCGCCCTTCGTAGGTGTAGTGCAGACGCTCGGCGATCTGCGTGAGGAACAGCCGGTACGGCATGCGGTCGCGTCTTCCGGGCGTGGGGGCCCGTGCGCTCGGAGCGAGCCGCATGTAATCCTCGATGCGCTGGGTCAGCCGGGTCGACACATTGGTGCACCCCTCGCTCTGCGACAGCCGCTCGGCGAGCTTCTGGCACTCCGCGAAGTAGGCGCCCATGATGACCCGCTGATGGCGGGCCATGGTTTCGCGGACGGTCTTGGCGTGCACGTCGGGGTTGCTGTCCATGTCACCCCCCACCCAGGAGCCGAAGCGCAGGATGCACGGCAGCTCGATCGAGTCGGGCGGCACCGAGTAGAGCGTGCCGATCGCCTGGGCGATCTCTTCGTAGAACGCCGGCACCACCCGGTAGAGGATCTCGATGAGGTAAAAGAGAGCCTGCTCGCGCTCGTCTCCCACGGTGAGTTGCCTGCGCGGCACCTCCTCGGTCTGCCAGCCGGTGGTGAGCTCGAAGCGGATGCCGCTCCAGAGATTGCGCCGCTCCTGCGGGGTCAGCGTCGGATTGAGCGCAAGCAGCCGCTCCGACACTCGCAGTTGCTTGCGCAGCAGCGTCCGCCGGGTGGCCGACAGGGCGTGCGCGGCGAACACCGGCTCGATCCGCAGGCCTCCCACGAGCTCGAGGACCTCCTCGAGCGCGAGGCCCTGGGATTTGAGCTGCGCGATGGCGCTCTCCACGCCCCCCGGCTGGGGATGCGCGGTGCTGCGGAAGTATTCGCGGCGGCGGCGAATGCGGTGCACCTTCTCCGCAAGGTTCACCGTACGGAACCACATGGAAAAGGCCCGTACCAGATCGCGCGCCATCTCGGGCGGGCGGTCGCTCACCGAGGCGGCGAGCTCGAGACGGGCCTGCTCCTCGCCTTCGCGCCGGGCAATGGCCGCACGGCGGTCGAGTTCGACGAGCTCAAAGAGCGCCTGACCGCCCTGCTCGCGCAGGATCTCTCCGATCAGCTCCCCGAGCGCATGCACGTCTTCCTTGAGCGCGGCGTGCTCGGGCGGGAATTGGATGTCGGTTCGGCTCACGAGCGCGGGATTGTAGCCCAGGCAGCCCCAAGAGGCTCCCTAACCGGCGAGCAGGATGGCCTCGGCCCGTTCGAGCGCTTCCGGGGAGCCATAGAGCACCACGACATCACCGTCGCGCAGCACCGTGTCACTGGCCGGATCACGCCCCAGGATGCCGTGGCGGCGCACCCCGGTGAAGGCGACCTCAGTGCCCCGGGCGCGTATGTCGCGTAGCGACCGTCCGACCGCCCAGGCCCCCGGCGGCACCACCACGGACTTGATCTCCTCGCGAAATTCGTGGGATTCATCGAGCGGTCGCGCGCCGGCGCGGCGCACGATGCTCCGCAGCACCGAATAGCGGTGATTGCGGATCTCGCCGATGGTGCGCACGACGCGCGATACCGGTACGTGGAGCAGCATCAGCACGTGGGAGACGAGCATCAGGCTCGCCTCGAACGTCTCGGGCACGACGTCCGTGGCTCCAGCCTCCCGCAGCTCCTTGATCCTCGAGTCGTCCTGCGTGCGAACCAGCACGGGTACGTCCGGGCGCTGACTGCGCACGGTGCGCAGGATGCCTAGGGCCGTCGCGGGGTCGGAGAAGCTGATGACGATGGCGGTGGCGGCAGGAAGGCCGGCCCGGAGGAGGATCTGCTCGTCGGCGGAATCGCCGAAAATCACCGGATCACCCGCCTGGCGCGCCGCGGCGATGCGCGCCGGGTCCAGGTCGAGCGCGATGTACTCGAACCCTTGCGACTCGAGCACTCGGGCCACGTTCTGCCCGACACGCCCGAATCCGCAGAGGATCACATGCTCGCGCTCCCCGATTTCGCGTGTCGCCTCGCTCTCGCGCTCGAAGGCGGTGTGCCGCGGTCCCTGCTCGCGCAGCAGCAAGCGGGCGATCCGCTTGTTGTGATTGAGGATGAGCGGGCTCAAGACCATCGACAGCACGAGCGACAGCAGCAGCGGCTGGCCGAGCGGTGCGGGCATCAGGCCGCTCGCGACTGCGACGCTGCCGAGGGCGACGCCAAACTCTCCGCCGATGGAAATGACGAGTCCGGTGCGCAGCGCCTTGAAGGAGGAGTGGGCGAACGGCCGGGTCACCAGGGCCGCCACGGCCGCCTTGAGGATCACGATGGCGGCGAGGAAGGCGAGCACGCGCCCCGGTTCGCTCGCGAGCTGGTGCACATCGAGAAGCATCCCGACCGAAACGAAAAAAAGACCCAGCAGGATGTCGCGGAACGGACGAATGACCGACTCGATCTGGTGGCGGTACTCGGTCTCGGCCAGCATCATGCCCGCGAGGAAGGAGCCGAGTCCGACCGACAGGTGCGCGAGCTGCGAAACCCAGGCGGCGGCGAGGACCACCAGGAGCGCGGCGAGCGTGAACAGCTCCCGCAGCCGGCTGTGGGCAATCTCGTGAAAGAGCGGCCGCAGGAGCCACCGCCCCGCCGCCAGCACCGCGACGATGGCGAGGGAGCCCGCTGCCGCGGCGAACAGCGCATCGCGCAGCCCGAGGTGGTTCGCGGCCGGTCCGAGCGCCGAGGCGAGCGCGAGGAAGGGCACGAAGGCAAGGTCCTGGAACAGGAGCATGCTGAAGGCGAGCCGCCCATGGGTGCGATTGAGCTCCGAGCGTTCCGTCAGCTGTTGCAGGAGGATGGCGGTGGAGCTCATGGACACCGCTCCGCCGGCGACCACCGCCGCCGGCCAGGCGATGCCGGCGAGTCGCGCGAGGGCGGCGAACAGCGCCGTGGTGGCGATCACCTGCAAGGCGCCAAGACCGAAGACCTCGTGCCGCATGGCGATGAGCCGTGGCAGGGCGAAGTCCAGTCCGAGGGTAAAGAGCAGGAAGGCGACGCCGAGGTCGGCGAGCAGGCTGACGGTGGCCGACCCGCTCACGACCCCGAGCGCGTGCGGGCCGAGGGCCAGGCCCACGATGAGGTAGGGAACCGCAGTCGAGAGGCCGAGCCGGCGCGCGAGGGTCACCAGCAGCACCGCTGCGGCAAGGAGGACGAGCACCTGAGTCAGAGGCTGCATAGGTGAGATTGTAGGGGCAGTCCCTGAAACGCAAGAGCCCCGCACGGGGGCGGGGCTCTTGGGGCATCCGGCCTAAGAAGAAGCGATCAGGCCTTCTTCTTGGCCTTCTTGACCACGTGCTTCTTCATGGGCTTGTGAGCGGCCTTCTTGTGCCACTTGGCCTTTTTGGTCCACTTCTTGTGAGCCATTTTCTTGTGCATGACCTTGTGGGTCGCCTTCTTGTGCACGACATGGTGCTTGGCGGCATGAGCGGGCGCGGCAACAGCCGCGACCGGGGCAAGCGCCAGGGAGCCGGCGACCAGCAGTGCACCGAGGACGGGGACGAGCTTCTTGAACATCGACATCTCCAAAGAGAATATTGAGCGGTTTGAGAAATGCCCTGGCGCACGGCGCCGGAACGGTGGGCATTATCTCAGGACGATCGCCGCCGAAGCCTTGGATGACCAGAACGTAATCTTCGGAGCCGATCAGTGTCCCTGAAAAGCGACAAGCGTCCGGACGGGCACCCCGAGCTCCTCGAGACGGCGCGCGCCGCCGAGCTCGGGCAGGTCGATCACAAAGCAGGCGGCGAGAATCTCGGCCCCGAGTGAGCGCAGCAGCCTCACGGCCGCCTCGGCGGTTCCACCGGTGGCGATCAGGTCATCGATGAGGATGATGCGCTCGCCCGCAGTCAGGGCGTCGCGGTGCATCTCCATCTCATCGAGACCGTATTCCAGCGAGTAGGCGACGCGCACCGTATCGTGCGGCAGCTTGCCTTTCTTGCGGATGGGCACGAATCCGGCGGCGAGGCGGTGCGCCACGGCGCCGCCGAGAATGAAGCCGCGCGCCTCGATGCCCGCGACCCGCCCGACCCCGGCCTCCGTCCACGGGCGGGCCAACTCCTCGACGGCGAGCCCGAACATCGAGGCGTGGCCGAGCAGAGTCGTGATGTCCCGAAAGAGGATGCCGGGCTTCGGGTAGTCGGGAATGACTCGGATCGAGTCTTTGAGCGATTGCAGGGCCTGGGTGTCCATTGGAGCCTCGGAGTGGCGGTCAACCGCCGAAGATGATTGTGTCATCATTGGGTGATGCAAGCCATCGACCTGTTGTTGCGAAGACGCTCGGCGAAAACCCTCACCGAGCCCGGGCCCGACGCGCAAGCGCTCGCGCTGCTGCTCGAAAGCGCGGCACGCGCCCCGGATCACGGCCGCCTGCGCCCCTGGCGTTTCATCGTGATCCAAGGGCCCGCGCGCGCGCGCTTCGGGGAGCTCATGGCCGAGCAGCTTCACCGGGTGCGACCCGCCTCGACCCCGGAGGCCCTCGAGCGCGAGCGCCAGAAGGCCTTCCGTGCCCCTCTCATCATCGCCGTGGCGGCGGTATGCGATCCGCAGGCCAAGGTCCCCCAGCTCGAGCAGGTTCTCGCGGCGGGCTGTGCGGCCGGGAACATCCTGCTCGCGGCGCAGGCGCTCGGCTTCAACGCCGTGTGGAAGACCGGCGCGGCCGCCTACGATGAAACCATCAAGACCGCGCTCGGTCTTACGCCCAAGGACTCCCTTGTCGCCTTTGTCTATGTGGGTACCGAGCCTGCCGTGGAAAGCGCGCCGCCCCCCGCTACGCAATGGCAGGACCGGGTGCGCATCTGGAATGGCTAAGGTTTGACCACCGCGAGCACGACGATGGCGATCAGGAGCAGCGTCGGCGCCTCGTTGAAGAGGCGATACCAGCGGTGCGAGTGACGGTTGCGGCCCTCGAGGAACGCGCGCATCAGTGCGTAACACCACAGGTGATAGCCGATGAGCGCCGCCACCAGCACGAGCTTGATGCGCAGCCACGCGAACTCCAGATACACCGGCGCGGCTGCGATCATCGCGAGGCCGAAGGCCATCGCGAGCACCGCCGCGAGGCTCATGATGGCGAACAGTCGCCGCTCCATGACCGCAAAACGCTCGAGGCCCGGCGCATCCGTGGTCGAGCAGTGGTATACGAACAGCCGCGGCAGGTAGAACAACCCCGCGAACCAGCTGACCACGAAGACGATGTGGAATGCCTTGAGCCAGAGCATGCGCTATGGTAGCGCGTTGCGCGATGTTTTTTAACGGCTGCAGTCGGAGGACAGATCAATGACCGACACCGTCACGGGTGAGGCGCCCGGCGCCCCGGGATTACCCCCTACCTGGTGCAGCAGCGCCAAGGACGTGGTTGGATGCGCGCTCGGCGCTTCGCGACTGTGGTTCACGGTGGGTTGCGGCATCCTCAACGAGGTCTACTACCCGCGCATTGATATTCCTCAGATTCGCGACCTCGGCTTCATCGTCTCGGACGGGCGAGGCTTCTGGGTGGAGCTGAAGCGCCTGGACAGTCACACGGTGACGCTCGCCGACTCCGGTGTTCCAGCGGTGCGCATCGTGCACCGACACGAGAGATTCGAGCTCGCGCTGCGCATCGTGCCGTGTGCGGAGCGGGACGTGCTGCTCGTGGAAGTCGAGCTGACAGGCGATGAGGAGCTGCGCCCCTACGCGCTGCTCGCTCCCCACCTCGGCGGCACCGGCTCGAACAATCGCGCGGCGGTGGTCGGACATCGCGGCCATCGGCTCCTTTGGGCCGAGCAGGGCCCTTTCGCGCTCGCGCTCGCGGCGGTCACCTCCGACCAGCGCGACGCCTGGGGCCGCGCAAGCTGCGGCTATGTCGGCTCGAGCGATGGGTGGCAGGACTTTGCGCACAACGGTGCGATGACCTGGGCGTACGAGCAGGCGGGCCCGGGCAATGTGGCGTTGACGGGCGAGCTGCCGCGCAAGGCGGTGCTCGCGCTCGGCTTCGCGAGCAGCGCGGAATCGGCCGCGACCCTGGCGTTGTCGGCGCTGTTTGCGCCCTTCGAGGAGAACTGGCAGCGCCAGATCGCCGACTGGACCGAATGGCACGAGGGCTGCGCATCCCGCGTGTGCATCGCGAACGGGCTCCCCGAGGAGTGTCGGGAGCAATTCAAGCTCTCGACCATGGTGCTGCGGACCCACCAGGACAAGACATACCCGGGCGCCATGGTGGCCTCGCTGAGCGTGCCGTGGGGCAATACCAAGGACGAGCGTCCCGGTTACCACCTCGTCTGGCCGCGCGACCTGTGCGAGTGCGCCGGGGCGCTGCTCGCCTTCGGAGCCACGCGCGAGGCGCTCGACACGCTGCGGTATCTGCGCGCCACACAACTCGCCGACGGCCACTGGAACCAGAACCAATGGCTCGGAGGCACGCCCTACTGGGGCGCGGTGCAGCTCGATGAGACGGCTTTCCCGGTGCTGCTCGCGGCCGTGTTGCACGAGCGCGGAGCGCTCGATGGGGTCGAGGTGGAGGACATGATCCGGCGCGCGCTGTCTTTCATCGTGCGCAATGGTCCGGTCTCGGACCAGGACCGCTGGGAGGAAGACGCGGGGCTCAACACTTTCACGCTCGCCGCCTGCATCGC